>JASFPN010000007.1:0-69974 GCA_050115965.1 Candidatus Bathyarchaeota archaeon
GGTTGCAGAGGAATTATTGTGGTCTCCCATGTACACCTAACATTTCCATCGCTTCCAATATCGTATATGTACGCATGGCCAATTGGTTCGAAAGCACTTTGTGCTTTGGTTAAAGGTGTAGAAAGCATAGTGATTAGAAAGATGAAGATCATAAAAGTCAACGAGCTGCTTTTCACGAGTCACATTCTCCTTTTATTTCGAGAATATCTATGTAACGTACAACATAGATAATTCTGCTTTATAAAGGAGATGCCGTATGAATTATGGACGTTCGTGTACTAAAAAAACTATACTGATTCTCTCAACTCTGAATATCTTTCGGTAAGGGTGCTTTGTAATCTTTGTTTCAAAACATCTTCTTCTAGGAAGGAATTTCTTAAAGTTTTAATTTTCTTTGCTAAAACATCATCTTCCAAGACCTCTTCCACCCATTTTTCGAAATCTTTACGTAGAAAGTGGAATCTAACTGATTTAACATCCACTTGCTCTATCATCTCAATGAATTCTAGCAATGATGAAGCACTTATACCTGTATAGTTACCAATTGAGCTGAAAAAGTAGAATGCTTTCTCTCTTGGTACAATTCTCAGAATCCGTGAGACATTATTTTCGTTCAAAATCTTTCTTCTCCCGGGTCTTCTATTTTTCTTCGTGCTTCATAAGATCCATATCTCATATCGTTGTTAGTTATTGGACACTGAGCGTCCTTGAATTTCTTTGTGAATATGGCTGTTCGGATTCTTAAAACTCCAGGTAAAGGGGCAACCGAACCAGCAATGAATTCATGCAGGCTTTCTTGATCCTCTGACACGACTTTTGCTATTATCACTAACTCTTCAGATAGTGAAGTGTATACTTCCAATATCTGTGGAGCTTTACATAATTCTACTGCTACTTTTTCACTCTCCTTTGGATCTGGAAAGATTGTCATGATAGCAGTGATGTTCTTGGTTCCAGCCTTTTGGCTATCTATTACGACTGTATATTTGCTAATTACGCCATGTTGTTCCATTCTTTTTACTCGATCATAAACTGTTGAATGAGCAATTCCTATGTTTTTTCCAATAGCAGTGTAGGTCTGCCTTGCATCATTCTGTAAAGCTTCTAGAATTCTAAAGTCTACATCGTCTAAAGTTATACTATGACCTTTAAATTTCAAGGCCTTCTCCGTTCCATTATTACACAATGTATGTTTTTTAGTGCCCTATTATCTTTGCTGTCGCGTCATTGGTTTTGCTTCTAATTAAAGAAAAATCCCGGAAAATCGTAGAAATACTCGTAAAAATCATACAGATTTTAGAATAAAACGTATACGAACTATAATATTGCCGGAAAAACGGCAAATAAGCTTAAATTTTCAGTTACATAATGGAGTATTGTTCTAGAAGATTTCTACAAACCGGAGGGTAAAGATGCTTAACATTCGGGAAATACTAGAGGGCTTCAAGGCTCATTGTGAATCTTATGGATGGACAACTTTTAGGAAAGAAGATTGGGTTAAAGCTGATGATGGATACCACCTATTCATCTGGACTAAAAATATTCGTCCCTCATCCTTCAATCGCATTGTTACAAACCGGAAATACGTTATTCGTGAGAATGAACTATCCTATAATGTCATCGAAGCCTCTTATATTGCTTGGCTCTTCTTCCAAATGCTGCCAGATACAGTTGTGACGACAGTCCTTGAAAACCATGACTTTCGCAATAGAATTGCGCTTTATAATCTTGGATCAGTGATCAATGAAGCTAAACAATGTTATAAACTGAATTACACGAAAAGTCTGGTCTTCAAAAAATTTGAAGATTTTCTCAAGGAAGAGATGAAAACCATCCTAAAACCTATTAAAAAAGAAGTCTTTTCAGAAGAAAATACGATTAAAAACATCGTCTAATTTCCAACGCACGACCAGTGCAGGGTTCGTCAAAGATTTGATAAGGAGGAAGCTTCCTAGATAATAGAGTGGACTCGATGCCTGAAGAACCAGAAAAGTTTAGAAAAATCATGTTGTTAAGGAATAGACTCGAGAGTAAAATCAAAGAGCTCGAATCTGAACTTGAAGAAAGCCAAATTATGCTTGACGCAGTTGAATCCATATTACTAGAGAAAGGTTTCAAACGTGCAGAAATCACAAAAACAACCTCACCACCGAAACCTTCTGAAACAAAAAAAACCACTGCCCCCCAGTTACCGGAAGAAGTTATACCATTGGAAACTGTTGACGGTGAACACCTAGCAGATATTCATTTACAGAAGGATTCCATGCGAATTGTACCAGCAAAGGACAAAGAGTTCAACATCGAAACTCCCCCGTTCAACCAATTTTTGGTGGATAGAGTTCTAAATAAGATGCAGGAAAAGGATGAGGAAGAAGCTGAAGCTGGAACACTTGAATCTGGACTAATCTTATCATACAACATCATCCAAGAGAGTAATGTGCTTCGAGAATTATCTATCGAAAACCTTGATGATAATCGTATTATGGAACTCAAGTCAGCGATGCGCTGGACTCTGGAAAAGATGCATGAGAAAACGAAGAACTAGAGCCTTCTTCATTTTAAGTAAACTCCCTTGGTACAAAACAATGCTGTTTTAATCAGAGTTTATCTGGTTTAACCAACTCTTCGCTAATCATGAAAGTATCCTACCAATCTTTAGCACATGCACTACAATCGAGCGATGTTTTTTCGTTTTTCGAACTAGGTGACTTTGTAGTGTTGCATGGTGATGCCATTTCATTCATGACCTCTTCACTGGCAATCCTTAGTCAACTTCCAACAAACGAAGACGGTCTAGGCTCATCTGTCGTTTTGATTGATGGTGGCAACCGATTTAACCCCTATCTGATAGCAAAGATTGCACAGAGTTATGACCTTGACGCTAAATCTGTTATGAAGAACATCTTTGTTTCGCGAGCATTCACGGCATACCAATTTTCATTTTTAATTCTAGAAAAACTGGAACATTTTCTAAGACGAAAAAGATCTAAACTTCTGGTCATCTCAGATATCACTTCCCTATTTCTTGATGAAGACATTCCCACAATGGAAGCAACTCTTCTATTCATGAAAGTATGTGCAAAGCTCTCATCCATTACATCGAGAAGAGAGTTAATAATTATGGCAAATTATTTTCCAAGAAAGATTTGTGAGCGAAGCTTGTTTTTTGAAGCTATTCTTTTTGGTAGATTAAATGTTTTGATCAAGCTTCAGGAAAAGGGGCAATCTCTGAGTTTCGCTCTGGAAGAACACCATTGCATTGACCAATCCATAATGGACTTCACAACGGATAATCATGTCTCTTTTTCATCTTTTGTGGATGGGTAGGTTTTGGGAAGAACAGTATCCTCATACCGACGAGCGTTAGAGAAAGAGATCAAACTTTGGAGTGGATTTCGTAAGACTTTACGAAGCGAAGACCTTTTTGCATTCGATGAAATGATGAAAATCTGCAGGATCTATGCTTCAGCTGGAGGCATGGCAACTAGACCTATCCTAATTGAGGCAATGTTTATGTCGATTCTACTGGGTCAACAGAAGGAGATTTTGAAGATTGCTGAAAAACTTGGGCAGTTGGAGAGACTGCTTCGTCAGGCTCAAATCAATTAGGGGGTGGTTGTTTGACGTTCACTCTTCTGGTTTTAATGAAATGGCAGTTTGGTTTATTACTGATAATGGAGAACGAGTGAAACTCGTCGACAAGTTTTCTCGTAGAATTTACGTTTCAGGAAAAACTTCTGATCTCAGTAATCTAACTAAAAAACTTGAGGATGATGGTGACCTCTCTTTTCATCTAGCTACCAAGTGTGCAGATTTCATGAGCTCTGCGAAGAAGCCAGTTTTGGAGATCACATTGAATGGTAATCAGGACATTTCATCTTTTGCTAGGGAAATAATTGGCTACGGTGGATATAAGAGGTTCCGTGTCCATAACGTTGATGTTCCCATTTCTCAGGCTTACTTGTATGAAAAAAACGTCTTTCCTTTAGCTCGGGTTGTTGCAATTGACAATGGGAAAGGCATCTGCTATGACGTTCTTGACTCTGTAGAGGACCTTGATTACGTTGTTCCATCTTTCCTTTCAATGTGGCTTGATGTTGGTGTTAGAAAGAAAACGGTGGCTCGAAATTTCACAGATGAAATAGATCTGATCTCTCTACAATTTGGGAAAGAGAAGATAGTAATCGATAGAGGGGATGAAGCGGACAAGATCTTGGATCTTACATGTATTCTTAATGAAGTTGATCCAGATCTAGTTTTCACAAAAGGGGGAGACTCCTTTATACTTCCTTATTTATCTTACCGGGCTTCTGCGAATGGTGTCTTAAACCATTTTGTTTTGGGTCGAGAAGGGATTCCTTTGAGGATTGATAGGAGGCGAGGAAAGACCTTCTTCTCTTATGGAAGAGTTTACCATACAGCCCCTACCAGGAGGCTTCATGGGCGGATTCATATTGACGTGGACAACACGTTCATCTATTCTTCATGTGGTTTAGATGGTTTGATTGAGGTTTCGCGAATATGTAGAGTTCCACTTCACAAGTCTGCTAGGGCTTCAATAGGAACTATAATGTCCTCTTTACAACTTTATGTGGCTTGGAGAAACGATATATTAATTCCATGGAATAAGCAAGAGGCTGAGTCATTTAAATCAGGCTGGGACTTGCTGGTTGCTGATCGTGGTGGCTTCATTTTTGAGCCCAAGCTTGGGTTTTTTACAGACGTTGTGGAAGTGGATTTCACTTCCATGTTTCCAATGTTGATGTGGAAATACAATGTTTCTGGTGAAACTGTTCTCTGTGGGTGTTGTTCGGAGTCGAAGTTTCGCGTTCCTGAGCTTGATTATAATATTTGTGAGAAACGGAGAGGGATTGTTCCTATGACTTTGGATATTTTGTTGAAGAAGCGCCTTGCATACAAGCAATCCATGAAAAAAGTAGGAGGTAGCTTAAAAAAACATGTTTTTGATTTGCGGCAGACTGCTTTGAAGTGGATTCTAGTTACTTGCTTTGGTTATTTAGGCTACCGGAATTCTCGTTTTGGCAGGGTTGATGCGCACATTGCAGTCTGTGCTTTGGCTCGGAATACACTGTTGCAGACTGCAAGAATGGCTGAAGAGAGTGGTTTCAAAGTAATCCATGGTATTGTGGACTCTTTATGGCTCAAAAAATCAGGGGTCAAGTCGAAGGAGGTTAGGGGATTCTGCAGAAAGGTTTCAAATGCTGTTGATGTTCCTTTAAACATGGAAGGTAAGTATCGTTGGATCGTTTTTCTCCCCTCCAAAATTTTTGAAGGTGTCCCTGTTTTGAATCGTTATTACGGAGTATTTGAAGATGGGACGATTAAAATGAGGGGCATTGAAGCAAGACGCAGGGATACACCTAGCTTCATCTGCAAGGTTCAAGTGAAGATGATCGAAGAACTGGCTAAATCTTCTGTGTTTAGAGAGTTTTTAGCAAAGATACCAACTGCCTTAGACGTTTTGGAGAGCCAAGCAAAGATGTTGCTTTCAAACCAGATTGACAATACAGAACTACTGATTAGGAAGAGACTTTCCAAATCTCCTTCCTCTTATAACCACGTTGTTCTCCAAGCCATTGCTGCAAAACAGTTGAAGAAGGCAGGCTTTGAGGTGAATCCAGGTCAAAACATTCGATATTTAATCGTTAATTCAAGAAGTGAAAACGGAAACAATCGGGTCTTGGCTGCTGAGCTGCTTGAACCTGAAACTCGTTATGACGCAAAAAAATATTTGGATATGCTCGTATCTGCTGCTGAGACTCTGTTTGGAGTTTTTGGCTACAGTGCGCCAACAATTCTCGAAAGGGTTTTAGAGTGATTTTTTCTTCTGTTACTTGTTGTGCGTGATTTGCGTGTGCTAGGTTATAGTTGGGAAACCTGTTTCTAGCATTTCAATGATCTTGTCTAACTGGCCAGTTTGCATGGCAACTATTAGAAGAGAAACACCTAGCAATAGGAGTAACGATCCTATAATTCTTCTTTCTGAAATATTCATGATTTTCACTATAGTTGTTTTTCTAATCTGGTTTGAATGTTTTGCTTAGGCACCAGCCCAACGATCCTGTCAACTTCTTTTCCCTCTTTGATTATCAGCAATGTAGGGATTCCCATGATTTGAAAACTATTTGCGGTCATAGGATTCTGATCCACATTGAGTTTTCCTACGAAAACTTTTCCAGAGTATTCCCTCGCTATCTCTTCAACTATTGGTGCTATTGCAGTGCAAGGACCACACCATGGTGCCCAACAGTCAACCAGAACAATTGGATGTTTACTGATAATTTCATTGAAGTCTGAGTCTGTTATCTGAACTGGTTTATCACTCATCACTTTATTTTCCCCTAGTCTCATTAGTTCTTTCATTTTCTTTCTTTTGATTCTTTCTAGTTCTTCATCTTCATCAGATATAAACTGTTTGTCCTCGTTGACCATCAATCTCCCATCTTGTTAGAATCTCTTTATTGTTGGATGTAAGGCTTTTGTCCAATGTAAATGAACTAGTTCGGCTGCTAAGATATTAACATACGGGCGTTGTATCCAAAAAGGAGAATTTTAGAAGAGTTTAAAGAAATTCACCAAAGTCCCTTGATACAAGGCCAATGTCTTTCATGTCAATCTTTCCATCATTGTTTAGGTCATATGCACGCGCGCGCGGACATGGAAACCTGTGGCCAATAAACTGGTCACTATTTCCCACAAGATTAAACTACAACACTCAACCATTATGGGTCTTACAAGGGATGCCTTGCTGGAGTGAAACACCTTGAAAATTAAAACTACTGTAGAAACATTCAAGAGCTTCCTCTTTTTCTGGGCTGGGCAGCTAATTTCATTGTTGGGGTCTTCTGTTGCTCAATTTGTGATAATTTGGTGGATCACTGTGGAGACGGGGAGTGCCTTGTATCTTTCATTGGCTGCACTTGTCGGGTTTGCACCCATAGTTCTTTTAGGACCATTTACTGGAGTCCTTGTGGACCGCTGGAGCCGCAGAAAGCTGATTGGCGCTGTAGACTTTCTACAGGCTATTACTACCACAGGTTTGATTTTTCTTTTCCAGTTTCCTCATGTTTCAATCTGGAATGTTATGGCTTTGCTTGCTCTAAGAGGAGTTTTTCAAGCCTTTCATGGTCCAGCTGTTTCCGCAGTTATGCCTTTAATGGTTCCTGAAGATAAACTAAGTAGATTGAATGGTGTAAATTTTCTCCTAACAGGTATTGTAAATCTAGTTGGACCGGTTATTGCGGCCCTATTGCTAGAGCTATGGACGATCAGTCAGATCCTCTGGGTTGATGCAGCTACATTTTTAGTAGCAGTGATACCCTTATTTATCATTAGAATACCATCAGTAGTAGCAAAAGAAAAAACGGTAAGGAATCGATCATCTTTCACTGCTGAATTCAAAGAAGGTTTATCATTCATCAAGAATGGAAGGGGTTTTCTGACTTTCATTATGCTCGCAACAGCCCTAAATTTTCTACTTACACCCACAAATCTCCTTCCATATTTTGTGCAATTTGAGCACTCAGGAGGAGTTTCAGACTTAGCTCTAGTTGCTGCCTCCTTTCAAGGAGGAATGCTTGCTGGAGGGATTTTAATGTCAGTCATAGCAGGCTTCAAGAAGAAAATGCTTGCAATAATGGTTTCAATATATATAATCTTCGCTGGATATGCCCTTGTAGCTCTTACTCCTCAAGGGCAATTCTGGTTTATGGCGATAGGAGGAATAATTATGGCTTTCTGTATCCCAGTAGCCAACGTGTCTATTCAAACCATAACTCAAACCGTGGTTCCTAAAAACATGTTTGGAAGAGTGTCTTCAGTAACTGGAGCATTAGCATCAGCTGCATCTCCTATAGGCATGATCATTTCAGGTATAATCGCAGAATATATAGGAACAGCTATTCTTTTTTTAGGATGTGTTGTACTGGGCGTTTTGATATCCACCCTATCATGGTTCTTCACTGACTTTAAATACATGGAAAAGATGGGTGAAAAACCCGCATTTAATGACAATCAAAAATAATTGTAAATCGCCAAAACATGTTCTAGCAAAATGGCAACTCTTGACTCAACCGCTAGATATGTAAGTCTTGTTTTTGTCGTGTTTTTATACCATAACACTTAAAACACAGACCTCCAATTCAACAAGGCTGACAACAGGTGTAATAACATGTCAGATAAAGAACAAACCGGAAATGAAGCGTCTGCGGAAAAGGTTGAGGTAGAAGAAGCAACTGAAGAGAAAGAGGTTCCGAGTCAAAAACCACAGAAAAAACCCAGTAAAGAGGCAAACATAATTTACATTGGGAACAAGCCTCCAATGGACTACGTCTTAGCAGCCATGACAGCTTTCAATGCAGGTGACTCAAATGAAATTGTCCTAAAAGCACGTGGTCGTGCAATTAGCACAGCTGTTGATGTCACCGAGATCCTCCGAAACCGATTTTTCAAAGATGCAAAAGTCCATTCTATTGGTATTGGCACAGAAGCAGTCCCATCTCGAGAAGGCGGAGACCTCAGAAACGTTTCAACAATTGAAATAACCATTAAAAAATAAGACTTGCCAATACAAACAGATCCACCCATCCCTTCTATTTCTATATTTATACAACCATCCACCTCTTTTAGGCGTGCAAGTTAATGCTCCAATGTAAAAAGAGACCTACTGAATGTGCGCCTTATGTACGGCGTTTACGTGGAGTATTCCAATCTTCACATTCAATGCCTGAACAAAACTCTTTGCTTTCAAGCTCGATTGTTGAATGTTCAATGTGGTGTTTCTTGAGCACTTTTTTTATGATCTTCCTTGTTTGATCAGAAGTCATAAGCAATTTTTCATCAACTATAACATGGCCTGAGAAAATGTCAGTTTCTCCGTCCAATGACCATATATGTATGTCATGAACTCCAATTACGCCTTCGATTTTCAACAGCTCCTGCTTGACATCTTTAATTGAAATATGTTCTGGCACGCCTTGAAGTAGTATATTAATTGTTTCTTTTAGATTCTTAGCAACATTATACATTATGAATGCAGTAATGCCAACTGTCATTATTGGATCAATTATCCATAAATTCCAAAAATGAATTGTTATACTCCCAACCAAGATAGCTATCCATCCGAGCACGTCTTCTAATAAATGCCAAGACATCAACTTTTCATTTAGACTGTTACCTCTCCTAAGAAGAGAAACACCTAGACCATTGAAAATAATGCCAATAACTGCTATTCCAATCATACCTTTTGAATCAACAAGTTCAGGGTTAGTGAATCTAGGTAAGACTCGAAATAGAATGATTAAAGAGCCCCCAACTAGAATCATTCCAGAAAAAAGCGCGGAAAACAGTGATAGTCGTTGGTAACCGAATGTACGACTACTATCAGGTGGCCGATTTGCGCTTCGCTCAAACAACCATGAACTTCCCAAAGCTACACTGTCACCAAAGTCATGTAATGCATCAGAGAGAATTGCAAAGCTATTTGTCCATAGGCCACCAGCGATTTCTATCAGGGTAAAAGAAACATTTAGTAAAACTGAGAATAGTATGTTTCTCTCACGCTTTTCCATGTATAGTTACATTATTGCAAGCCATTAAAAGGCTAACTAGTATCACCTAACCGAGTGCGTTATGTTAACTTGTTCAAACATAAACTAATGTCTGCTAAAAACACGTACACTCAAAATACTTTAACCATTGGAACCTTAGAATTATCTTGTATGTCCCAGGAAAAAACGAAGCTCAACACATGTCCAGAATGCAAGATTAGAGATAACGATTTGAACAAGAAGATACTTTACCAATGTAGTTTTTGCAATAGATGGTTCTGTGTCAAGCATTTTGATCCAAAATTAGCTGTTATGAAAAACTATAAAACAAGAGTGAAAGATAAAACCTTGAAAAGCATAATAGAGGGTGACTGGAGAAGGAATGATGGTCATCCAGATTTCAATTATTCCCTAGAAAGATTAAGAGAATATGAAACGGAGAAAGTAATGGACCGGAGGCTAATAGAAAGCATACTTGACAGGTCAAAGGCTCATGGAAAAGGTAAGGCGAGATATAAATTTACAGAAAGAAACTCACATCATGCGAGAGAACGAAACCCTGAGAAAAAAACCAGAAAAGGACAAACCAAAATAAGTGCCAAGGCAAAAATAATGGCAATTTTCCTGATTTCTTTAATAATAGTGGGAATTGTGATTATTGGCTTGAATAACTTACTTACTAGGTGATTAACAAAGGCGAGTATTCTGACAATTTTTATTTGTTAACGAGTAATGCTTCGCACACCTTATCATCCAACAATTGCGTTGCTAGCAAATTCTGAGACTCTGTTACAAGGCTTAAATGAATGAACTTCTTAAATAGTTTCAAAATCGAATTCATTTAACAAGTTCTGGTGCAATCATTGGTGAGCCAGGAAAAGTCTTCCACAGCTGAAGAATTAAACAGGAAACTGGATTTAATCATCAAAAGAATTGATACCCTAGAATCCGTTATTGTGGAAGATCCTGAATACGCCGAATTAGCCGCCTTTCTCAACATAATGAAGTCAGGAATAGGTTTGTATAAAAATCCATTGAAAATCGTGGCAAATTCACAGCGAAGTGAAAAGGATCTAGAAGGTGATCCAAGCACAGGCATCCAAATAAGATTATCTCCTCAATTCATAAAGACTCGAGTTGGGGAAGAAGTGAACATAATGATCAAAATAACTAATCAAGGAAAGGCACCGGTTCATTTGAAAAGAATTGAGAATTTTATTCCTCAAGAATTCGAAATGGTTTCTCATCCAGATTATTGTCGTTCTCAAAATAACAATCTTGAAACAAACAAAAGGATGCTTGGCCCTCTTTCCTCAGAAGAGATCAAGATCAACATGATGCCATCTAACAAAGGATCATACCTAATTGACCCAACAATTATTTTCACAGATGCAAGTGGACGCCAATTTTCTAACAAACCTGAACCCATTAACATCAATGTTCTAGAGACTATTCTGCCAGACCGCATAAGTACTGGCTATAAAGATCTTGACAGTATACTGTTTGGTGGCGTACCCAAGAATTACGCCATAATATTAACAGCACCCTCATCGGATGAAAGAGATCTACTTATTAAACGATTTATAAATGAAGGAATAAAGAAACGTCACATCACTTTCTGGGTAACTGCAGATTCAAGCGCTCTCATAAACCTCTCAAACGGTTCTAAGTCCAACCTCTATTTATTCATCTGTAACCCTCACCTAGATACAAACGTTGAAACCAACGTAAATTTAATCAAACTACAAGGAGTAGAAAACCTAACAAACATCAGAATCGAAATAAGCAAAACTCTTCGTACATTGGGTCCAGCAAGCGGTCCAAGGCGAGCCTGCATAGAAATCCTCTCAGATGTTTTGCTACAGCACAAGGCAATTCAAACTCGAAAATGGCTAAATAACCTCATATCAGAATTAAAATCAAAAGGATTCACAACCATTACAACGATGAACCCAAAAATGCATTCTCAACAAGAAATTCAGGCAATTTTAGATTTATTTGATGGTGAGATTAGTATACAAGAAATACAACGTAAGCGTGAGAGTATTAGGCAGCTGGAGATAAAGAGGCTACATAGTCGGAAATATCTGAGTAGTACAATAACTCTGAGAAGGAATAGGCTACAATCGTGAATTAGGTTAAAAATTCCACTAGCTTACATGAAAACCAACTTCGATTACTCAAATTGTATTTATATATACCTAGAACCTGTGTAATGTGTTTGAGGTGAAAGAATGAAAACTTACTTAACCATGATGTTCTATAGTGAAGGTGCAAATCCGATAGAGGTTGTGGAACGTCTTCGTTCTCTTGGCTTCAAGCCAATGAAAGGTGTTCATGACCACATATATGATTGGGGAAGAGATATAGAGTTGGAAGATGTTCTTCAAATTGCCACTTCTGTTCATGAAACATTAAAGGGTATGAAAGTTCTTTATCAACTTGAGACAAAATAGTGCGTACATAACTTGCGTAAATCTTTATGGTCCAATTTCAAACATCTTTTCTAGTGCTTGGCGGGCTTTGTCTGCTACTGGTTTAGGAACAGTAATCACGTGTTTCTCCTCTTTCAGTGACATGTAGATTCTCTCTAGCGTATTCGATTTCATGTTTGGACAGGTAGCATATTCATAAGCCAGAAAGAATTTTTTTTCTGGATTCTCTTTTTCAAGACGATGAATTATTCCTTGTTCAGTTGCTATTATGAATCTTTTGGAATCTGAATTTTTAGTGTATTTGCAGATTTGTGATGTGCTTCCTATAAAGGAAGCAACATTTTGCATCTCAACACTACATTCCGGATGGACTAGTGTTTCTGCGTCCGGATACTTCATCTGAAGCGCTTTAACATCTTCAGGTTGAAAAAGGATATGTGTTGGGCAAAATCCTTTCTCAGGAATCGGGATTACTGTTTTGCCAGTTTTTTTGCTGACATATTCAGCCAGATTATGATCAGGTCCAAACAATACAGTTTCAGAGTCAAGAGAATTGACTACTTCTACAGCATTTGCTGACGTGCAACATATGTTGCAGTATGCCTTAGCTGAAGCTAGTGTGTTTACGTATAAGACCAACGGGACAAGAGGGTAATGTACTTTCCATTTTTTGATTTCATCTACTGTAAGCATCTGGGCCATAGGGCAGCGAGCTCCCAAAGAAGGTAATAGTACTTTTTTACTTGGGTTCAAGATAGCAGCTGATTCAGCCATGAAATCTACAGCTGAGAATACTATAATCTCTGCTTTGTCATCTTCAAAAGCTATTCTGCTAAGACCTATGCTATCACCAACATAATCAGCAATATCTTGTATCTCTGAACGTTGATAATTATGCGCTAAAATTACTGCTTTCTTTTTTCTTTTCAAGTTGTCTATTTTCTCAACGAGTTTCATTAGGGTGCCTCATGTAATAATAAAATTCCTTAGTCACCATACTTGGAAAGGCGTTATTACCAAGCAATAAAGGGCTTTAATAAATACTTTTTCGAAGTTGACTCACTATAAGCTATGATGATCACTTAAGAAGGATTTTTGATCTATTTATGTGAATACAAACAAAATTCGTACTACGCTCTGGCGATTCTACAACTTTTCTTTTGACTCGTCAATCAAAAATATGACTATCAAAAGTGCAACTACTATTACTCCAATGTTTAAGATGAATGGTGAGTGAGGAATAACCCTTTCATAAAGAAAACCACCTAGAAGCATGCCTAGACCCATGATTATATAACCAACAAAATTGATGAACCCGATGACCTTTCCTCTATTCGATGGTTGAACAAGATCAGTTAGAAGCGCCATAGCGCCAGACATTACAAGTAACTGAGCCAATCCAAAAAGTGCCATTGCAATCATAACCGTCAAGAAATTTCCCATCACAAAGATTGTGGTGGCTACAATGAATGTAGCTAAACCAAGAATTAGTGGAATCTTTCTACCTACACTATCCACCATCTTACCTATTGGAAGAGAAGCTACAACCATAGTAAGTAACAGTGGAGTAAATGTAAGCCACCACAGTTCTTCTGGTATCCCTAACACATCTCTTGCATAAAGCGCGTTAATCACATTGGTGAGAGACAGACCAAACATCACAAGTGTTCTCGACGAAAATAACCAAACCACTGTTCGAGGTACATGACGCCAAACATTAAAACTTTCTTTTATTGCCTTCGGGTACGAAGATATAAAATAACTTATGCGTATAGGCCCTCCCTTTGTCATGGTTTCTTTCAACCTTAGTCGTAATAATGCAGCAGCTAGATAGAGTATGGTCATGAACACATAGATTATCCTCATACTCCACTCCAGTCCAAACCTAAGTAGTAGAAATCCTGCAATTATTGGCCCAGGAGTATTGAATGTACCATGGATAAGCTGGATGATTGAAGATCCCATTCCTCTCCGATCTGGTGGTAGTGAATCTTGAACCATCGCAAAAAGGGCTGGTTGATAAATGAGACAAAGACTACTGACTAAAGAACCCAAGAGAATAAAATGCCAAGTAGGGGCAAACGCAAAGAATAGTAAAGAAAGTGCCATAACAAAGGTCATCGTTTTGATCAACCATCTTCTTCCATATTTGTCCGCAAGATAACCACCTGGAAACGCTACAGCAGCCATTCCAAGAAAGTTGGCAAGACCTATCAATCCCAAGGCCATGGGTGGACCACCCAAAGCTTCGACATAATACTGGAAGTTAGGTTGAGGCATCTCCATAGCAATATCCATTATCATCCAGCTGACAACAAGAATCCGATAATTCCCCGTGATAAAAGAAAACTCCCGCCATAAAGATTCCTTTAACCGGGTAAAAGCAACACCTAAATCCATACGTGCGCGCTCACATTTTTCAGGAACATAAACATGAGCTGATATAAGGTTTGACCTGTAACATAATAGAATTCTATACAAGAAGCTGTATTAGTTGGTCTATCTGAACTCTTTTACGAGTTACATTTAAAGCTGAGAAGAAATTAATAGAAAATGGAATTCCAGTAAAGAACAATACGGAAAGACCAAAATTGCTGGAGAAGAATTTCGAGACACTCCTTATAGAAGCTGTAGATGAAGCCCTAGCCTCTCTTGGAGATTCTGCTAAGAAGGCAATTTACTTTCATCTAAAAAATAAATTCCAGATTTCGAGAAGAGCCATTCCTAACCACTTAGAAATTTTTGAAGACGGCCTTGAAAAAATATTTGGCGAAGGAGCTCAATTTCTGGAAATTCTGATAATGAAAGGGCTCTACAAACGGATTGGAAAGGAAATTGAATGGCATTATGACAGCAAACTTGTTTTCTCTGAATACATTACAGCAGCAAAAAATACCTATATTAAGACAAGAACAAGAAACTAACAATTAATAGAACAGTTTGTGCGTTATGCGAAACAGTTCTTTAGAAATAAGTATTCGTAGTTCACAAAGGCTTTAAAAAAGATTCATAATCTTCCATTCTAAAGCCTAATCTCTTCAGTGAGGAACTAATTTGTCTCAAAAATTCCTGAAAAAGACTATTTTGGAGGCCATTGAAGAAGGAATATCCTCACTAGGAGAATCGCCCAAACAAGCCATATTCTTCACATTAAAGACCACATTTAATATTGATAAAAATGAAATTCCCTCAAACCTATTAGAATTTGAACAGGCATTAAAGAAGATTTTCGGACCCGGCGCCTCATATCTTGAGAAACTTATCATTAGCCATATTTACAAAAAATTAGGATTGTCTCCCCAAGAGACACATCAGCTGAATCTCACATGGCATGTAAATAACCTGAAAGACCAGTTCAACCTCGAAAGGCGGAAATAAAAGATGAAAAAGAAAGAAAAACGCCATAAGCACAAACACATGATCACTGACCTGAAAAAGATCGAAGAAGAGCGAAAAAAATATGAAAAAAGACTTTCCGCATTGAATAAATATGGTCAAGATCTAAATAAAGAAGAAAAAATAGAGAACATCTATACTTTAACATTGAAAGCAATGGAGAAAACACTTGGATTTGAACACGCGTCTTTCTTAGTAAAAGATGGAAAAATACTTCGACCAGCAAAATACTGTGGCTATGAAGGACCTCTGGACTTCAAGCTTCCCTTAGATGGTGAAAAAGGTATAACCGTCAAAGCAGCGAATCTGCTTAAACCAATCTATGTCCCTGATGTTAAGAAATCCAGAGCTTACATCAAAGGGGGTGTTAAAGGCATGCGTTCTGAACTGGCAGTCCCTGTCATCGCAGGGAACGAAGTACTAGCTGTTCTTAACGTGGAAAGTAAACGTTTCAGAGCCTTTAACAATAACGACAAAGAACTCCTTGAGATATTAGCTTCACACGCAGCCATTGCTATGAGTAACTTGAAAAGACAAGAACAGTTGAGAGAACTCTCTAACAAGATGAAATACCTAATGAAAAGCACAACACTGATCATGAATGTAAAGACTTCCAATCAAAGACTCAAGGTAATTGCAGAGACTATTCGGGAATTTGGATGGAGGAGAGTCGTAATCTCTCTCAGAGATGAAAATTTGGAAGGAACAGCAGTCGTTACAGCAGGTCTGAAAAAAGAAGAAATCCGTATTCTAATGGAAAGAAAAGCCCCTGGAAAGATATGGCGGGAAAGATTGGGACCTAGATTTAAGCGATTTAAGATAGGTGAGTTCTATTATCTGCCTTGGAAAAATCAATGGATTCGAAAAAATGTTCATGGTGTAGACTCTGACACACTATCTTCCAAGGCGGAAACATATGCGGGTGTTCCCAGCAAACTTCCACTAAGAGAAATGATAGATTGGCATCCTCAAGATATGTTATATGCACCTCTAAGAACACCGGCAGGCAGAACAGTAGGCGTTCTAAGTATGGATGACCCCATGAACGGACGTAAACCAAATACCAACACTTTAGCTCCTTTGGAGTTGTTCCTACATCAAGCTGCAATGGTCATTGAAAACGCACAACTAATCCAAAGCTTGAAACAAGCAAGAAAACAGCTTGAGGACTATGCAAGCCATCTTGAACAAAGAGTTCTCCAAAGAACCCGTGAACTAAAGTGTTCTCAACAAAGTCTGCTGAAGGCTCAGAGATTAGCTGTAATAGGAGAATTGGCGGGTATGGTGGGTCATGATCTAAGGAATCCTCTAACAAGCATCAACGGAGCAGTGTATTACCTTAGGAAAAAACTGTGTTCAGGTTCACTCACTCGTAAAGAAGAGGAGATGCTGAAATTAATAGAGAAGAACATAACCTATTCGAACAAGATCATAAATGATCTATTGGATTATTCAAAAGAGATAAAGCTTGACCTAGTTGAGAGTAATCCGAGTGCCTTATTAAGTGAAACATTATCTATCATGGAGATTCCTAAAAAAGTTAAAATCCTTAATTTCACCAAGGATACCCCTACTTTTCAAGTTGATATTGATAAAATGAAGAGAGCGATTGTTAACATAATAAGTAACTCTTTTGATGCTATGCCAAAAGGTGGGAAACTAAGCTTTAGAAGTAAACAATCAAACCGTACCGTGAAATTAATCTTCTCAGACACAGGTGTCGGGATTTCAGAGAGAAAATTAATGAAAATATGGGCTCCCTTTTATACAACGAAAGCCAAGGGAATGGGCTTTGGTTTACCAATCTGCAAACGTATTGTTGAAGCACACGGCGGCTCCGTAAAAGTGAAGAGCACCTTGAGAAAAGGAACAACCGTTGAATTAGCCATTCCTCTTAATGAAAAACCTATAGGAGGTGAAAAAATATGGATAAATCCGCTAGACTCCTCATTGTTGATGACGACGAAAACATAAGAAAAGTTTTAACAGCTATACTCGAAGAAGAAGGATATAACGTAGAATCAGCAAGCACCGGCAAAAAGGCAATCGCAAAGGCTCAGGGCACATTTTACAATTTAGCTCTAATAGACATCCGACTTCCAGACATGGAAGGAATAGAGCTTCTAACTGGCTTACCAGAGACAACACCAAGAATCAGAAAGTTAATAATTACTGGCTACCCAACCCTTCAAAACGCAATAAATGCTGTGAATAAAGGAGCTGACGCTTATATTATAAAGCCCTTTGACGTCAAAAAGGTTCTATTCCAAATCAATGAAGAACTCAAAAAACAAAGTAAAGAAGAAAAGTACAGCCAAGAGAAGGTTGCAGCTTTTATTGAAACCAGAGTAAGAGAACTGGAAACACAAACAACCATGACTCAAAAGACAAAACCATGAATCCCTTATTTCTTTTTTTGGATTCATAAATGACTCCTCATAATTATTAGCAAAAGCCTAAAAAACCTAATATTAATAATCAGTTCTTGAAGCAGCGGGACTCGTTTTTTTAATAAAGTATTCTAGCTATAGTGCCCGTGTTTTCCTAATTCTCCAGCACGGAAAAGTTTACTGAGATTAAATAAACCGGAATCTAAATGTGGTGCCTGCTTGATTAGGAATTCGTGTATTTAGGTTATCATTCTCTTGATTTTTGGGGCTAAACCCACATTCTGTTCTCCCAAAAGTTGAACTTTGTTGGCTAGTTCGACTGCATCTTTCAAGTTATAGATTCTAGTCAGTCCCTCTGCATCAAACATAGACTCCATATAATCTCTAAAGTTTCCAGATGTGCGTCTGCCATCGTAGGTTATCTCTACAATGGATAAAGTTCTCTGATCTGATAACGATGGGATAATATCTCTCAACTCTCTGTCCTTCCTAATATCCTTGTGTAGTGCTTCCACACTTTTTATGGATGATAATGGTAGTTCATACCATGAGCCCTCTAATCCCGAGAGTGTTGGAACACCTTTTTTTCTTAGGCGTATTGCCTCAATTTCTCGAATTATCAGAAACATTAGTCTTCTATTTGTAAGGTGAATATTTGTCATAAGGCATGAAACAGGAACAACCTTTTGTTCATGACCAATCAGTTTTTTCACTTGAACTTCTTTTTTAAAGATTGTAGGGGTCAAGAAGTTGTTCTCAACTATTGGATGTTCATCATCATCAAGTCTTCTGAATAAACCTACGTATCTGGGCATCAAATCCCACTTCAACATCACTGAGACTTCAAGCGAATTAAGGATTATGAACTTGAAAGACGAATTAGAAGTATAGGTTTGTAAATGTCAAGTTAGATTTAGGCAATCTTAACCGAATAGATTTTAAGGTGAACAAAGTGACCAAAATCGGCTGTATTTCAGTAAATTAGTTCATTAAATCATCACTAGCTTTTTTGTATAGATGTGTATTATCCTCATCAACCTCAACTCTAAAATGTCGGATATTTTAACCGTGATGTGAAAAGAGTTTATATATTCAAGCGCTATATATAGCGCCTGTTTTTCCCTTCAAACACTAGGTTTGTGGGGACCGACCCAACTGTAATTGTTAAGGAGAATAATAGTGTGAACTGTCTATATTGCCAGTCTGAAAGTCTGCGAACCCTTGAGACAAGGAGTTCTCAGAACAATACCATAAGAAGACGCAAAGAGTGTCTCAACTGTGGAAAGCGTATCACAACATATGAATACATTGAAACAGTCGAATTGATGGTTCGAAAGACAGACGGAAGGATGGAACTTTTTGATTTGAACAAGATAGTGAGAGGTCTCCAGAAGGCGTGTGAGAAGAGACCTATAACTATGGATCAAATTCGTCATCTAGCTGGAAATGTTAGACAAGACTTGATGATGCAGGGAAAGGAGCTTATTTCCTCTCAGGAAATCGGAGATAAGGTCGTGAAGTATTTAAGGAATCTTGATAGGATCTCGTATATACGGTTTGCTTCAGTTTATAGACGTTTTGAGGAACCTGAAGACTTTCAACGAATTCTGAAAGAGGTGAGAAAATGAGGTTCGTTAGAAAAAGGGATGGAAAACTTGAGAAGTTTGATCAAAATAGAATAACAGAAGCTATTTTGAAGGCAGCAAAGGCTGTTGGAGGTACAAACCGCAATCTTGCTAAAAAACTCAGTGATGAGGTTCTAGAAGTATTAAGAAAACGATTTGGAGACGAAGGAGTACCTACCGTTGAAGAAATTCAGGATTTAGTTGAAACAGCTCTAATTGAAAATGGACATGCAAGAACTGCTAAGGCTTACATCCTCTATAGGAAGCAACATCAAGACATACGAGAATTGGCTGCATTATTAAGTTCTGCTGACATGGTTGACCAATACCTTAAAGTTCAAGATTGGCGCGTTCGAGAAAATTCTAACATGAGCTATTCCTTACAGGGTCTTAACAATTATCTATCTTCAACAGTAATTGCCAAGTATTGGATTACACGGATCTATCCACCAACAATAGCAGATGCTCATTTCTCTGGAGATCTACATATACATGATCTAGGTGTTCTTGGACCATACTGTGTTGGATGGGACACAAAAGATCTTCTATTAACAGGGTTCGGTGGTGTGCATGGAAAAATTGAGAGTGTACCCGCCAAGCATTTCAGAACAGCTCTTGGGCACGTGGTGAACTTCTTTTATACTCTTCAGGGAGAAGCAGCAGGGGCTCAAGCCTTCAGTAATTTCGACACGTTTCTAGCGCCTTTCATACGTTATGATGGTTTAAGCTCGAAGGAAGTTGAGCAAGCACTCCAAGAATTTCTTTTCAACATGAATATACCTACCCGTGTTGGCTTCCAAACACCCTTTACAAATGTGACACTAGATCTCACGGTTCCTGCATTTATGAAGAACGACCCGGTAATCATTGGAGGAGAAGAAAAGAGTGAAACCTACGGGGATATGCAAAAGGAACTTGATATCTTTAATCTTGCCTTTGCAAAAATAATGTGTGAAGGAGACTCTAGAGGTCGCGTCTTCACCTTTCCCATTCCCACATACAATTTAACAAAAGACTTCGTGTGGGAAAACAACGTTTGTGAAGAATTATTCGAAGTCACAGCTAAGTATGGAGTGCCTTACTTTTCAAATTTCATAAACAGCGACATGAAACCAGAAGATGTTAGAAGCATGTGCTGCCGATTACGAATTGATAACAGAGAATTACATAAACGCGGTGGAGGCTTTTTCGGGGCTAATCCATTGACAGGAAGCATTGGTGTAGTCACAATAAATCTTCCAAGAATTGGATATTTAATGAAGGATGAACACGAATTTCTTGAACGCTTAGAATGGTTGATGGAAATCGCAAAGGACAGCCTTGAGATAAAACGAAAAGCGCTCGAAAAATTCACAGAAAATAAACTGTACCCATACTCCAGACGATACCTTAACCATGTAAAGAAAGGATTTAACCAATATTGGAAGAACCATTTCTCCACCATAGGTTTAGTAGGGATGAATGAAGCGACTCTAAATCTCTTTGGAAGTGGGATAGAGACACAGGAAGGACTAAACTTTGCAATCAAAGTGCTCAAGTTCATGAGACAAAAACTGGTACAATTTCAAAAAGAGACTGGAAGCATATATAACCTTGAGGCAACCCCTGCTGAAGGAACCTCCTACAGACTCGCTCGTATTGATAAAAGAAATAATCCAGACCTTATCGTAGCTAATGAGAAACACCTAATAAAAGGCGCTGAACCTTTTTACACAAACTCCTCACAATTACCGGTTGACTGTGAGATTGACCTTTTCGAAGCGCTGGAACATCAAGACAAGTTACAAACACTATACACTGGAGGTACTGTCTTCCACATCTACCTAGGCGAGCGAGTCTACTCTTGGATGTCAGCTGCTGAACTTACAAAAAAAGTAGCTCAAAATTCTCACATGCCATACTTCACTCTGACACCAACATTCAGTGTCTGTCCTAGTCATGGTTACTTGAAGGGTGAACACCAAAAGTGTGCAAGCTGTGGAGCTAGGTGCGAAATCTACTCTAGAGTTGTTGGTTATCTTAGACCCGTCGATCAATGGAATGATGGAAAACAAGCTGAGTATATACTACGCAAGAAGTATGATGAATCGTCAGTATCGACAAGACCCCCTCTACAAGTGAGACCCACATGCAGTTCAGCGGCATCCAAAGAACGAGCCTGATAGATTTTCCAAATAGAATATCTACAGTGCTTTTCACACCAAATTGTAACTTAAGATGTCCTTTCTGTCACAATTGGCGGATAGTTTTAGATCCTAAGCCACCCTTTTTCACTGATGAGATGGTAATACCAATACTTGAAAAGAGAAGAAAATACGTTGATGCCTTGGTGGTGACAGGTGGAGAACCCACAATGCACAGTGAACTACCCATATTTTTAAAGGAAATCAAAAAAAGAGGTTTTTCTATAAAGTTGGATACAAACGGTTTCTTTTCCAAGATTTTTGAGGAATGTTTACCCTATGTTGATTACGTAGCTCTTGACGTTAAAACATCAATGGAAAAATACAGGCTTCTTGGCGCAGAAGACACAACTGAACTACTTCGCACGATAAAGACTCTAAAGACTGGTGCAGTAGAATACGAATGCAGGGCTACAGTGGTTCCCGGTTTTGTTGATTTAAACGATGTTTTAAAAATGGGTGAGATTGCAGCTGGCTGTAAGCGCTTTGTGTTTCAACAATTCATTCCGGGTGATACTCTAGATCAGAGATTCAACGAAGTGAGACCGTACAGTCTTGAGGTAATTGAAAGTTACATAAAGGTAATGAAACAATATGTGACCGAAGTTTTTTTCCGTTATTGATTGGATTCACTTTTTTAATTTTTCATTAAATGAAGTCTTGCTGAGTCCATTCAATTTTTAGAAGGATGATACACCAACAAATCTCAATTTCTTAACTTTCATAGATGGAACGGTCGTATATCCAACCATCTCTTGATCTTTTCCAATCAGAGAAATATCTTTCAACGTAGATAGCATACTGTCTGTAAAACGCATATTCATAATGGGCTTTGATATCTCACCTTTTTCAATAAGAAAAGTCCCATTTCTTGTTAGCCCTGTTAGTATCGCTTTTGTTGGCTCAACGGGATTCACATAATGAAAGGTTGTAACAAAGACTCCATAATTTGTCTCCGCTATTTCTTCATTTAGATCAGCATCTCCAGAATCCACAATCATGTTGAAAGGCATTGGACGTTCAGAATAGAAGTCACTCGTTGGAGGTAATGCATGCCCAGTGCTCTTCTTTCCAGCTTTTCCAGCTGTGAATGAGTTATGACATATACTCTGTTCTGAGACGACTCCGTTTCTAATCAGTTCCACTGCTCTCTTAGGAACACCTTCACCATCGATTGGGAAAGCATAAAGAGTGCTGGGATCCGTTGAATCGTCTTTCACATTTAGTTTTGTGTCGAAGACCTGTTGACTTAGGTTGTACTTCACAAATGACTGACCATCCTGATAGGGTGTTGCTGAAAAACCGATATACCCAAGGAAACCAACCAATGTGGAGACGGCTAAAGGTGACATGACAACCTGATATTCCCCTGGAGATAGTTTCACAGGGTTTATGCTTTTGAGAGACCTATTAGCAGCAGTTTCAGCTAGGACAGATGGCTGAATATCCTTTACATTCCTTGAATATCTTATGGCAGTTCCATAACCTTCTGGACTATTTCTCTTGGACATCACAGTGACCTTCATATTCACTGATGAGATTTTGGCAAAAGCTGAAACACCCAATGAATTTGCCACAGTATAGGCAATTGTACCAGAGAAGAAGTTACCAGCAACGGCTTTTACAGATGTAGATTTTGAATGTGCAACATCAATGGCTTCTCTCACTTTCTCGGCTCTGAACTTCGGCGAGCAAGTTCCTGTTTTTTCGTCGAAAGCCCATTCCAGTGAAGTCCATCGCCCTGCTTCTGGTAGACTCCTAAAGTCTCTGTTTGCCCGAGATGCCTTGGCAGTCTTTACAACATTTTCCACAGCCTTCTTGATATGCTGTTCCTCTAAACTATTTACAAGTGTGTTACTGATCTTTTTATCCAGAACAACTTTGATCAGTATTCCTCCCTTTTTTGTTGCAACATTTTGATGTATTTGAGAATTAGCGTAGCGAGTTAAGGCTGTGTCAAGTATAAACGTACTTGCCTGTACTTGGTCAACATTTTTTGTCATAGAATAATCTACAGTTTTCTCCGCAATTTCCAATAATCTTTCTTCAATCATCTCTTTCTCCGCTCAGGTTAATCCAACATGAACATTACGAAACCTTGCTGTTCCACATCCATGTCCAACATACATCACTTGGCTTGGAACGCCTTTACCGCAATTGGTCAATCCCCACATCATCCAATCATCCTGAGTCACAGCGTCACATTGCCCCCAGAATTGTGGAGTGACACCCATGTAAGTTGGATTCTTGATTATGCGTTCTATACTTCCGTTTTTTATCCTCCAACCAATTTCTGTACCAAATTGGAAGTTTATCCGTTTGTCATCGATGCTCCATGATCGATTGGTCATCATTAATACGCCATCTCTTGTATCTTCAATAACTTCGTCTACATTCCATTCTCCTGGAACTAGGTTAATATTAGTCATGCGAATAAGGGGTAAAGCCAATGGCGAATCAGCTCGCATACCTCCACTACTCTCTCCAAGAGATAGGTCAGCAGCAGATTCTCTTGAGCTCTGATACCCTGAAAAAAGCCCTTTCTTTACTAGGTAGGTCTTCTTAGCTCTTACTCCTTCGTCATCAAAACCGAAAGTGCCCAGACCGTTAGGAGTAGTAGCATCAGCAACAATGCTAACTTTTTCTGATCCATACATGAATTTTCCAAGCTTTTCAGGAGTTAGGAAACTGGTGCCAGCATAATCTGCCTCTGTTCCCAATGCCCTGTCAAGTTCAGTAGGATGTCCACAGCTTTCGTGAATTTGTAGTGCAAGCTGATCTCTTGTTAAGATCAGGTCTTTTTCACCTGTAGGACACTTTTCAGCTTCAAGAAGCCTAATGAGTTCTTTCCCCGTTTGTTTTGCATGTTCAACTAAAGCGAGAGCCTCAAAGAATTCGTAACCTTTTGTGGCGTTATTTCCTCCAAATGATGAAGGATATGATCTCTTTTGCATCTCTCCGTTTTTAACAGCTATACCCGAGATTCCACCTCCACACCATGTTATCTGCTGATTTATCTCTGCTCCCTCGCTGCTCATGAATAACTTGTCCTCCCTATAACCACGATAGTAGGTGTAGGCTGCTTTTATCAAGGGGGACTGTTTCTTCAGCACATTACTGGCTTCCACAAGCACATCTAACTTGTTTTCCAATGGAATCTTAAATGGATCCATTTGATAGCTGCTTTTATGTTGTCTTTCTTGAATCTCTTCAGGGATCAATGCAACATCTTTCTTGCGTGAAATCTTTGTTGCTCGAGCGATTTCTACAGCTTTTTTTGCAACATCTACTATTTCTTTTTCATTTACATCAACTGAACCAGCAAAACCCCAAGCTCCTCCGACAATAACACGTATTCCGAATCCTTTAGTTTGTGCCATGGAAACAATCTCTGGATCACCATTCTTTATTGTTAAAGCTTCCCTGAGAATTTCGTTGATTCTTATATCTGTGTATGAAGCTCCCTGCTTTTCTGCTGCTTCTAACGCCTTACTTCCAAAATCAGAATACATTCAACCAAGTCCTTTCCTGAAACATTTGAATGTCTACAATTTCACCTTTTCTATAAGATATGAATTTATGCATCTTGATCCTACTTGGTGACCTAAATACCACACTCTACCCATCAGAATTTTCATCATGATTCCTCTCGTTTTGTTGATTCTTCTTCAGTTCATTCAGTATCACTAGGGATTCTCCCAAAGGCATGTTAATCCTAACTGCCAGCTCTTGAGGTGTAATATTCGGGTTTTTACTCAAAATGGCATCTCTGACATAGCCTTTATGGTGTGGGTACATAACCATAGCATGAACTGTCTCGACCAATATTTTCCAAAGCTCATCTGTCGTGTAATTTCGTGAAGCCATAAATATTCATAGAATAATGTGGCAAATATGATTATTGATTCCATCAATTGCTTATACAAACAATAACAGCGTTTACGTGACTGGTCAGAACAGAATCGATATACAAAGATTTAAGAAGAGTAATTGAATTTTCCTAGGAAACAGGGCTGTCTATGAGAAAAGAAGAAATCAAAGGGGAAAAAGATGTCATTAATTTTCTTAAGGAAAAAACAAAATTTGAAAAGGCAGTGTTAGTTGAAGCTTTCAGGATTCCAAAGGGAAAGATCAGTACGTATGGTAGAATTGCAAAGAAAATTGGCAAACCACGCGCTTATAGAGCTGTAGGGAACGCCCTTCATAAAAACCCGCTAGCTCCAATAGTTCCTTGTCACCGTGTTGTAAGGAATGATGGCGGATTTGGCGGACCGAAGAAGGGAGCTGAAGCAAGAAGAAAATCCCTAGAAGAAGAAGGTGTGCCCATAAAGAATGGCAAGGTCAGAATAAACGAAAAGATCTTATTCTGAGATCCAAAACCAGTATTTTCAGATTCTTATGAGCCAGTTCTATGTGATCTAAATGGCGAAAATTACGATAATAGGCGCAGGTAGCATGGCTTGGTCAGCTGACCTGATAAAAGATGTTTGTCTTACAAAAAGTCTACAAAATAGTACAATCTCGCTAATGGACGTCGCCCCAGATCGTTTAGACGTTGTATACAATTTTGCGAAGAAATATGCAGCTCAGGTAAAAACTAGACTCAATTTTGAGAAGACTTCGGATAGAAAACAGGCATTGAAAGATGCTGACTTTGTAATCAACACCGTGTTGGCAGGGGGTCATAATAATTATGAAATCCAGCGGAGAGTCGCAGAAAAACATGGATATTATAGAGGAATCGACAGCGTGGACCACAACATGGTCTCCGACTACCATACAATAGGGGGATATAACCAACTAGATCTTTTCATGAAAATTGCTGAAGACATGGAAGAAATCTGTCCAAAAGCATGGTTAATCCAAACTGCAAATCCGCTTCTTGAGGGTTGCACACTTCTAACCCGAAAAACGAAACTGAAAGTAATTGGTCTCTGTCACGGTCATCTGGGTTACGTTGACATTGTGAAGATGCTTGGTCTTAAACTCAAGGACGTTAAGGTCCAAACCATAGGCTTCAACCATTGTATATGGTTATCGTCTTTCCTCTGTAAGAATGATGACGTTTACCCTCTGTTAGATAGGTGGATAGAATCTGAGTCAAGCACCTATTGGAAAAACTGGAATCCAAACTATGATGACGTTCAAATGTCGCCAGCTGCAGTAGACATGTACAAGCGATTTCACCTATTCCCAATTGGAGACACAACAAGAAATGGTGGATGGAAATATCATACAAATCTTGGAATGAAGAAGAAATGGTACGGTCCAATTGGAGGTTTCGACTCAGAGGTTGGTTGGGCACTATACATGGATGATCTGAAGAACCAGATGGATAAATTGCTCTCCCTTTACAGGAATCCCTCAATTTCAGCTACATCCATGTTCCCCCCAACTATGAGTGGTGAACAACATGTACCCATTATTGATGCTCTTGTAAATGACAAGGAAGGCATGTTCCAAGTTAACATTCCTAACAAAGGAATGATAAAGGGTGTACCTGATGATGTTGTAGTTGAGGTACCAACCATCGTTAATGAAAAGGGAATTCAAAGACTGCAATTTAATGAACTACCCAAACGTTTAGTTCTTCATGTTATAATCCCAAGAATGCTAAGAATGGAATGGGCTCTTCAAGCCTACTTGGAAGGTGGTGAAGATTTAATATTAGAGTGGCTTCTAGCTGATCAAAGAACGAAATCATTTAATCAGGCCAAAACAGTCATAAAAGCCATTTTAGCATTACCCTTTAACAAAAACATGAAGAAACATTATAGCTAAGTAATCGCTATACAAGGAGGATATTTGATTAACAGAAAAAAACGCTGAAAAGGGCTTTGAAAAGGCGCTTGTAGTATCTAGAATGGAAACTTCAGAAATCAAGAGTCTTCTCAAGCAGAATGGGTTTAGGATTGTAAATAAGAATCCAGATATGATTGTTTGTTATGGTGGAGATGGCACAATTCTCTATGCAGAGACGAATTTTCCTCAGATACCAAAATTAGTCATCAAGAAATCAAGAATCTGCAGAAAATGCGACTATTTTCTCCAAGATATGGAATTAACATTGAGGAAAATTAAAGAAAAAAAGTTTAAGCTACAAAAAGAAATGAAGCTTGAAACAATTTTTAAAAAAAGGAAGTTAATTGCACTTAATGAGATTCAGGTCCACGCAATGCTTCCGACCCATGCTATTAGGTTTTCTGTATCGGTTGACGGTAGAAGACTCCCCAATTTGATTGGTGATGGAATTGTGGTTGCCACACCATTTGGCTCAACAGGATACTACAAATCAACTGGAGGCAATCAATTCAAAGAAGGAATAGGTGTTTCCTTCAATAACCTACATAATGAAAAAATAGAAAGTTTTGTAGGCCCTAACGATTGGATTGTTAAGGTAACAATTGATCGAGGCCCCGCTTGGGTTATAGCAGATAATAACGAGGAACTTCTTAGGTTGAGAAACCGGGATTCTATTATGATAAAAAAATCTGAAAGTGTTGCGAATTTTATTTATGTACAATGATGTTATTATAGGCCAATCAATTACATGTGCTCTTTTTTCTTATATTCCATAAGCTTTTCTTTAGTTTCAAATGTAATTCCGCATTTTGGATAGGTATGTTTTTCCTTACTACAACTAAGCATATTACCATCGTAATTTTCCTAAGGCATGTAATATTACACATTTCGTTTAACACCCTATAAAAAATGATTATACTTACTAACCTAATCCCTACTATGAAGAAAATCTTTTCAAAACAACTATCATTAGAATAAATGGGAATCCTCTTGAAAGAATATGACTTGATATCAATAGGCACGGGGTCAGCGATGAGCATTGTTGATGCTATGATCCGAGATAATCCAAGTTTGAAGGTTGCCGTGATAGATAAGGATGAACCAGGAGGCATCTGTTTAACTAGAGGATGCATCCCATCAAAAATGCTTCTCTATCCAGCTGAGCTCGTGAGAACAATTGAGGCGACACACAAATTCGGCATAGATATAACCATTTCAAAGATTGACTATAGGAAAGTTATGGAGAGGATGAGAACAATCATCAACAAGGACATAAATATGATAAAAGAAGGACTATCCCACTCAGATAATATAGACTACTATCGTGACACGGCAGAATTTGTCAAACCATATACTTTGAAGATCGGTGAAGAGATAATTTCATCAAAGATGATATTACTCTGCACTGGATCAAAACCTATCATTCCTCCCATAAAAGAATTGGACAAAATAAATTATTTAACAAGTGACACAGTTCTCAAGATGATCCAACTTCCTGCGAGTATAGCTATAATTGGCGGAGGTTATATTGCCGCGGAATATGGGCATTTCTTCTCTGCAATGGGATCAAAAGTCACCATAATTGGTAGAAACCCGCAGTTTCTTAAACAAGAGGAGCCAGAAGTCTCAGAACTGGCTAAGAAAATATTAGGAAAACATATGACAATCCTTACAAACCATGAAGTAGTTAAAGTGGAAAAAACTTCAACAAAAACGAAAAATCTATTTGCAGTAAATAGAGAGAACAAGGACCAAGTGATGATAACAGCAGAAGAAATACTAGTAGCCGCTGGAAGAGGTCCAAACACAGACATCCTTCATCCTGAAAGAGCTGGGATAGACACTGACGGAAAGGGCTGGATCATTGTTGATGACACATTAGAAACCTCACAGAAAAATATCTGGGCTTTTGGTGATGCGAACGGAAAACATCTCTTCAAACACGCAGCCAATTATGAATCCTTAATTGTATACTTTAATGCTGTACTACATAGGGAAATGAAGGTTGATTACCACGCAATTCCACATGCAGTCTTTACATATCCTGAAATTAGCAGCGTTGGACTACGGGAAAAAGAAGCCATTGAAAAACTTGGAAAAGACAAAGTCCTGATTGGATTCTATAAGTATGAAGATACAGCAAAAGGTGAAGCCATGGATGTTAAAGACTACTTCGTTAAGGCAATTATTGAGAAGGAGACTATGAGAATCCTAGGAGCACATATCATTGGACCCCATGCTTCCGTGCTAGTACAGGAGATTACAAACCTGATGTATACACCAGACAGAAGTTCAAAACCAATAACCAGTGGAATGCATATCCACCCTGCTCTAAACGAGGTTGTAGAGAGAGCGTTTAGATCTCTTATGACACCGGATCACTATGATCATCTAATTAAACACAACTGATTCATGGTGATACAAAATATTCATACAGTCCTGTGGAATATGATTTGCATAAAAAGAGTAAAATTATCTGCACAATAGGTCCTGCAAGTCATCATACAGAGATTCTACAAAAAATGCTTCAAGCAGGGATGAACAGTGTAAGAATTAACACTGCTTATGGAGATTTTGATCAATACAAGAGGATCATTGAAAATGCTCGGGAAATCGCGTCCATCCCAATTATAATTGATATCAAAGGACCTGAAATCAGGCTCAAAATTGCTCAAAACCGGATAGTTAAGAAAGGAGACATCCTGGAAATCGGATTCGATAACGAAGAGATACATTTTAATCATAATTTTTATGATGGGATAAGCGTTAGTGATGAAATCTACATTGATAACTATAAGATAAAGACACGCATTATTCAAAAGACAGATGGTTTAATCCGCGTATCAGTGATTAATGGCGGAGAGGTCTCTGAAGGTAAAGGAGTAAATATTCCAAAGAAACAACTTTCAATTCCAACCCTTACAAAGAGAGATCTAAAGATCATTACCTTTTCCAAGAAATTTGATGTTGAATACATAGCACTTTCTTTCACAAGAAACATACGTGATATCATTGAACTGAAATCAAAGGCCCATGGATACAAAGGAGCAATAATAGCTAAGATCGAGAACTCTGAAGGCATTCAAAACTTTAATGCCATCTTAAATGAGGTTGACTGCATCATGATCGCACGAGGGGATCTAGGGGTTGAAATTCATCCTGAAAAAGTGCCATTAGTTCAGAAGTCTATCATAAAAAAATGCAATCAAGAGGGTAAGATTGTAGTGACCGCAACAGAAATGCTTGAATCTATGATCACTCGATCAACTCCGACTCGAGCTGAGGTCAGCGACATCGCTAATGCAGTATTAGATGGAACAGACGCAATGATGTTATCAGGTGAAACATCGATAGGAGCATATCCAGTAGAATCCGTTTTGATGATGTCTAGAATAGCAAAAGAGGCTGAAACTGCTGTCAGTAGCCATGTTGAAGGTAGTAAATTTGTTAACATTTCGGATACTATAGGCAGATCTATTCACAATATATGTCAAAACATGCCTATCGATAAGGTCGTAACCCTAACTAGATCCGGCTATACAGCGAAAATGATTGCCCGATTCAGAAATATACCCCCAATCATCGCGGTTACACCAGAAAAACGAGTTAAACAGCAACTTGAACTGGTTTTCGGAGTACTTCCTCTACATATAGATTATCAGAAAGAAAAGGATCGAATATTATCTGTTGCCAAAAAACTCCATTCAATGGATCAAATAAATGACAACGATACAGTTCTATTTACAGCTGCTTTCAGAACAACTAGGAAGCATGCGAGTAACCTTATCGAGATACATAAAGTTAAAGAACTAGACTTTAAAAAAGCACTCATTAATACTTGATTTTTTTCACTAAAAATCTATTCCATGCTGTATGATCTAAGCACACACGCTTATGTGAGATGGGTATCAAGAAGACTTGATTTCTGAGCTCTTGTCCAAACATTCTTGATGCTTTTCAATCATATCCTCTACCATTTCTCTAAGGCGATCTTTAGATTGAAACCCCATTACTGTTTTCACAATTCTTCCATCGCAAAAGAAGGCTAGTGTTGGTGTTCCCATGATCCCATAATTGAGTGTTAACTCTTGATTTTTAGGGTTCTCTAGAACATCCATTTTAACAAATTTTACTCTATCCTTGTACTCCTCTGAAACATCAATGAATACAGGTTCTAACCTTTTGCACCAAGGACAATGCCTATGCCAAAAATCAACAATAACCAGAACATCGTTTTCTAGGACTTCTTTCTTCCAGCTTTCATGGTTTACATCTATAACGCTATACATGGATTTGTCACCTTATCTCTATAGTTTCATTGTCTTCGAGGATTGCATTAAACATTTCTTAACTGTAAGGCTTAATGGCGTATACTCACCACACCGATGGAAACCCCATACACGAGCATACATTTATTTCTGACTTCTTCTATGAGAGGATATTTCTTGGCGAGCGCTGCTTGTGAGGTATAGGAACCGTTCTTGCAGAACCGTTTTCCTCGATTTTTGTCATTACAGTTTAAATTCCTGTAATTAGGCGAAAATACAACTGACTACACACGCATTTTACCTATAGCATGTTTGAATCAAACCTGCTCCAAGTATCTTTGGATGTCTATTGCAGCTTTACATCCGTCGCCAACTGCTGTAGCAGCTTGGCGATATTTGTTGTCTCTAACATCTCCAGCTGCAAAGACTCCTTCTACATTGGTTTTCGTCTCATCATTGACTAGAATATAGCCTTTTTCATCAAGTTTAACTTGATCTTTAAAGATTTCCGTGTTTGGTTTAAACCCGATCGCTACGAAGACGGCATCACAGGAAAGCTCTGTATCTTTGTTGGATTTCACGTTCCTTAATTTGACGCCTTCTACTTTATCCTTGCCTATGATGTCTTGGACAATACTATCCCATATTACTTCAATTTTCGGATCTTTCAACACAGCTTCCTGTAGGATCTTTGAGGCTCTAAGCTGATTCCTTCTGTGAATGATCTTGACTTTTCTGACAAATTTAGTCAATGCCAAAGCTTCTTCCATAGCGGTGTCTCCTCCACCTACCACCACAGCTTTCTTGTCTTTGAAGAAAGCTGCATCACAGGTAGCACATACGGATACGCCTCTACCCCTTAATCGTTCTTCGTTTTCTAATCCTAGCCATTTGGCAGAAGCTCCGGTAGCAATGATAATAGCTTTTCCCTGAAAAACCCTATTTCCAACTTTCACCTTGAAAGGTTTTGATGACAGGTCCACGGCAGTAGCATCATCGAAAACCATGTAAGCACCAAACCGTTCAGCCTGTTTTCGCATGTCTTCCATAAGTTTAGGCCCAAGAACTCCTTCTTTAAATCCTGGATAGTTCTCTACCTCACTTGTGAGCATAAGTTGTCCACCCCACATAGTTCCGGCGATGACAAGTGTTTTCAACCTTGCTCTACTGGTATAGATGGCTGATGTTAGGCCAGCTGGTCCTGAGCCAATGATTATTACATCGTGCATCTTCAATAACCTTCAAATGAGTTAATGGCTTTTTTACAAACGATCCTATAAATCTTGAGATAGTGCCCTGAAATTTTATCCAGTCCTCTTCTCGTCAATCAGCTTTTTGTCTGTTTTTGTTGTAATTCACCACAACACATATTTTGAATGTATTTGGTTAGAAGTGCAAAAGGCATAAGAATTGGGGAATTTGGTTGACCATTAGAGCCATCATCTTTGATCTTGACGGAACCCTTTCTAGATTTAACTTGGATTATAAGGCTGTAAGAGTAGAAGTCAGGAATTTACTTATGAAAAACGGCGTACCTGCAACAATTCTATCTTTAAATAACAGTATCTTTGAGATGTTAGAACGATCTGAGCTGTTAATGAGGAATAATGGTGAATCAGATGATGCACTCATAGAGGTAAAACAGAAGGTTCTATCGATAGCGGAAAAATCTGAGTTTAGCGCTGCGAAGAACACCAGCTTACTTCCTGGCGTCATTGAAACTCTTAAAGAATTGAAGACGATGGAACTGAAGATCGGCCTTTTTACAATCAATGGATCAAATTCAGTGAATTATATCCTTGAACGGTTCAAAATTGCAGGAATATTTGATGCCGTGATCCCTCGAGATGAGGTTAAGCGAGTAAAACCAAATACTGAACATCTTGAAACAACACTTAATGTTCTAAAAGTTACCGCAGATGAAGCTGTAGTTGTTGGTGACGGAATAACTGACATGCAAAGTGCTTCTGGCCTAGATGTAATTGCTGTGGGATTGCTGACAGGTATTGCGTCTCGAAGGGCATTGATTAACTCAGGAGCCAACTACATAATTACTGCTATTAGTGATCTACCAGATTTAGTATTAAAAATTAACAAGATGTCGATATAATCAAGCTAGTATTATGTACCGTTTTCTTTAAGCTTTGGAGAGATAATATCTTGTCCATTGTGGCCATTGTGTAATGTTTTTCTTTGAATTGAATTTCACAGAAAGTTCCATTCCAATATTTATATCCTCAGGATTCACATGTTTTATTATGCCAGGGACCTTAACACCATCTCCGAGTTGGATTATGCCAACTGCATAGGGAGTCATTTCCTGAAATTGAGTGGGCGCTACGTGGATTATTGTGTATGTTAATAGTTTTCCTCTTTGAGGTAACTCAACACTTTCCATCTGTTTTGAAAGACATTTTTGGCATAATATCCTAGGTGGGAGATGAGCTGTTCCACATTTCTTGCACTTGCTTCCCATCAGCTTCTTCTGATCAACGTGTTTGTAGAACTTCTCGATTGAAAAGGGGGATTGTTCTTTCATATTATTCTCTCCTAAAGATATGAACTGCTGCGGTCGCTCCGGAACCGCCTACATTATGAGTTAAACCAATCTCTACGTCTTTTAGCTGCCTTTTTCCAGCTTGTCCTGTTAACTGTAGATACACCTCGTATGCTTGTGCTGTTCCTGTTGCTCCCACAGGATGCCCTTTAGATTTCAATCCACCACTTGTATTCACTGGAAGAGAACCTTCCAGCAAGGTTATGCCTTCTTTTATGAGGGATCCTCCATCTCCTGGTTTACAGAAACCAAGATCTTCATAAGCCAAGATTTCAGCAATTGTGAAGCAGTCATGAACCTCTGCAAAGCCAACATCTCCAGGACCTATCTTAGCCATTTTGTATGCTTGCTTGGCTGCCTTCTTTGCAGCTAGAAGAGAGGTGAGACTTTCACGTTCATAGAGACCTATGGTATCCCCTGCTTGCCCACTTCCAATAATATGGATAGGTGTATCTGTATATTCTTTAGCTATCTCCGGTTTTGTGAGTATTAGACAGCTTGCACCGTCAGTTATCAACGAGCAGTCATAAAGTCGTAATGGCCATGCAATGATTCTTGATGATAATGCTTTTTCAACCGTGATTTCACGTTGCATGTGAGCTTTGATGTTCAATGATCCATTATGATGATTCTTAACAGCCACCATTGCCAATTGCTCTTCCGTAGTTCCAAAGGCATGCATGTGTGCTGTGGCCATTAACGCATACAAGCCCGGAAATGTTATTCCATGCCATTGCTCAAAAGGGAAATCTGATGCCATAGCTAAGAATTCAGTCACCTCAGAAGTTGTTCTGTGGGTCATCTTCTCAACACCTCCAACCATAACAACATCATATAAACCTGAAAGCAAGGCAAATATTCCAGTTCTTAACGCAACAGCAGAAGATGCACAAGCCGCCTCAGTTCTAATTGCTGGGATATGCGATAGGCCAACCCAATCAGCTATGGTAGCACCCGTGTGTCCCTGGTGTTCATACGCTTCTCCCATATGGCCAATAAACAATGCCTGGACATCCTTTTTCGGATCCATATTTGGGCATCTATCAAATGCTTCTTTTGCTGCATTGACAAATATCTCTCTGGCATATAACCCTTCAAGTTTACCAAATTTTGACAAACCAGCAGAGACAATAGAAACTAAAGGTTTGCCTTTCAACCTCATTTCTCCATTACAAAGCTTGGCTATACGTGAAGAATCAATAGGTTTTAAACGAATATTTAAGTCTCGTCGATGAAAAACCAAAATCTCTACGAAAGTTTTATGTAAACAGCTTCTTCAATAATACGCTCCAAAACTAAGAGGAGAAGAAAAATGAGTGAAGTTGCAATAGTAGGCGTTGGTTGCGTTGGTTTCAATTCGATCTTACCAGAGCTTTCCTATAAAGAACTTATGTACAAGACAGCGGTCAAAGCTTACAAGGATGCAGGGGTAGATCCTCGAAAGGATGTTGATCTCTTCGTAACTTGTGCTGAAGACTACCTTGAAGGCTTCAGTATCTTTGATGAGTTCGTTCCCGATCAGCTGGGTGCAGTAATGAGGCATCTTTTCACAGTTACAGGTGATGGACTACTTGGCTTGGCAAATTGTTACATGCTAGTTAAAACCGGACATTTTGACACCGTAGTTCTTGAAGCCCACAGTAAAGCCTCAGATCTGCTGACTTTAATGGATGTTATCGCTTTTGCCCTAGACCCGATACTTGTTAGGCCCTTAGGTGGTCATCCATACTACGTCGCTGGGATGGAGATGAACAGATACTTACATGATACTTGCACCACATTAAACCAGTGCGCTGAAGTCGTGGTTAAAAACAAAATGAATGCTTGTGATAATCCATATGCTGCATATGGCGCAGACGTTAATGTGGATCAAGTTCTATGTTCGGAAAACAATTTTCACCCATTAAAGAAGCTAGAGATCAGTACACCGGCAGATGGGTGCATCGTAATGGTATTGGCCTCAGAAAAAATTGCTGAAAAACTTTCAGACAACCCCATTTGGATCAAAGGCGTCGGATGGTGTACTGACACACCAAACCTCGACATGAAGGACTGGTCAAAATCAGTAGACACAAGATTGGCAGCCGACATGGCATATAAGACTGCTAAGATCCATAATCCTCAGAAAGATGTTGATCTAGCTGAAGTAAATGATCTATTCGCGTACAAGGAACTTCAACATATGGAAGCACTGAAACTATGCGAATACGGAGAGGCTGGAAGACTAACAGAAGAAGGTGCAACGGCTAGAAGTGGTGAAATACCCGTTAATCCTTCCGGAGGATTACTAGGAATGGGGTACGGATTAGAAGCATCAGGATTAGAGAAGCTTCTGGAGATAGTTCTACAATTGAGAGGTGACGCTGGACGCCGACAAATACCCGATGTCGAAGTTGGCCTTGCTCATGCATGGCGAGGAATTCCAACAAGTACAAGCATAGCAGCAGTATTGAGTAATAACAAGTGAGGTGAATGAAAAAATGTTTGGTAAAAAAAGAGTTGCAGTTGTGGGAGCAGGTTTAACCCTATTCCGAAGAAGAATGAAAGAGACAGGTAAAGAACTTGCCTTCGAAGCTACAAAAATGGCCTTAGACTCAGCTGAGATGGATTTAAAAGATATTGAAAGTGTCGTCATGGGAACTGCACCGGACGCCTTCGATGGAGTACACATGAAAGGTGAATATCTGGCAGATGGTGCTGGTGCCCATCAAAAACCATACACTCGTGTCTTTGTAGGTGGAGGAACAGGTGTCTTCGCGCCACTTGCTGGTTGGTGGCACGTAGCTTCAGGACAATTCGATAGTTGTCTAGTTGTTGCAGAAGAGAAAATGTCCTCTTGTTACCCTCATCCACAATACGCCTTCACAACGATCTTCGATCCAATAATTGAAAGACCAATTGGAATGAATCTTGTCTGGATATTTGCGCTAGAAATGAATCGTTACATGCACAAACATGGAATCAAAAAGGAAGACATAGCCAGAGTCTCAGTTAAGAACAAGAAGAACGCCATGGATCATCCATGTGCTCAGTTACCTGCTGAGATAACTGTAGAAGACGTTTTAAACTCTGAAATTATGGCATGGCCCGTTCAACGTTTAGACGTTAGCCCTACAAGCGATGGAGGTGCGGCAATGGTTTTGGTTTCAGAAGATGTTGCCAAGGAGATAACTGACAACCCTGTGTGGATCGATGGTGTTGGATGGTGCATTGATAGCACAATATGGACTAACCGAGACCTGTACTACCCTGATTATGTTGAGTGTGCTGCTCGCATGGCGTACAAAATGGCAGGCATTAAGAATCCGCCAAAAGAGATTGACTTGGCTGAGCCATATGATCCCTTTGACTACAAAGAATTGCATCACATGGAAGGACTGTTGCTTTGTAAGAAAGGTGAAGCGCCAAAGCTAACAAGGGAAGGCGTAACTCAGAGAGATGGTGATCTACCCATTAATGCTTCAGGCGGTCTTTTAGGAGTTGGCAATCCAATTGCAGCAGCTGGATTGATGAAGGTATGCGAAATATTCTGGCAATTACGTGGTGAGGCAGGAAAAAGACAGATTCCTGGCGATCCAAGAACTGGACTAGCTCAAGCATGGGGTGATCTAATGCAATATGGCTCAGTAATAGTAATGAGGCGATGAATAAGGAGAGGTTCATATGAGTGAAAAGATTAAACATTATCCTGGAGAACCACTACAAACAGCGGACTTTAAAGAAGAAAGAATACCGATCGAAAAATGCAGGCCCAAAGTAAAGTTCGCTTGGAGTGCAGGTATAGCAATAGGGAAGTTTCTTGAAGAGTTGAAGAAAGGCAAGATAATTGCATCGACTTGCAGCAAATGCGGACGAATAATGGTTCCTCCCAGAATTTACTGTGAATTTTGCTTCAAACCAACAGATGGCTACAAGTACGTGAAAGATACGGGAACGATCAACACCTATTCAGTCTCTTATCTAGCTGCAGATGCTACCCGATTAAAGGACCCAATTCTGGTGGCTATCATAGATATAGATGGAGCTTCAGAAGGGATGGGGCTGATCCATAGACTCGGTGAGGTTGATAAAGATAACATAAAGTTTGGCATGAAAGTCAAGGCAGTCTGGAAACCAAAAGAAGAACGAGTAGGTGCGATTACAGACATCAAATACTTTAAACCAATGCAGGAGGCGACACGATGAGTCTAGATAACATAACATCTCCATTCCAGATTCGCCATTGGCTTGGGGACATGGAAGCTGACTACATGTATAGTCTGGGCGTGGCTGGAGAACGATTCTTCAAAGAAATCAAAGAGAATGCAAGAATTATGGGTGCAAAATGCCCTCGCTGCAATGTGATCCACGTTCCAGCAAGAATGTACTGTGAAAAATGCTTTACAAAACTCAAGGAATGGGTTGATGTAGGAACCAAAGGCACAATCTATACCTTTACAGTCGCAACAATCAACAATGATGGCAAGAAGCTTGACAAACCAGAAATTTACGCATTCATAAAATTTGCTGGAACCTGTGGTGGACTAATACATAAGATAGGCGAATCTGAGCCAGAAAAAATCAAAATTAACATGAAAGTCGAAGCTGTCTTCAAACCATCCTTAGAAAGGAAAGCTTCAATAACCGACATTAAGTACTTCAAACCAACAAAATAACAACATTTTCTCCCTCCCTTTTTATAAATTCGATTCCCACGTAAATGCCATAATTTTCTACGGGTTGAGCGGTAGGTTTAAACCATAAGAGAATAACTTTTAGATTCCGTGCAATGTTCAGAATAAAAAAATCAAGCTCGCTAAGGTGATAACTGAATGTTTGATAAGAATGAATTAGAGAAGATTTCAAAAGAGCGAGAGAGCTGGGAAAAAAAGACTCTACCTAAATGGTTAGGAGAACGTGGAGAACGAAAAGATAATTTTCAAAATGACTCTGGAATGATGATAAAACGTCTCTACACACCTGAAGATCTGAAGAACCTAGACTACGTTAATGATCTTGGCTTTCCCGGAGAATATCCATTCACACGAGGAGTTCATGCAACTATGTACAGAGGCAGATTATGGACAATGAGGCAGTTTTCAGGGTTTGGTACTGCAGTACAAACCAACAAGCGATTCAAATACTTGCTAAAGGAAGGCGAGACTGGACTAAGTATAGCCTTTGATTATCCATCTATCAGAGGATATGATTCAGACCATCCATTCTCAAATGGTGAAGTTGGTGTTTGCGGCGTAGCTGTCTCATCACTCAGAGACATGGAAACCCTGTTCGATGGTATACCTCTGTACAAAGTAACAACTTCCATGACGATAAATGGGCCTGCAGCCATGTTACTAGCAATGTACATAGCTGTAGGAGACAACCAAAAGGTGCCAAGAGAAAAGATTAGAGGAACAACCCAGAATGACGTGCTTAAAGAGTTCTTTGCTCAAAAACTGATAATATTTCCACCTGGACCCTCATTAAAACTTACCACTGACATAATAGAATACTGCACAAAAAACGTTCCGAACTGGAATCCCATAAGCATAAGTGGATACCACATAAGAGAAGCGGGATCCAGTGCAATACAGGAATTAGCTTTCACCCTCTATGATGGAATAGCCTACGTGGAATCATGTTTAGAACGTGGAATGAATGTTGATCAATTTGCCCCTCGATTATCCTTTTTCTTCGCATCTCATAACGACTTTTTTGAAGAAATAGCTAAGTTCCGAGCTGCCCGTAGGTTATGGGCAAAAATAATGAAGACTCGCTTCAACGCCCTGAACCCTCGATCACTATGGATGCGTATGCACATACAAACCTCAGGATGTACGCTAACTGCACAACAACCACTAAATAACATTGTTCGCACTGCCATCCAAGCCTTGGCAGCTGTACTCGGAGGAACCCAATCATTACACACAAACTCTTTCGACGAAGCCCTTTGTTTACCAACAGAGGAAGCTGTAAAAGTGGCATTGAGAACCCAACAAATACTTGCCTACGAAAATGGAGTAGCTGATACAATCGATCCCATGTCGGGTTGTTACTATATAGAACATCTAACAAGTAAAATGGAGGAAAAAGCCATGGAGTACATCAATAAGATAGACGATATGGGTGGAATAACGGTGGCCATAGAGAAAGGATTCTTCCAAAGAGAGATAGCTGATAGCGCCTATAAATATCAACGGGAAACTGATAAGAAAAAAAGAATAAAAGTTGGAGTAAACGAATACACAACTGAAGAGAGAACAACGATACCAATTTTAAGGGTTGATCCCAAAACTGAAGAAGAGCAACTTGAGAGACTACGGAAACTCAGAAGAACAAGGAATAAAGGAAAAGTGGAAAATGTTCTTGAGGAACTACATTACCAAGCAGAGAAAGATGAAAACCTCATGCCAACAATAATCAAAGCAGTTAAGGCTTACGCGACTTTAGGCGAAATCTGCGACGTGCTTAGAGAAATTTACGGAGAACACAAGGAATTAATAGTGATCTAGAAGAGGTAAAGCTATGAACAGTGAAAGAAAAATTAGAATTCTTATAGCAAAACCGGGTCTAGACAGCCATGACAGGGGTGCAAAAATCGTTGCCAGAGCCCTGAGAGACGCAGGAATGGAAGTAATCTACACAGGCTTAAGACAGACACCCGAACAAATTGTAGAAACAGCCCTTCAAGAGGACGTGGATATCATTGGCCTAAGCATTCTGTCAGGAGCTCACAAGACACTTTTCCCACGGGTGATGACGCTTAGGAAGGAAAAGGGTTTGAATGATGTTATGATTTTTGCAGGAGGCATAATTCCGGAAGAGGATGTTCTAGAACTGAAGAAACTTGGAATAAAAGAGATATTCGGGCCCGGAACACCAACTGAGAAGATAGTCAAATTTGTATTTGACAACGTCCCAGAGAGATCCTAACATCCATAGAAGGGTTAGGTCGTTGCCAGCAGCGAGAGAAATAATCCTGGGAGTGTCGAAAGGCGACCGAAGAAGCATAGCCAAGGCAATATCAGCAATCGAAAACAATACTCCCATAATGAAAGATCTACTAAGAGCAATCTACTCTAAAACTGGAAACGCACATGTAATTGGATTAACTGGACCGCCAGGCTCTGGGAAGAGCACTCTCGCAGAGAAGATGGTTCGAGAATACAGACGTAAGGGTAAGACCGTGGGTGTCATCGCAGTTGATCCTACAAGCCCCTTCACAGGCGGAGCCTTTCTAGGAGATAGAATTCGTATGCAAGAATTAAGCACGGATCAAGGAGTCTTCATACGAAGTATGGCTACTCGCAACTATTCAGGTGGAATAGCGAAAGCAACCAAGGATGTTGTAAAGGTCTTAGACGCTGCAGGCAAAGACATAATCATTGTTGAAACAGTCGGTGCAGGGCAATCAGATGTAGAAATAATCAAAGTGGCACAAACGACGGTGGTTCTATGTGCACCAGGTCTAGGAGATGAGATACAGGCGATTAAGGCTGGGATAATGGAGATAGGAGACATCTTCGTTGTGAACAAGTCTGACAGAGAAAACGCTGAAAAGGCGGTGATAGATGTACAAGCCATGTTAAAACTAGATTCCAGAAAGAAAGAATGGGAACCCGAGGTACTGCAGACAACAGCCACAACAGGAGAAGGAGTTCTCCTTCTCATAGAAAAGATTGAAGAACACAGAACGTTTCTTAGATTATCAAAAAGAGAACTCAGCCGAGAGAAAGCTGAAACCGAACTTGTGGATGCGATAAGAAAGAAGGCAATGAACCTGATATTAAGAGAATTAAAGACAGAGGGAAAATTTGAAGAATTAGTGCTAAAGATCCTTAAAAAGAAAGCTGATCCAGAAAAACTAGCCGAGAAAATTTTAGCCCGCTTATTCAAGTAGGGAGTTCAACGAGATGTACAAACTTGATAAAGGGCTTGTTCAAGTCTACACAGGTGATGGTAAAGGCAAGACCTCCGCAGCCTTCGGTCTTGCTCTCAGAGCTGTAGGAAGAGGGCTCCATGTCTATATCATCCAGTTCATCAAAGGTGGATTTGACTATGGAGAACTTTATGTTGTAAAACGGCTACCCAACCTTTCATTGGAAGCTTTTGGAAGAGGCGAATTTATTGAAGAAGATCCTAAAGAAGAGGATTACAGCCACGCCCAAAACGCCATGAAGTTGGCAGAGAAGATTATTACAGCGGGAAAACACGACATAGTCATACTTGATGAGATAAATGTAGCGTTAAAACTGCGCCTTATCAAGCTTGAGAGTGTCCTAAAATTAATTAAACAAAAGCCAAAACATGTTGAGCTTGTTTTGACTGGGCGTCATGCTCCAAATGAAATTTTGCAAGCAGCTGATTTAGTAACAGACATGAAAGATGTTAAACATCCATACAGAGAAGGTTTTCAAGCAAGACAAGGAATAGAATACTAGGCATGTTTACGGGATCGCTTTTTTACTTTTAAACGCCTATGACTTGAGATATATACTATTTTACCTTTCAACTTTCTTGGCGCGTAAGGTCTGATCTTGACAGATACGTAAGGTGAAGAAACGGGTCCGAAAACATCTCCAACATCGCCAATGTGTTTTATTTTTTCATCGACGACATTTTCTCCTATCTTTGGAACGTTCTCCACTTTTACAATAGCATTACCGCTTGGACTTAGGTGAAGAACTTTACCTAGTCTTCGCAATAGTGTGGCTCTCCTTTTAACAGGTAGAAACGGGTGGAATTTAAACATTGAGTGCATCTCAAAATTAGGGGTGATCATCGAAGCCTTTCTACGCGTACATAAAATGAAACTTCCCAATCAGTTTTAATAAGAGGCATCCATTTCTATAACTAATTCGAAAAAAGTGGCTTCGATGCTGATTTCAGAGGTTATCTTGGAAAACTTCATGAGTTACGAGTATGCTAGAGTACCCTTTAGATCGGGAGTTAACGTTGTCTGTGGACCAAATGGCTCAGGCAAGTCTTCCCTGCTTTTAGCAATCTCTGTGGCCCTAGGGCAGTCTCATACTGAACGCTCTCGAAAACTCAGCGATCTGATACGTTGGGGAAAGGATCATGCCCGGGTAACACTGGTCTTGAGCAATGTTAAAAAAGGCAATCGAAGACCAGTACCCAGAATTAGAAAAGACGAAATCTATCTTACTCGTGTTCTAAGGAAAGATGGCAAATACTGGTTCGAGCTTGAGAATAGAGCCGCAACCAAAGCAAGAGTCGATCGTCTTCTATCTAAACTAGGAGTTGATCCTGACAATATGCTCATCATCATGCATCAAAACATGGTTGAACAATTTACTGTGCTTCCAGCTCAAGAAAAGTTGAAGATGGTTGAAGCAGCGGTGGGACTGGAATCGTATCGGAAGAATGTACTGAAAGCACAAAAGAAACTAACACGACTCACAAGCCAAGAGAATTCAATAAATAAGCTTCTAGAATCTGCTAGACAGACGCTTAACTATTGGAGAGAGCAATATGACAAATATCAAGAGAAGAAGCAGCTGAACACCAAAAGACGTTTCCTAGAAAGAGAACTGGCTTGGGCTGAGGTTATCAGAAACGAGAACAACGTAAAAACGCTGGAAACGAACATAAGAGAAGAAGAGAAAAATCTCAAAAAGATCCAAGATAAAATTAGGCAAGCCACTAACCAACTTGTTATTCATGAGAAGCTCAATGAAAAGCTGAAGGGTAAATGGAAAAACGTCTTCAATGATCGAATAAACCTTGAACGGAGTCATGCCACCTGTAACTCTACTGTTTCTATCTGTGAACAACTGCTTGACGAAATATCGGTCTTGGACGCAATACAGATCAGTAACCCTACACAATCAAAGGTTCTCAACCCTGGTAACTATTCTGATCCTCAAGGGTTTTTAAGATATGAAAACCTTAAGAAAATTGTAGAAAACTCCCAAGAGCAAATTCAGAAACTTGATACAGAGATAAATGAGAACAAAAGTAGAATGGAGATCCTAGATAAACGAATTGAAAAAGGCAACCAAGTAATGCTACAGAGCAGGATAGATCTTGCCATAATGCAATCTCGTGAAAACAACATCAATGATAAACTCGAAAAATCAAGGAGAGAACTTGAAAAGGCGAAGAGCAAGGTTGCAAAAGAGGTTGAGAATGCCAAGCAAGTTGGTCCAAGGATTGCGGTGGTGAAAAGTGTTAGTGAAATAATTGATGACATCAGAGTTACTGATGGACACCTTGCTGCTCTGTCAGATGTCACTCAAGATGTAGAACGAATGTATGAATCATATTCAAAGATTTACCTGGAATTGAAAGTAAAGGCAGAGATTGTTGCTGAAAATCGCGAAAAGACGCTTGAAGAAACGAGTGTTAGACTCCAAGCTTGGCGCAGCGTCATTAAAAAACTTCTCGAACAAGTGAGCCAACGATACGAGGAGTTCATCACTAGGGCCCAAGCAACGGGAGAGATCAAGCTAGTTAATGACAACAATGTTGATGATGCCGGACTAGACATCCTTGTAGGATTCAAAGGAGGAAGACCGGTCCCATTGGATGCTTACACTCAAAGTGGTGGAGAAAGAACAACCGCTACGATGAGCTTCCTACTGGCTTTGCAACAACATGTGCGATCTCCTTTCCGAGCTGTTGACGAATATGACATTCACATGGACCCGGTAAATCGTGAATTGGTTGCCGAGACACTCATTTCAGCAGTAGAAGATTCAGCTGCCCAGTATGTCATTCTTACACCTAGTCAAATCACGTTTGCAAATGAGGCTGTGTACCTGATCACAGTGCAGAACATTGAAGGACGATCAATAATACGAGAGGTGGCATAATGTCCTCAAACAGCACACAGAAAACGCTTGGAAGAGAGAAGCTTCAACGGATAGTTGAGATGTGTGCTTCTGTGGAGGATCATTCTGCTGATCCCTTCTTATTAGAGGTAGATGAGTTACTCGAAGTGATTAAGGCATACTTTCCAGAATGGGAACTCCCTGAAGACCTATGTTTAGATGCTGAAACACTTAACCATCTGGCTTCCATAGTTAAGCTTCAAAGTGAGTGGGTTGAACAACGTTCCACATCTCTATATACCGATCCTTTTCTTTTAGAAGAAAAGCTAGCAGAGATAAGGACCGAAGATATTGTTGGGATCTTCTTGAAAGCTTGGCAACCAATAGTTGGAATGGAAAGAATCACACTTCACAGCTTAGAAAACGCCATGAATTATTGGAGAAGTTTAATCCCAATCAAGGAGAGATGGAGCGAATCTGTGCCTGAAAGGTTTGACACAGTTTTAGCAGAGAGAGAAGATTTGATACGGCAAAGGGTTCTAGGAGATAAACCCTTTTCCCAAAAATTAGAGAATTACTGGCGAAAACTTCAGAAGAAGGTTGCCGATAAAGGATTAGATAGTAGAATCAGATATTGGGATTCTATTGGTGGTGAAACATTCGCTGAGACAGTACAAAACGCCTTCCTCACAAGTTTTCTGATCACCTATGGATATGCAACCCTAGAGATTTACCCATTAGAAGAGGCCATGTTCATAAGACCGTTTGACACTTGCTCACCTAAAATTGGAAAAAAACAGCTGATTTCAATACCTATAGCTATTACGAAAGAAGAATGGTTGAAATGGAGAAAAGGTGATCTAGAGTGAGTAGAAGAAAAGCATATTACACAAAGAAAGTGAAGAAAGCAGCTCATCTACTGCTACACAGGAGACACAGAAAACCTGGAGTCAAAGGATGGGAACTTCAAAGAGCTCTAGGCACAGACTATCCCAAGGTGTTGAAAATTCTTGACAAACATTTAAGATCACTGGATTTGAAAGTAAAGACGGTCTTTGAAGACAACCCTCCCGAGGGAAAACCAACCATGAAGCAGTTGAGTAAAGCCAGATTTTGTATTGTATTAAGTGGCGAGTTGACACCGAAAGAAGCGAAGATGATAGGCTGGCGAATTGATGACTTGGCTGGATTAGCTGCAACAATTACGTACATAATATCTAAAGAGGGAAAAGCAGCACGGAAAGAAGTTGAAGAGTTACTGCAGGAGAAACTACCTGAATGGAGGGTTGGATTAAACTTGGATAGATACATACGGTATGGATACCTTACGCAAGACGAAAATGAAAATCTATATCTTGATTGGAGAACAACTGCTGAAGTAGATCAGCAAGCGTTGATCAACCTTCTGTTAGGCGTAGAAACCGTTGATTTGACGACACTGGATTCGGAGACCCTCGATACGGAAACCTTGGAGGCGGAATCAGTAGACAAAGAAACCTTTAATGTTGAAAGCTAGAACCCAGAAATTCTGCTCATCTCATCCTCTGATCCTACGGTAAATCAGCGCAACTATGTTTATGACTATTAATGCAATGAGAATAATTAGTGGACTACCTAGAAGTTTATCAGTGTAAGTTTCTCCCTGCTGTACAGAATTTACCAACATGAACAAGATCGATAAGATTTGCGCCGACCATGCAATTTTGCTCATGTTCAAGGGTCTCTTTTGATTTATGTGATGCTTACGTTCTCTATTTGGAAGTATCTCTTTACTAGGAATCGTAGGCGCTCAGCATTCTTCCCGTTTTTGCCGATTGCAATGCCTTTATCTTTCGGGTTTACTGCTACTACCGCCATCGCGTTTCCATTTGGTCTTTCTGTTATCCGTACCTCTCTAACAGCTGCAGGTTTTAAGGCGTTTTTTATAAATTTTACTGGTTCTTCTGAATATTCGATTATCTCATGTTTTTTCTCTGTCATCCTTTCTAAGGTTCGAATGTTCCTTCCACCTTTACCGATGGCCATGCCAATATGGCCTTCCTTGACAACGAAAATTACACGGTTCTCTTCTTCATTGACTATACAATCTTTGACGCTTGCACCAGTTATTCCTTCAAACAGGGAAATAAACCGCATTTCTTTTCCTGTGAGCATTATTCCGCTTGTCATTCAGCTCCTCCATGTTCCTCTTCAGATTCTACCTCTGTTACTCTGAGGATTTCAGAATCTCCGGGCTCTTTTATACTTAACGCTGAAATAATGAAGGGTTTTTCACATAAAGTGGCAAGATCAGTGGATGACCCTTTATAGATGATGAGTGGGACTCCTGCAAGCTGGCTGTAGTTTTCTATTGCAGCTCTAATTGTTTCCGGACAATTTGAAGCTAGAACAACCATTTTTGTCTTTCCTGTTTTTACGTTCTTCAACGCGTTGTTTGCTCCAAACTCAACTTTACCTGTCCTTAATGCTGTTAAGATTGCCTTATCTAGGTCTATCACTTCTTTTTCCTCTTTAACTTTGGTGCTGACATGAACAACTCAACTAATCCTGTCCCAATAGGTATTGATTGCCCCACTATCACATTTTCCGTGACGCCATCTAGGGGGTCGCTTTCTCCTCTAACTGAAGCATCAACTATGTTGGGAACCGTTATTTCGAAGGCTGCTCTGGCTAAGACACTTGACTTCTTACCACTTACTCCGTGTCTACCGATCTGGCGTACCTCACCTGCTGATGTCATCATGTCAGATACCAGCATTACGTGTCGCACATCAACATCTAATCCTTGTTCTTCCAGAACATTTTTCGATTCGCCAATCAGACAGTTTCTGGAAGCCTCTACTCCGAGAGTTTGAGCTATTTCATGAACATTGTTTGATGTTGTGCGGGACATGTCAACTCCTGGGATCTCTAAGACTTTGGAAAGGTTTGATCCATCTGTTCTGATAACCCACTCTCCGCCTTCTTCTGTAACTAGTACCCGTGTTATTCTTTGAACTCCCTTAATCCATTGTGAAGGAATCTTATCAGATATCTTCTTATAATCTTCAGGTTTATCTGGTTTTATTCTGATCTTATTTTGCTTGACTTGGGTGCTGCAGTTTGGAATTTCCAGTTCCGTCTTTAATTGTTGGAGCGTAACGTTTCTATCCGCCATCATGGTTTCGTCAAGTTCAACTACTATCTCTTCTTTTATCGGAACTTCATAGATTGCTTTTGCAAGGTCCTCCATTGCTGTATGAATTATGTCTCGAGCTATCTTTGTAGCAGTTTTCTTGCTGCCTCTATGTTTTTTCTCCAGATAGATTGTCATGACTGGTGTTGATGGAGTTCTCCTGGCATCAACGATTTCTATAAGTCTTGGTAATCCCAGAGTAACGTTTTGTTCTCGTACTCCTGCATAGTGGAATGTTCTTAGAGTCATCTGGGTGCCAGGTTCACCTATCGATTGGGCAGCAACTATGCCAACCGCTTCTCCAGGCTCCATTAAGGCTTGTTTGTATTGATTCACTGTCAATTCTATAGCATTCGTAACATCCTTGTTCGTTAGTTTTGCCTTCAACAAGGCTTGTTCAAGCTCACTTCTTAGAGAAGGTGTCAACTCGTCTTCTGCAGCTTTCAATCTCTTCTTAATGTATTCACTGGATGCTGATCTACCCTTACTCCTCCTCAGTGTTAATTGATCAAGAAGCCTCACCACGTTGACAGCTTTTCCGTGGTCACTCTTGGCAGGATCGACGCCATCTTCACCATATTGAAATTGGATCACGTTTCCAGCGGAGCTTCGGACTGTTCCGTCATATTCTAGACGCAGATGTTCTAACGCGTTTATCAGCCTTCTTTGCATGTAGCCACTTTGCTGAGTTCTAACAGCAGTATCTACAAGTCCTTCTCTACCACCCATGGCATGGAAGAAGAATTCGACTGAATCAAGCCCTTTTTGATATGAGGAGTAGACAAATCCCCTGGCTTTAGGGCTTGGATCACCAGGTCTGAAGTGCGGTAGAGCGCGATGTTGGTATCCACGCATTATTCTTTTTCCACGGACAGCTTGTTGTCCTACGATCGCGCTCATCTGTCCAATATTTAGGCTTGAACCTCGGGCACCTGTTCTAGTCATGACTATGCCTGAATTTTCAATTGTGAAGTCTTCATCTGCTATTTCTCCTGATCTGTCTCTTGCTTTTGCCAATTCATTCATGACGTAGATTTCAAAGGAATCTTCAGGGGTCTGTCCTGGAAGTCTCTCCAAGGTGCCTTTTTGATACTTTTCTATGAGCCGACTAACTCTCTTCTCGATTTTTTTCAAGGTTTGTTCAATATTATCTTCAGCTCTTTGTGATAGTACGAGTTCATCATAGGAATATGTGAAACCTCGCATAGTGATGAAGAGCTTTAATGCGCGTGAAATCTTGTTCAGAAACTCTCTTCCAGCCTCTGATCCGTAGTCTTTGATTATCCTGTGAAGGAGGCTTTCTGACTGTTCAGCTCCGATTGAACGGCGATCTATTACTCCTGTCAATAGTTCACCGTTCTTCACAACGACGTAGGCGTCGTATGGACAATCTTCGCTTTTACATTCATTGCATCCTTGACATATGTTCGCCTTCAAGATGTAGTCCATATCTTTTGGTAAGAATAGACTAAAGATCTGCTTTCCACTCCACATTGGTTGAGGCGTCTTGATCTTAGGTTTTGGTAATGGTCCATAGTATCTGGAGCCTATGAGTAATCTGCTTACTTCATTCTTTGTCAGATAGGTTGATTTTTTTGTGAACAGATAGGCTGCGGTTATGAAATCTCTGATTGCGCCTATAATTGGCCCTCCAAACCGGGGGGATAATATTTGATCCTGAACTTGCATCAGTAAACGTGCTTCTGTCTGTGCTTCTTGACTCTGCGGAACATGCAGGTTCATTTCATCTCCGTCAAAGTCAGCGTTATATGGTGGGCAAACGCAAAGATGTAAACGAAACGTTTTGTGTGGTAAGACTCTAACACGGTGGGCCATTATTGACATGCGGTGGAGAGAAGGCTGCCGGTTGAATATTGCTATGTCCCCGTTTATCAGGTGTCTTTCCACAATGAAGTCAGGTTCTAATGCTTCAGCAATTTTCTCCCTATCGATGACGAACTCAAGTCTAATACGTTTACCATCAGGCCGAATTATGTATATGGCACCAGGGTAATTGTCTGGTCCATTTATTACGAGCCTGCGTATCTCTTCAATGTTCCATTCCGCGATCTTTTCAGGTACAGATAGACGCATTGCGACTTCTAATGGAACTCCAACCTCATTTATGTCAAGGCTTGGATCAGGTGATATCACTGTTCTTGCCGAGAAATCCACTCTTTTACCGGAAAGGTTGGTTCTAAATCTTCCTTCTTTTCCCTTCAACCGTTGGGATAATGTCTTCAAAGCTCGACCTGATCGATGCCTTGCTGGGGGTATTCCTGAAGATTGATTATTGAAGTATGTTGTAACGTGATATTGTAGGAGTTCCGATAAGTCTTGAATGATGAGTGTGGGGGCTCCTGCATCCATGTTTTCCTTTAATCTTTGGTTTATGCGTATTATGTCCACTAGTTTGTGGGTTAGGTCATCTTCAGAGCGGATTCCTGATTCCAGCGTTATTGATGGGCGAACATAGACTGGGGGTACGGGCAGTACTTGTAGAACCATCCATTCCGGACGAGCGACATCAGGATCGAACCCCAACAACTCAAGGTCTTCGTTTGAGATTCTTTCAAGTCTTTCTCGAACCATACTTGGCGTTAGGGGTTGTGATCCACTTTCCGGTATGTCTTCATTGAACTTCGTTGGCTTCTGAAAACTTACTTTGTGTTGGATTGTTCCACAATGAGGGCACTGTTTGCCTTGTTTACCTCTTACTTGGGTAATTATCTTTTTGTAGAGCGCGTCAGGAACATCACCGAACAGCTTTCTTGCTCTTTTTATTCTGGCTTTTAATTTCTTAATCTGAACCTCTGGGACCAACACACGACCACAGTTACGGCACGTTGATCGGAGGAGGTTGTGTATGATCTTTGAGAATTCAACATGAATGATTGGGACAGCTAACTCTATGTGGCCAAAGTGGCCTGGACAGCGTATGGCTGTGTTCCCACATGTCTTGCATCTTTGTCTGGGTTCTAGAGTTCCAAGTCTTCCATCCATCAGTCCTGAAGTGATGGGTGCACCGTCTTCATCGTAGGTGTCTGGCGTTTGAATCTCTACAACTGAAAGCTTGCGTATTTCCTGTGGTGAAATGAGGCCAAAACTGATGTTATCCACGAATTTTTGGGAAATCTCTTCTAACGCCAATTCAGGCCTTCTCCTCCAGCTTCAATTTTGGTGCCACACACAAGCTCATCAGTTCCTGCAACAGGAGTTTGAACGCGTAGGAGATTACCACGGGTGAGATGACAGCCTTGTCTCCGCACAGCCTGCATACATGTTTTCTTCTTCTCATGTCATAGTATGCTATGTAACCACAGTTTTCACAAATGTACAATGTGTATTTATCTGATTCTTCAAGTAATCTGTCCCTGAGCAACAGTGCTGCGCCATGACCTATCAGGCAGTCACGCTCCATTTCCCCGAACCTCAAGCCTCCTCCTCTGGCTCGCCCTTCGGTGGGCTGTCTTGTTAACATCTGCACTTGTCCTCGTGCTCTAGCATGGAGCTTATCTGACACCATGTGGTGAAGTTTCTGGTAGTATACTACTCCCACAAATATATCAGCTGTAAATTTCTCGCCTGTTATGCCATTGTAGAACACTTCTCTTCCTGTGTGGCTGAACCCCAATCTGATCATGCTTTCCCTAACCATCTTTGGTTTTTCGTTTGAGAAGGGTGTGCCGTCTATGGGTCTTCCTCTCATTGCAGCCACTTTTCCAGCCATTGATTCGATGAAGTGTCCTATCGTCATTCTAGAAGGTATTGCGTGGGGATTGACTATTATGTCAGGTACTACGCCATCTGAAGTAAATGGCATGTCTTCTTGAGGGACAATTAATCCTATAACCCCTTTCTGTCCATGACGGGAGGCAAACTTATCCCCTAATTCAGGAACACGTTGATCACGAACCCTAACTTTAACCAGTCGACTTCCTTCACCGGATTCAGTTACAAATACATCATCAACTATTCCAGTTTCTGATGGTCGCATGTCTATTGATGTATCTCGCATGGAAGGGCCTCTCACCTCAAACTCTTTGTATTCTTCAAGAAATCTGGGTGGGCTTGTTCTTCCAATAAGAACATCTCCTCCAGCGACTTTTGCCTCCAAGCTTATTATGCCGTCAGGTTCAAGGGATCTATAATACTCTTCGCCCCTATACCCGCGCATTCCAGGTTCTGGTATGAGGAATTTATCTCTCAATCCTCCAAGATATTGTCGACACTCAGCATCATATATTCTGTAAAAACTGGATCGTGCCAGTCCCCTCTCTATAGATGCCTTGTTGAAGATCAACGCGTCTTCCATGTTGTATCCTTCAAAGGAAAGTACAGCAACGACGCAGTTTTGCCCTGATGGACGAAGCTTGTATCCCATAGTATCCATCAGTGCAGTTTCTACTAACGGAATTTCTGGGTAATGAAGTATGTGTGATCTAGAATCTGCACGATGCTTAAAGTTAGTCGCGTAGATTCCTAATGCTTGTTTCACCATTGCAGCTTGGTATGAGTTCCTTGGTGATTGATTGTGCTCTGCATAAGGGATCGTTGATGCGCAGATCCCAAGGATCGCATGAGTAGCGATCTCTGCATTTGTGTGTTTTTCTGTGATCTCATCATAATCTATGGCTACATAGGCGTTCTCCTCTTCTTCTGCGTCCAAATATTCCAAGATACCGTTCTTAACCAAGTCTTCCCATTCCCACTCTCCTGAAGCAAGTTTTTCGATATGTTCCTGCTGGAGTAGTGGAACACCGGAACTAACTATGATGAGTGGACGTCTCACCCTGCCTTCATCGCCATTAACGTATATCTCCTTTCTTCCTCCTTCAATTCTTGAAAGGCATGCTATGTTGACTTCTGATGAGATCTCACCTCTTCTTCTTCTGTTTCTAAATTCAGCAGTGAGTTCTTCTGGAGAACTACAATAACCTACGATGTTTCCATCTACAAAGACTTTGGAACCAGAGATCCTTAACGTCTCGTTTGCTTCATATGTAGGCACTACGCCGATCCGGTAGAGGATCTGTTTGATCGTTTCAGGGTTTACACCAACCGAGATGGTAGCAGACACGGCTAGGTTTTTTACCAATCCACAGTTAGAGCCTTCAGGTGTTTCGTTTGGACATATGCGTCCCCAATGTGTGGGATGCAAGTCTCTGGCCTCAAAGTTTGGTTGGCTTCTGCTTAATGGCGATTGTAGTCGGCGTAAGTGACTGAGAGTTGCTATGTGGTTAGTTCTGTTAAGAAGCTGAGTTATGCCCACTCTTCCTCTTCCCCAGTTTCCTGTTGCAAGAGCATGTTGCAACCTGTCTGTTATGATTCCAGGGCGAACTGCCACTGAGACAGTTATTATCGGACCTTTCACACCTATACGTTCAAGCTGATATTTCACGTCTCTGCAGAGATTTCTGAAGGCTACTCTGAACAGATCCGAGAGTAGAGGACCTGCAAGTCTCAACCTTTTATTCTTGAAGTGATCCTTATCGTCAAGTCCTCTCTTTTCCAGTTTCAGTTCTATGGCTCTACACGCCATTTCACCTAGGAATAGAGCTTTGTCCTTTCTACTTTCCATCGTTCGGCCGATATGTGGTAGAAAATTTCTGTCTATCGTTCTTTCAGCCCTTTGTCTGCGATACTCTTCAACCTGGCCATGGGCAACTCGGTTCCCGATGAAGATTATAGCATCTTCCACAGCGTCTACTCCAATCGCTTTTTCATATGATGGTTCTAACTCTGCTTGAATTTCCTTTTCAACAGAGACTGCCTCAGCAATCTCCTTATCAGATTCTAACCCCAAGGCGCGCATCAGAATGACGAGAGGTATTTTCGTAGGTACGCCAGGCAAGGAAACTTCTACTCCACCATCTGTCTTCAACTGCACCTGTATTCGTGCTCTGAAACCAACGGTCGTGGAGAATATTTTTGCTTGAAATAATGGTTTCGCCCTTTTTTCATCCATGTCTACAAGTATACGGTTTGGTGCCAAGTCTTCCATGGCAACCATTGCACGTTCGGAACCATTGACTAGAAAGTATCCACCGGGATCATCAGGATCCTCTCCACAGGCCACTAGTTCCTCCCTTGTGAGCTGAGACAGAAAACAAAGTTTAGACTTAAGCATTACCGGGATGTCTCCAACAAAAACAAGTTCTGTATCTTGCTCTCTCCCATCAATCATTGGCGTCATTTCAAGAGCCAGCGGTGCTGCGTAGGTCAAACTTCTGAGTCTGGCTTCCATGGGAAGTATCTCATGTTTTGTGCCATCAACTTCTGTAACATAGGGGCTTGTGATTCTAGTATTAGGATCTATGACCCATACCTGCCCAAGCTTCACAGTGTAGGGCCTTTCAGGTACGTCAATTGAGATCTCTCCTATTTCATCTACAACTTCTTGCAGGCCATGATCTATGAACTCGTTGTATGAGTCCAGATGTTGTCGAACCAGTCCCTGTTCTTTAAACTGTCCTCTAAGCACAAAATGCATATCTTCTTTTACGATTCCAGCCAACCCTCTTTACTCCCTCAACAATACCTCTTCAAAACTTGCGTTACCGATCATATCCCGTAAGACGGGTTTTCTCAATTCTTAAATTTCCTCCAGATTAAAAAACTGATCTAAATTTTGATGAGCTACACACCTAACTACGCAGCTTTCATATAAACCTTACCATACTTACGCGCCAATTTCCTTTTAAGGCTGGAAAATCGGCTCTTAAGGCTTTCCGAAAGCCACACGTTTCCATATTGCTTGGATTTGGCTGTTTCTGCTTTTCTTCTGGCTTTAAGATTAGAATTCAGAATAAGAAGTCTCTGTTCGTAACCATTATTATCAAAAATCTCTAATCTTGAACCGGACAAATTACGATGAATAAGCGATTTTCTTCCCATGATCTCCTGAATTCTGTTGTAACTGTACTTGCAGATCTGACACTCATCTTACTCGTTGCTTCTCCAATCCTTTTGGGCGTTGCTGATTGCCTATCTGAATCTGATAGGTTCGTTCATAATTACGTTGGAATGCCGCCTTACGGGAACTGGACTTTCGTGGAAAAACCAGTCTATCCAATTTACTTCAATCACAGTGAGATTCCAATAGGATCTAACTGGACAGTGTTCTGTCCGTTGAGTGTGAACCGCTCTTACCATGTTTACTGTTATGGCGAATGGACGGATCATGATTCTGATTCTTCAACGGATTACGACTTGTACGTTTACAATCCAATTGGTGAACTTGAAGAATACCGCACAGAGTCCACAGGTCTTCCTGAGCATTTAGGAGGGACATCCTTTGATCCTTACTTCACTCCAAGGTATTCAGGAAATTACAGCTTTGTAATTCGTAACGATCCAAGAGAAAGTAACGGTTCACTACCGGTCACCTTGATGATAATGGAAAATGTGGCTTGCAATAAGTGGCATGAAACCTTCATACAAGGTAAGGAAGGGGATCACCCAGTTTTAAACACGTGCTGGGCTTATGAATTTGTGACTGAAGACTCAGATGTTGAAGTATGGATCAATGCTCCAACAACTCTTGACTTGTTTGAAGTTAGACTCTATCTAATGGCGAATATGGAAGCTAACATAGGAGAGAGCCTTGGCGGCGTTCCTTTGGCTTGGGAGCCTGGTCTGTATGGGGAGCTTGGTGGGGATGGTCTTGGGGGTTATAATCTTGAGAGTGAGGGTTATAGGGGTGTGGCTTATGCTAGTTGTGAGTTTTTTGGTCAGGATATGTTTTTGAATTATTCTTCGCCGTTTTCTGGTGTGAGTTTGTATCATCTGGTTTTGATTGGTGAAGCTGGTTCTGGAACAGTGGAGTTTATAATCAACAAGGAGTATGAAGAGAAGAAAACTGAAACCGAAAGGTATGTACATACAAGTCTTAACTCGCCAACTTTTGGCAACTGGACACTTATGGATAAACCTATGTTCCCCATTTTCTGGAATGAGTCAATGGTCGGCGTGGGTGAGAACTGGACTGTGGTCTGCCCTTTGGTTGCGAATCACAGTTATCATATCTACTGCTATGGAGATTGGATAGACCTTGGCTCCGAGCCTGACACAGATTATGACATCTACGTTTATGATCCAACCCAAAGACTGGTTGGATACCACACAGAGTCGGCAGGTTTGCCTGAACATTTAGGAACTGAGGCGGATGATCCGCTTTTTGTTCCAAGCCAATCTGGAAACTACACGTTTGTACTGGTAAATGATGTGAAGGAAAGCCACGGATCCCGCCAGGCAACCTTCATGATAATCGAGGACGTGAAATGCAACACTTGGAACGAGCATTATGTTAATGGAAAAATTGGGGAGATGCCTGTTCTGGAAACGAGTTGGGGGTACGAGTTCGTTTCTGAAAGCCAGAACATAGAGTTAACGATAAAGGTTCCAGACACCTTGGACATGTACGAGGCTAGATTGTATTTGATGGCAATCTCTGAAGACGACATGTGGCAGGATCTTAATCTGTTTCCTTTGGCTTGGGAGCCTGGTCTGTATGGGGAGCTTGGTGGGGATGGTCTTGGGGGTTATAATCTTGAGAGTGAGGGTTATAGGGGTGTGGCTTATGCTAGTTGTGAGTTTTTTGGTCAGGATATGTTTTTGAATTATTCTTCGCCGTTTTCTGGTGTGAGTTTGTATCATCTGGTTTTGATTGGTGAAGCTGGTTCTGGAACAGTGCAATTCGCAGTTAGAACAAACCTTGAAGACCTTGGTTTGAATCCTTTAGTGATCCCTAAGAATGTCTACTCAAACAACGACACCCTGATTGCTTACGTGTCAAATGTTACAGACTTGAAGAACGCAACTCTACACTACTCTATCTCTAAAGACGTGCAAGGAAATACAAGTTCGCTGAGCATGGAGATATTTGAGGCCAAGACTTGTCGCGTAATTGTTCCAGGACAGGATGCTGGCAGCTTCGTAAACTATGTGGTTGAAGCCACGGATGAACTTGATAACAGTCTTGTCGCTACAGGCAACTATTCTGTTAAACATCTCACATCGCTGAACATCTCGCTGACTCAGGAAGCCATTCATGTAGGTGGTAACATAACCGTGAAGGGCTACTTGACTCCTCAAGATGATAACGTGCCAGTGACTGTGAGTTTCATATCCACCAATAAAACAGAACGCGTTACCTGTTACACCATTGCAAATGGCTCTTTCATCGGAAGTTTTAGACCACAGACTCTGGGGGTCTGGAGGGTTAGAGCAGAGCTAGTTGAGGATGAATTCAGATACGGAAGTATAAGTGCTGAACTTAGTGCCCATGTTGAGGAACCTCCCTTATGGTTGAAGTATCAGTATTATATTGGTGGAGGCCTCGGGGCGGTTGCTGTCCTAGGCGTTGTGGTTTATTTAAAGAAGTTCAGAGAGTAATCATACTGTTTTAAGATACGCGAAATAGTTAAATGGCGAGATCTTGAGTTCTTGTTTGATGCGTGCGCGGCGGTAGCCAAGCCAGGTCAAGGTCTCCTAGGAGACGGCTGAAGGCGAAGGACTCAAGATCCTTTCCCGTAGGGGTTCGCTGGTTCGAATCCGGCCCGCCGCATCATCATGAACGCACAACTTAGAATGTTAGATGAACTCTAGTGTTAGCGCGCGCATTTTTGGAGTACTCGCTCTGGATTCTTTGAAGAATTCGTTTTGAGAGAGAAGCATTATTTGAATATGGGCTCGAATGATCTCGATGTTTTACCTGTGTTTAGCTACTCTCTTCTTGAAGAATTATTCTGTGATCAGCAACATATTTGAAGTTGAAGGGCTTAACAGCCCGTCTAGTACCTACTATGAAGCTCTCTGGTTCTTCGACAATATCAGATAAGCTGCTTGTTAGTTTTGTGAGAAACTCTGAGTAGTCTGAGTAATCTATGTGTACTGAAATAATGACTCCGTTTTTTCCTAAACCGTTTCCTTCACTAACCATGATGATGTTTGGTTGTTTCATCACCCACATGCTTCCTTTTTCTGTTGCTTTTTCTTTTTTTGTTTGTGAGGAAAATCGGACCCTGCTTTTAAGGAAAGTTATTGCTATGATTTCGTATCCAAGTTTGTCCCATTTTGGTATCGTTGTGTAGCCTTCAATAATTTCCTTTTCCAGTATAGCTCGTCTTCTTGTTACAGTTGGTTGAGAGGCACCTACTAATTTAGCGACCTGTCGATCACTCAATCTACTGTTTTTCAATAGTTTTGACAGGATTTTTCGATCCAGTTCTCTGATTGGCAATGTGCATCATTTGATACTTTTATGCACTTGCTTTTAGCATTTACGTCTTTTAAATGCATAATCTGAAAGGATAATAAGTGTGGGTAAGAAGAACCAATGCGCGGGTTTTTACTTTGGTGACTTTAATATTATCCTTTTAAAACGTGTATGTTTCTTAAACGATGTAGAAATCTACTACTTGCTTCATTTTTTTTGTTGGGAACCATCCGTTTTCCATTAGTTCTTCAACTACTTTGGTGATTTGAGGTTCTATGTTCGTAGCTCTGGCTATATCAGATAACGTAACTATGCCAACAATCTTCTCGTTATCCATTATTGGAAGTTTCTTGATGTTCTTCTTGAACATCAGTCTTGCAGCGTCTTCTATGTACATCATGGGGCCGCCTACGATGAGTGGTTTCGACATTGCGTCTTCGACTGTGATTTGTTCTGGATTTTTTAACTCAGATACCACTCTTTTTAGAATATCTCGTTCTGTTATTATTCCTTCAACTTCGCTGTTTCTCTCAACAACCAAACACCCAATTTCATGTTTGTTCATGAGGTCGACAGCATCTTTAACAGTTGCATGAACGTTTATTCTGAAAACTTTTTCAACCATAATCTCCTGAACATCCAAATTATGCACACCTTAACCCAGTAATTCGAAGCCTTAAGGCAAAAATCGTTGTGTGTGAATAAATGCAACATTCAAGCTTGGTAAGCATGAAATTGGTTAGTGTGCTATCTGGCTTTGTCTTTGTTGAAGATTTTTGGAGGTTTGATCATAACCATGATTATTGATGTTGAGAATAGCAGTGCATAGATTATGTGAGGTGGTGTAAGTGCGATAGGTACGACTGGTGAATAATCCGCGAATGTTATGAGTATTGGAAGTATGAGTGTTGAAGTTGGTATGATGAGTAATAGATTGTGAAACTGTGGTTTCAAGAGTTTTATTATCTGTTTTGACCAAAGTAGAATGACAAGGGAGGCTATGAATAAGAGCCATTCTGCTGTGATGTTTATGGGGCCTGCCATTCTAATTCCGACTCCATACAGCCTTGTAGTTAAAGGCCATAGTAGTTGAACTTGTCCTCCCATCAAAAGGTCTCCAATCAGAAAGTGCTGGGCCAAGGCTATGTAATATGGGATTGCCTTTTTCTTGTAGATGATGAAGAATGGGGTGAAGAATAAAGTGGCTACGATTATTGAGTGTGTTGGTCCACGATGTCTTAGGTGTCTGATGATTAGGTCTATGTCTGGCATCACTGCTAATGTGATCAATAGAGGTAGGTTGATATCTGTTTTTAACGCTTTAAATGTGAAGGTCCCAAGAATATATCCTAATGCTATGTGTCCTACTGCGAACAGATGTTTCCCTCTTGTTCTTCTGAAAGGTTTTAGTCCTTTTATTTAGGTGTTGTTCAGTTGGATGGAGGAAATCTTGCTATGTTGGAACCTTGGTTGGTTGTGGGTCTTGTTAATTTTTGGTGGTTCATGTTTTTCCCATGTTGGCTTGGTCGTGGGTTCTGTGTCTTTTTAAGTTTTGTGATTTTTGAATGTGTATTTGTGTAGAAGAGGTGGATAATAAGGTTTATTAAGATTTACGATACTGCTCTGCAGGGTGTAATTAGGATGGCTCTGGAAAGAATAAGTCTCGGTGCTGTACTTGCAGTGGCTATGACAACGGTTGTCGTGGGTGTGTTAGCTTCAACCCTACTTTCATCTTACCAGAGAGTACCAAACTTCGGGGATGTCAGGGCTGTTGGCGTGGGCGTGTATTGGAATAGAGAGTGTACAGACAATGTAACTTCTATCGACTGGGGATATGTGGAGCCCGGAACCTCTGCAAATGTAACGGTGTACGTGAAGAATGAAGGAACTATCCCTGTTGTACTTACCATGGATTTGGAGGAGTGGGATCCAACCTCAGCTCAAACATATTTGGACGTCAGTTGGAACCGTGAGAACCGGGTGCTGGAAACAGGATACACATCAGCAGTCATAACTCTCTCAGTTTCGCCAGAAGTCAATGGATTCTCAAGCTTCACATTCGACATCGTCATAAAAGGAACAGAATACACCATACCCTGATCCTTTTTTCCGCTTAATAACCAGTAATTAACTACGTTTTTTCTTGATGTTGCCACTTCTAATTGGGATTAGCGCGCGCGCGCTTTTTGGGTTAGAGAAGTGTTGCTGATAACGCTATTCCTACTGCTAATGGAATTGTTAAGTTATCGTTGATTGGAGTTGGAATTGTCTCAACTGTCATGCCGACAATAGCACCTAGTAGAGCCCTTGTCGGGTTTACAAAGAGAAGAGCTCCCAATAAAGCTGCGATGAACCCAGCGATTGTTCCTTCTAGGTTCTTTGCTCTATTATATGAGTAACGTGTTTTGCCAAACCTTTTTCCAAATAAAGATGCAAAGCCATCGCCTAATGTTAGAACAGCTATCGCAGTGTATGCAATGTTAGGTGGGAAAAATAATAATGAGAATAGTATGCCTAAGGCATAGAAAATGGGTGCTGTTGCGAACTCGTAGAATTCCAACTTCACTGTAGCCATCTTTGTGATGTGTTTGAAAACAGGTAAAGGTTGCCCCAATATACTAACCATTTCTGATATCGTGTAAGCAGCAGTTACAATGGTGATCCAAAGCACCATGATGTAGGTGTTCAGTATATAGGTACATAGGAAGGGAATTGAAAATCCGCCAATGTGTATCAATGATCTGAAAACATCGTTTCTTTGAAGAGACCCTGCTGGTTGTTTTTCACGTGTATCTGCTTCTGTGATTATGGGAATTGTTTTTGTCAAGTCTGTCATGATAATGTAGTCGGATCTTGTGGTTAACCAAAAGTCAGGGTTATAACCTATTACTAGATGGGCTTGGGGGAACATGGGGAGATTGTTTCTGTCGTCTGCTATTATGACGCATTGCAGGGGAGTCAGGTTCTCCTTGTTCAAGATTTTCTTAAGGACTGTGGCTTTTCCATTCTTCTTTATAACCTCTCCACTGATCTCTCCTGTAAACTTGTCATTCTGGATCCTCATTTCTAGGCCAAAGGCGTAGTCTGCTCCCAATTTGCCTGCTAGGTCCTTTATGAAAAGGGCTGGCAGACCGGAGCTTATTAGGGCGGTCTTCCATCCTTTACTACGAAGAGTCTCTACGATCGTTTTTGCTCCTGGAAGTAGGGGCATATACTCATAGTAGGCCCGGAGTTCTTGAATAGAGTAGTCTTTAAAGAGTCTGTAGATTTTCTTTAAGGCAATTTCAAGGGATGACAGTCCCACTTCGTAAAGGATTCCGTAAATGATGATTCTTATGAATTTTAGAAAGCCTAATCTTCTTGATGCTTCAAAGGGAATGTAACGTTTTTTCGGCAGTAAGACTCCTTCAACGTCAAAAACAACCAGTCCCTTGGAATCATCTGCAGTATGATTGGAAGTGATCAAATAAGCTCTTAACAACAATTTCAAGGAATTCTTTAAAAGTTTTCTTAATAATCGGCCTAAGGAACTTGTGAGACTTTGGATAAATGGAGATTTTAGTATTTATTATGGGGATCGGATATAATGATATATCTTCAATCTTGTGTTTTACAAAGGACTATGTTTGGTGAAAGAAGCTTGATTCAGGTCTTCGGTTTGAAAGGTTTACCCGTAATTGGTGAAGGAGACGATCTTGGAGATTTGATTTGTCAATCAGCAAATGAAAGTGGACCTGGAGTTAAGGATGGAGATGTGCTTGTTGTTACGCATGTAGTGGTTTCCCGAGCTGAGGGTAGTGTGGTGAATCTTGATGAGGTAGTTGTTTCCGAGTCTGCAGCTGCTTTGGCTGAACGTTTTGGTAAGGATCCAGCTCTTGTCGAGGTTGTTCTTCGTGAATCTCGTAACGTTGTTAGGATGAGGGATGGAGTTATCATCACGGAGACCAAGCATGGGTTCGTTTGCGCTAATTCCGGAGTTGATAGGTCAAATGTTCCTGGTGAACGAAATGTGGCTTTACTTCCAGTTGACCCTGACGGTTCTGCAAGGAAGATTAGGAAACGAATTATGGAGTTAACTGGGAAAGACGTAGCTGTCATTGTGAGTGATACCCATGGACGTCCTAAGCGTGAGGGAGAGATCAACGTAGCAGTTGGAGTAGCTGGTCTTGATCCAATTCGAGATAGAAGAGGAGAAAAGGATCTATTCGACTACGTTCTTGAAGTGAAGCGAACAGCAATAGCTGATGAACTGGCTTCAGCAGCTGAACTTGTCATTGGACAGGCAGATGAAGGCGTTCCAGTAGCCCTAATTCGGGGTTATAACTATCCAAGGTCAGAAACCGGTAGTGCAGGTCAACTAGTTAGATCCCGAGAAAAAGATCTCTTTCCCTGAATTATGATCATACAAAACTTATCTCAGTAATTTACGAAGCTTAGCGATCTTTGGTGAAATAACGTATCTACAATAGGATTTTTCAGGATTGCGTTTGAAGTAGTCTTTATGATAATCCTCTGCTTTAAAGAAGGATTTGAACGGGTCAACCTTTGTTACGATAGGTGTCTTATATGCCTTTGAGTTATTGAGTTCATTGATCATTTTGTGGGCAACTGTTTTTTGTTCATTATTGTGGTAGAATATTACTGATCGATACTGTGTTCCTATGTCGGCACCTTGACGGTTTAACGTAGTGGGATCATGTGTCGCAAAGAAGATATCGAGGATTTCTCTAAATGAGACAACATTCTGATCAAAGGTGACGTTTACGACTTCAGCGTGTCCTGTTGTGCCAGTGGATACTTGCTCATATGTTGGATTCGGAAGTGTGCCTCCTGAGTAGCCAGGTTCAGCTGATACTACGCCTGATACCTCGTTGAAAACAGCTTCTGTGCACCAGAAGCAGCCTCCTCCAAGAGTTGCAACTACTAATTTCTCTGGTTCTTCTGTTGATTTGGCTTTTTGGATGGGTGTTTTGTGGCTTTCAGTGATCATCCATTTCATGTTACGGTTGAATCCTTATATTTTTTAAGACCTGATTGATGAAATATGCTTGGGTGAAGTATGCTGGAGTTTAGAATGGCAGCTCTAAAACAGCTTGTTGTGGCATCTGTATTGCTTATTATTCAGATGGTGGTTTTCTTTCTTTTTGCTGGTCAGATTTCTGTTCTTAGACCGTGGATGTACTTTGGTGTTGCCTTCTTTCATTACGCTATTTGTATAGTAGTACAGTACAAACTTAATCCTGAGCTTCTTGTTCAAAGACTGAAAAGGAAGCGTGAAGGCTCCAAACTGTGGGATGAAATACTTATGCGAGGAAGCAATCTCATGGTAATACTCCTGATACCCACCATAGCAGGATTAGATAAAAGGTATCATTGGTCGAATCTTGATGCTTATTTTGCAGTGTTAGGTTTGGTGACTATTGTTGGTTCTACTGTTCTGCTTAATTGGGCTATGATCATGAATCCACATTTTGAGCCTACTGTTCGAATCCAAAAAGAGCGTGATCATAAAGTGATAACAAGTGGACCCTATAAACTTGTAAGACATCCCGGGTACTTGGCAGGAATATTGTTCGTAATTTCAGTTCCCCTGATAATAGGGTCTTGCTTCGCTTTTGTGCCCGTTGGAATATACGTTATCCTAGTTGTAATCCGTACTTTTCTAGAAGATAATACACTTCAAGAAGAACTTGAAGGTTATACAAAATACGCAAGTCAAGTCAGAAAGAGATTATTTCCTGGAATTTGGTAGATAGAAATCATGGTTATAGTTATGTTACTAGACGACATTGAATCTTTATTTGGGCTTTAGGTTGATTACGCTGTTTTTTTTTTACTTCATTTGGTTTTTGGAATTTTAATAGCGAAACGACATTTTGTGTCTCCTTTGAGCACACTTTCAAGTAACTCGATTTTGACTGGTTCACCGAATACTTGGTCGAAACCAAACTTTGTGAAGCCACCACTGCAGTAGCAGAAAGTTGGAGAAATTTCTGGTCTTCTTTCTCGAATGGCGGTTCTCACAAGGGGGCAGTGGCAAGCATAGAACCGTTTTAATGCGGGGTCTTCCTCCTTCAGATACTCTTTTGGTGCGTAAGGAATTTTCGTCACAAATATCGTGTCATCTTGCCTAGCTCCCGTACTGATCTCTTGGTTGTCACTTACGAATTTCAACACTTCTGGAGTTATCTCTTGTTCGTACCAAGTTCTTCCCTCTTTCATGGATTTGCTTAATTCTTCAACTAGTTTCTCATGTTCAATCTTCAGCCACTCATCAATGGTGCTAGCGTTTTCGAAACGTTCTTTCTTTTGTTTGAAGGCTTCAGCTGGGATTTTATGATAGTTCCATGTCAAGATCTGTTTACAGGTTTCAATGGGCAATTCTGACTCCATCCTGTCCATGATAGTCTTGGTTAGTTTGGGATAGTTTTCTTGAGGAGCACCTAACGGTGGTAACTTGAAATCTTGAAAGATTCTACTCTTAACTTTCTCTCCAGCGATGTTTGCCACTCTTTCACCCATATCAGGTAACACGTTTCGAGCGCCAAGGACCGATGTGAAGTAGATGTAGAAGTCGTTCTTCTTTGCATGATAGCAGAACCGGGCAATCGCTACCAGCCTGTCCCAAGTGTTTTTACCTTCCTTTATCATTAATGAGATGTAGTCAATGAGTGAGTCTAATTCTGCAGACTCAAGGGTTCTATTGTTTTTCTCAAGATATTGCTCGAACTCCTTAGCCATGCAAACAGCAAAGTCAATATCCTCTGCTTTCAACTTGCGTTTTTGCAGGTAATTTCGAAACTCGTCTTCTTTCAATTTAACTACACTCACCAGACCATTGGATGAAAGCCTTCTTTGATTGCGTCGGAAACAACTTTTCCAACGTATTCTACTTTCACTCCAGCTTCTTCTAGCTTCTCTGATACTCTGTCCTTGTCAGAGATCGCCTTGCATGCGAAGCAATCTGTTTCTTTGGCTATCTCTTTCATAAAATATTGGATTTCCTTGTCGTTAGCAGCTAATTTCTCGGAAGGTCCAAAAAACACAACCTTAACTTGATCCAGCCAATTATACTTCAAAACGTTACGAGCGTACATCAACCCCGCCACAGCCTTTTCCCTATCGCCAGTTGCTATCACAACCAACAATTTCGAGCTCATGATGAACCCTACTCAGAATATCGCCAAAAGTGTTACTTAAGGGCTCACCCGTCACAAGACTATATAATCTCGCTTGTCGTCCATGCGCATGTGTATCATAGCTATTTCATAACTTCATATTTTTATTTAGTCTATGAGAAAACAAACATCAAACTTGTTAAGTGATTTGTGTGCCAAGACTGAAGCTAAAGGTTGAATCAGCTCTGCATAAGTATCTATCTGATGAACTGACAGGCGAAGAATTCAAGGAGTCGATACAATCAATCTTGAATGAATTTGAGGGAAAGAACTTGCTTCATAGAAACATAGGACAATTAACTTGGAGAATGCAAAAACAGCTGTCAGGCAAAGAGGGGAAGTTTAGAAGAATTTGGGTTTTACTTGATCAGATCAACCCACGAATTAAGGAGGATTCTAAGCTACGATAACGTACTTGTGGAAGTCTGAGGGTCTTCGATGATTCAGGAATTTGAAGTTCGTAAGATAACCACAAAAGAGTTACCATACGTGTCCTATCTCTGCTTATGGGGTGTTGGTCAAAAACAGAAAAAAGCTATGAAGGAGCATATGGAAAAACGGCTCAGATGGATTGAGAAGATGTTCTCCAAAGGGCTTGAAATCATAGTGGCCCTAGGCCCCCGAAAAAGCAAAAAAGGTCTCATCGAGTACCTTCCAATTGAGGTTGCTCCTGAACCTGTAAAAGGAAAGAGCTCTCTTTTCATAGACTGCATTTGGGTTCTACCACGATTCATGAAGGTAGGTATAGGGAAAAAGTTAATGCAACATTTTTTGGAGGATGCCAAGAAGGTAGGTGGAGCCAGTGTGTTGGGTTATGAGGTTGATGAATGGTTTGGCTATTTCGATTACATGCCAACCAGCTTCTTTAAACAATTCGGATTTGAAGAAGTCTCAAGAGATGGAACTCGGGTTCTGCTTCATCTTGACTTGGGAGCACACACACCACCCCAACTTCTGACCCCTAAAAGCCACAAAGTGGAAAAGAAGGGAAAGACGGTGATTGAAGTCTTCTGCAACATTCAATGTCCTTGGTGTGGATGGATGGCAGACGAGATAATCAGAAACGCGAAGAAACCTAACATAACAATCAAATTGATCAACACTGACGATAGAAAGACTATTGAGGAATTCGGGCTATCAAGAGGAATCTCAATTAATGGTGAACCCACACTCAAGAGAATGGCATCCTGGAAAGAAATCAAAACAGTTCTTGAGAAAACAATATCTGATCGCGAGTGCGGAGTGAGATGAACTATGGAATTTGTTGTGGGTTGTGATCTAGAGGAGTTTAAGGAGTATTATAGGAGAAATGGATTTTCAGGAGAACAAGGCACGGGAGAGCTTGGAATCACGGAAGAGAAAGTCATTACTGAAGACCCAACTCACCTCATTGTATGGAAAGAGAACAATGAGATCATTGGTGATGCAATCTGGCATGAGACTAGTACTGACGAGCATAGACAGGGCAGTCCCAGAGACAGAGAGGACAAGGAAATTTTAAGGAAGCTTTGTGGTGGAAAGAAGGACAACATTGTGGAGCTTCATGAAGTTTGGCTGAAAAAAGAGTTTAGGGGAAAAGGCTTTGGCAAAAGGTTCTTTGAATACTTTGAAGGGTTCATCAGAAGAAAAGGTTATGACTCAATCGTGTATTATGCAAATGATCCTGCTGCAATAGCTATATGCCGAAAGAGAGGGTGGAAGGAAGACCTCCTAACCAAGGAGAACTGGAGTGTATTCTGCCTTTCTTTTAATAGTTGATGTTCACACTCTGGTAGTGAGTTGTTTAATCCATTATAATAAACACTCATTTATTCATTAAGTGAAAGGTTATTGTATGAAAAGGATTACATGGATTTGTATATTGCTTGGGATATCGCTGCTGGTAACCTCTATCTATCTTCATCTATATGAGACTCGCTCAACAGGGTTGCTTCCCTACATAGATTATCCTTTGAGACCATACGCGTTACCTATTGCCGTTTTAGGGATTATCTTATTCGTTTCAGGAATCATACTTAGGTTCTATCGTGAAACCTAATGATTAATCGCAGCAAGTACCTAATTGTTTCCTTCCTCATGGCATTTTTCACAAAGATTATTGGAGAATTCATCCATGAAGTTATGGGTCATGGGTTTTTTGTCCTCTTTTTTGGAGGAAAAATTGTGCATATCCATTTGTCCATCCTTTGGCCCTATGAACTATCCTATATCGGATGGAGTGGCAACTTCATGCATTGGCAACAGGCATGGATAGCTGGAGGAGGAATCCTCGTCTGCCTCATTGTCTCTGGGGTGCTTCAAGCATTGCTTCTTTTCAAGATGATCAAAGATTGGCGACTATCAACCATGCTTCTCTGGCTTGCCTTTTGGACCTTCATAAATCCTACTGGTTATCTCATTATTGGTGGAGTTATGCCCTTTGGCGACATAGTTTCATTAATAGAGTTTGGTGTCATAACTCAGCTTTCGTCATTACTTGTTGGATTAATTATTTTCTTTGTATCATTTCTCTCACTATCAAAGATCCTAATAATTCAACTTACCATCAATAACCTAGTCAAGAATATCAAAGAATTACGTTTATCTCTAGCTCTATTCTGGACAACGATTCCCATAATCACTGCAATGGCTTGTCTTGGAATGAGACTTCCAATTCACTATCTCCAAATTTTCATGATTCTCAGTCTCATCCCTCTTCTAGAGGCTTTCCTTGCTTCTAATTTTCTACAATTAAATAATTTGGCTAATAACTCAAATCATAAATAGATATCATACAATAGAACGAGTGCGAATATTCTCTGATTCAGATTAGCAGGTCTTTAAGCTAGTTTTTTGGCAACTAGGAATCGATGATCTTGTGATACGATTTCCATAGCTTTAAGTGCACTCCTTTCCTTATCCTTTATCTCTAGCATGAGATCAAAATCATACGGTTTTGACTCTTTCAGGAATTCTTGGAAATGTTCCAAGTTTATAGTTTCCCCATGTTTTCCTCTTCTGCATCCTGCTTTTTGAGAACTGTAATCCACCATAGGCAGTTCATCCTTTTCTTTCCAAGTTTTTGTGAACAGCTTGAAACTTTCTTTGATGTTTTCGCCAGAACCGTTGATTTCATGGTGAAAGATGTCAAACAGCACAGGAACTCCTGTCTTTGTACTGAGTTCAAGGCAATCCTTGAGGTTATAGCGACTGTCATCATTTTCGATGACCAGCCGTCTTTTCACAATTTCGTCAAGCTTTTCAAATCTTTCAACAAATCGTGCCATGCTTTTTTCTTTGTCCTTGTAAATTCCACCCAAGTGAATCTGAATTTTCGCAGAAGCATCAAGCCTCATTAGATCTAAGACCTGTGCATGATACTGAAGTTCTTTGGCACTGTTTTCAAAAACTTTGGTGTTTGTGGAGTTTATGAGGGTGAATTGATCAGGATGCATAGATATCCTCATGTTCTGGCTTTTAACAAAATCCCCAGTTTCCTCGAATTTTTCATGGAAACATGTTTGCCAGTTAAAGTTGCAGATTGGATGGGAGGCGAAAGGAACCAGATCAGAGGTTATTCTGAAAAATAGTATTTTATGTCTTGCATTGAACCGTAGAATCTTACTAAGGCAGGATAGGTTATTCTTCAAGGTTTCCATTAAACGTTTGTCAGAGTAGGACCTTAAACGAAATGTTCTACTGCTTGTGCATCCTATAGATGTGTTAATGCATGGATATCCAATTCTCATTCCAGAAACTTCATTCAGGTGATTTAAGACCGATTTCTTCAGTTATCTTCGTGAGCTTGATTATTACAACTTTTTTCTCTGGAGTAAATGAGGTCCAACCATCCTCTTTTTCAAAGCCATGAGCAGCAAGAAAGTTAATTGAAAGTTTATGTTTTCCATCTTCAGCCATTCTCGTTATAGCCCTTGCTCTTTCATCCGGGTCTTGAACAACTTCCAGTTCACCTCTTAAAACAACGAAGTTGTACTCGCTTAGATCCGGCTTGTACTTTTCTATCTCAACACAGACCCGCTTATCACTTTCAAGCAACCTCATTTTTTTACCATAATCAGTAAAATGAAAATAGAGTGATCCATTCATCAGGACATACTGGAATGGAGCCATATACGGGTACTTATCTCCCTTGAAAGCGATACGGCAAAGCATCTGTTCCTGAACAAGTTTTTCTAATTCAGCTTTTTTCATCTTAGGTAACTTAACCAAAGTCATACATGTCACCATCCATATCTAACTTGGATCTGATTGATTAGTTTTAATAATCGTTCTCTCATGTCTAAGATGCGTGAAGGCAATGGGTGAGCCTGAAAAAAAGCTTACTCTTATTTATGAATTGGCGGGAGCGCGCGCGAGCGCGTTTGTTCTGTAGATTATGATTGCTAGTAGTATTGCTATTATGAAC
>JASFPN010000008.1:0-60829 GCA_050115965.1 Candidatus Bathyarchaeota archaeon
ACCGCCAGAACTTCCAAGATATCTTTTCAGAATTTGGTTTCGATGGTAACGATCTCTTCAATCGAATCTTCGGCGGAGGCTTCACCTTTCAGCGAGGTCAACCTGAACCTCATCGCGGCCGCAACTTAGAAGCCCAAATGGAGATCACGTTAGAACAAGCTGCTTTCGGAACTGAGCTGGAAGTCACTTTGCCAAGGATGAAACGATGCACTAAATGCGGCGGTTTGGGCGTTGATCCTGGCAGTCATTTGGTGACTTGTCCAAAATGTCACGGCTCAGGAAGAATTGGGCACAGAATAAAAGCTATCTCAGGTTACGGACAAGTGATCGTTTCCTGTGACCGTTGTAACGGTAGAGGAGAGGTAGCTCAGAAGCGGTGCAAAACTTGTGGAGGCAATGGACTCGAAGAAAGGAAGGTGCGGCTTAAGGTTAAAGTGCCAGCCGCTATTGACAACGGTGATCATCTTGTCCTTCGAGGGCAGGGCGAAGATGGCCCTTATGATGGCCCACCAGGAGACTTCTACGTGACGATAAGAATCAAACCTCACCCATATCTAAATAGGAGAGGGTTGGACCTTGTATATGAGGCCAATGTCAATTTTGCTCAAGTCACTCTTGGTGCCGAGATAAGAGTTCCGACACTAAAAGGCGATAGAATAGTTCGAGTGCCGGCTGGAACACAAAGCGGAACCATGCTCCGGCTAAGAGGAGAAGGGATAAAAAATGGCCTCGTTAGAGGCGACGTACTAGTCCATATAAACGTGCGAACTCCTGAGAGACTGACTCATAAGGAAAGAAAGCTGATCCAGGAGCTCTCCAAGGAGTTCGAGGCTGACAAACTTAAACGGCGATAGCCTCGGGGCTACTATTTTCCTGACTCGAATATACCCGTTCGTGTTTGTTGCAGCTCCTTAAATATGGCTTGTTTTAAGGCTTGATTTAAGACTTGTATCTCGTTATCTCGAGAATCCACTAATGTTCTATGCGGAGATGAAAGGGTTTCCTTTGTCAGGATCTCGTTTGGGTTTAATCCCCAAACTTCGATAATCAGCCTCAACTGTCCCATCTTGGAGATCTTAGTCTTCAGCTTTATGCTGAGTCCGCTTGATGTGAGAGATTTCTGAGAAATGCACACGCGCCTTTTGGGGATTAAGGTCCTATTTGACTATTTCTGCGTGTGCGTTCTTAACGCCTATCCTCGTGATCTTTATTCTTACATGGTCTCGAGGTTCTGCGTTGGCAACGTATATCACGAAGCCCTGGATTCTGGCTACACCTTCTCCGTGATGGCTCATTTCCGTTATATCCACTTCGTATTCCTTTCCCGTCTCAACGGGGCAATGCTTGAAGCCTTTGCCATGACCACGTCTTCTCTCATGGCTATACCTACTTCTTCTAGAATAACTCATAAACATCCTCTTCTTTATCGTCTTTGTTCTGCATAAGATCAACGCTCTCCTTTATTGTTTGAACCACTCGAACTTAAGCGTGCACGCGATCTATTCTAAAAATAAACATGTTTTCATGTGTTTGGACTTCAACACAAGTAAAGTGTTTCACGATTGGTCGCTTTTTTGTCGTGCGCATAAACTCTTCTATTTTAAATTAAATTAGGAATGGTGTAGAAGTGTTAGTATCAAGTAACAGAACTATCTTGTTAAAGTGTTTCAGAAATTCTCGACCAGTTTCTGTTCTCTGATACGTTATTTTTCCTGCTGTCATTTGTGTCTGAATAAGGTCGCTTGACCTCAATAGACTCTTATATTGCCCTGATTGTTTTGAGCTCAGATTGCAGTGAGACATAATATTCGTCCAACAAGTTGGGCTTCGCAAACCACTTAGAATCTCCGCTATGATCTCGAATCTACTACGGTTTTTATCGAACAAATTTCTCATTCTTAACATGCTGTACTGCCTCTCAGGAATGCTTTATTTCGCCATTTCTTTTTCCAACTTTTCCATCCCGTCTTCACGATTTTTTCTCTTAGCCAAGGTCTTTCCGCAATCCATTCTAGAAATGTCCAGAAACGTCGTTTATCGTCTAGTCCTTCTGCTGGAACTCCCATCTCCTTGCACCATCTCAGGTAGCCCCTTTCAACTTTTTCTTGCAGTTTACCTGAAACTTCCACTTCTTCCACCTTGAATCCACGGTCTCTCAAGTGTCTACGTATGCTGGAGAGAACATATCCTGAGCATACTTTGAAATTAGTTTCCATGCCAGGTTGCATGATCTCTACAATTTCATCAGCAATCTTCACTGTATCATCCAAATATTTTTTGTCTTCGAAGTTTGGTGGCTGGAAAGATGAGATTGGGATCCTGCGTTCCAGGTATCTAGGGTCTGGAGGGTTGATGGCCCCGATTACTACACCTAGTAATAGGTCGCCCCACCCAGCATCATCAATTAATATAACATTCACATTTTCAGACATACCCAATATTCACTTCCATATCTACACGTGCTTCATCCAAGACTCACTTTATTCTAAATGTTCTAAAGAAAACAGGAAACAGCGAAGTACGCCTCTCATACACGCTATCCGAAAATGTGTGCGTGTGCCATGACCAACATAGGGTTTTTTAATTTAAAATCTATTTTCACTTGGCGACCCATGTTTTTACGGCTTCTTCTACAGCTTTGGATAGATCGCCCTTTTTTCCGCCAAACCTTTCGATAGTCTTGAATCTGAGCTTCTTTTCCAGTTCTTCTGAGAGCAATACGCTGATTCGTCCCATTCAATTACCGACCGCTATCAATTTTTTTCACGCGCCCACGCGCTAGATGTTTTTCCAATAAGCGAATTGACTTGCACCAAGCTTTTCCTTTGTTTTTATTTTCATTTTCTTATTCATCTTAAATTCGCTTATTCACATATAGTATTATATGCATACTCACTTATAAACATATTGGCATAATCACATAAGCACATAAGCACTAAAGATATCTGTGAGCTTGTAGACAACGGATTTGAATACTTCGATAAAATCGATGATGTGCACGTATACAGAAAACGTAGGTAATCACCAGAAAAATAACCTATATTCCTCTGTAATAAGTCATGAATCGTATTTCGCGCGCGCGCTACAGTATGCTAAGATCTGTTGAACTCGTCTTTTGTGGTGCGAATCTATTCGCATTTCAAACACTGGTAGTGCTCGATGAAACAGAAAATGTTCTTGCAGGGATTACTATCTCGCTCTCGCGCGCGCTTTTTTACTCGCCCATTCGCGAGCAAGTTTCTGCGCTTCCTCAAGTTTCATAATCAAGGCATCAATTTTTCCCTGCAATATATCCCATTCAATATCTTTCAAATAATCGACTATCCTCTGCTTTATTTCTTCGTCTGATTGTGTCACGCCTGTTGACAAGTTGTTTCCTCAAAGAGACTAATTCATCGACTCACTGATAAATACATGGATCTTCTTATGGTGCGTGCTTTTGAGGAGGCCTAATACGGGGGCATCCCACCGTAGCCGCCAGGCATTCCACTTGGACCGCCAGGAGGCATTGGTGGAGCCGTCATCTTTGCTGAAGCAATGACATCATCAATCCTCAGTATTAGTGTGGCAGCCTCAGTGGCAGACTTGATTATCTGTTTCTTGATTGCTAGAGGTTCGTAAACTTTCAGTTCCTTCATATCTCTGATTTTTCCTTCGAAAACATCTACACCTGCCCACTTTTCACCCGTCTCATGACAGGCTATAAGCTCTGACAAAATATCTATAGGATCAAGACCAGCATTTTCACCCAAGGTCAATGGCACAATCTCTATGGCTTCGGAGAAGCTTTGAACGACGAGTTGCTCTCTACCCGGTAGGGATTGACCGTAGTCTTTCAGTGCTCTAGCGATTTCCATCTCTGGAGATCCTCCACCAGCAACAATTTTGGGCTCTTGAACCACGTCTCGCACTACACATAGTGCATCGTGAACTGAACGTTCAGCTTCATCAACGAAGCGTTCAGTTCCACCTCTTATCAGAATAGCCACTGAGTGCGGATTCTTGCATCCTTCGATGAAGACCATCTTGTCGTCACCAATTTTGCGCTCCTCAACAAGCTCAGCGTAACCCAAGTCGTTTTCCGTGAGTTCCTCTAGGTTAGTGGCAACTTTTCCACCTGTTGCCTTTGCGAGTTTCTCCATATCCGACTTCTTAGCTCGTCGCACGGCTAGGACTCCTTTTCTAGCCAAGAAATGCTGGACCATGTCGTCTATGCCTTTCTGGCAGACAACGACGTTGGCGCCTGAAGCAACTATCTTTTCAACCATCGCTTTAAGCATGTTCTCTTCTTCACGCATGAAAGATTCCATCTGTTCTGGGCGTTCAATGTCAATTTTAGCATCGAACTCTGTCTTCTTAACTTCAAGTACGCTTTCTAACAATGCTATCTTGGCTTTTTCGACCCGTTTGGGCATCCCTGAATGAACAACTTCTTTATCGAGAACCAACCCTTCAATCAACTTGGTTTCAGCTGCAGATTCGCCACGCTTCTTCTCCACCATGATATCATCTAAATCTACCTTGTACTCGTCTCCAACTTTATGGGCCACATGTAAAACTGCTTCAACAGCTATCTCGGCAATTTGCTCCTTATTCTCAGACACCAGCTTACTGGCCATAGAGGTTGCAGCGACTTTCTCCAAGAACTCCTTTCCTGTTGGCTTAACTGGAATCGCAATCTTTTCAAGGGTCTCAAGAGCTTTCTCAGCTGCTTTACTGTATCCTTCAACGATTACTGTTGGATGAACGCCCTTGTTTATCAAGTCTTCAGCCTTTCCCAAGAGTTCGCCTGCCACTATGACCACCGTGGTGGTTCCATCTCCCACCTCCGCATCTTGAGTCTTAGCAACTTCCACCATCATCTTGGCAGCTGGATGCTCAATAGCAATTTCGTCAAGGATCGTTCTTCCATCACTAGTGATGGTTACATCGCCGGAACTATCCACCAACATCTTATCCATACCTTTGGGACCTAACGAACTTTTGACCGCTTCCGCTATCGTTCTTACAGCCATAATGTTATTACGTTGAGCATCTCTTTCCCTAGATCTACCAGATCCTTCCCTCAGAATCAGAACAGGTACGCCATCTGCAGACAAACCTTTATTCCTCCCTATCATTGTCCTTAATTGATCCAGGTAAGTTATACTTTTCGTTTATCATTTAGCAAAAGCGCGCTACAATACCTCGAGTTCCTAAACGCTTTTTTCACTGGAGAACTCCCACATCTTTTCTAATTTCTTCTCAATTCCTGTAACTTTCTTTTCGAACGAAATAACGGATTTCATTAATGCACCAAGAATGCACGCAATGTAGAAATTAGGAGCAGGAAATTCCAATTTACTGGTTTCTTCGGAAAACTTCTGAAGTGAAATCTTTTCCGTTGAATATTCGAGATATAGCACCAGCAATTTCTTCTCTTTTTCTGAGGCGCCCTTCTTAAAATCTTCCACCATTTTTTCTATTTCTGACATATGTTTCACACTCTGATATTGATTGTTGAACTTCTAAATTAATGCAGTGTTCTAGTCGCGCGCGCTAATGTGGCTATATATCGCAAACGTAAATGAAAAGTAGTATTATTCGAGCTCCGGTAGTATAGTCCGGTCAGAACCACCTAAAATGGAGATATCACCCGCATTTTCCCCATTTTTCTGGTTGTCTCTACCATATTCGACCAATAAATATCCCTGCAATCAGTGCAGCTATAACACCAAACATCGCGGCTATGAGAAACACCCGTTTCATATCTAGGTCAGGGTAATCCTGTGGCGCATCTATATTATGCCTTCCAAACTCATGGAGAAAATTCGTTAATCCTACCCAGAAAGAAAATACTCCTACAAAGACAATCAAGACAGCAACCAACGCTGCACGTACATTAAATCGTGATTTCACATGCAATTGCTGTCACCAAACAAAATTGCATTACCAACGATGTTTAAAATTTTGTATGCTGACATGTAGGAATAATACGTACGCGTTTTAACTGGGTTTTTTGATGGGGTAGATATTCTTGAGTTGGCTTAATCATTCAAGCGAGCTACCGTATGGGGAGCGCGCGATGGTTACTTTGGTGAACTCCAAGGCGAATACCTTAGGCGCGCGCGCCTTCTAGTTATGCCTTGAGACTATAGTTTCAGCGGATTTTAAGCTCTTCATCCAGTTCTAGCACAGCCACTTTTATGTCAGAGTCTGCTTCTACTCTCTTCTTGAATTCTGTTGGATCCTTTTCCCATGTGTGCATTGGAATCACTATCTGGGGCTTGATCAACAGGCCGCTTCAGCCGCCTTATTATTATCCATTGTATATTTATCTCCCGTAGGCAGCAGAGCCACATCTACTGACTCTAGCCGCTTCATTTCAGGAATCAAATCAGTGTCTCCGGCATGGTAGATGATCTTATCTTCAGCTTTGATCAGATAGCCCACTCCATCGCACGCGCATACTAGAATTATAAAACGATCGTCAATTATCTTCAAAACAATATTTCTCCCACATCTCAAATAATAAGACCTATACAAACTCTCATGCATGTACGCACGCAAGACTTTAAGTTCGAGTGGTTCAAACAATAAAGGAGAGCGTTGATCTTATGCAGAACAAAGACGATAAAGAAGAAGATGTTTTGAAGGAGCTATGTGCGGGCGATGCAAAACTTCTTGCTGTCCTTAGAAACGTGTTGTATCTCGATCCTATTGCAGCCATATCCACCAAGGATCTCGAGCTTTTCCTTGAGGAAGCAGAGACAAGTATCAAGGAAGGAAACTACGAAGAAGCTATACGGAAATATAGTGTGGCAGTGGATAAGGCCATTTTTAAGGCCACTCAAAACCCAGATGAGCGGGGTAGATACATCAAAGTTATCCAAGACCTCGCGTCAAAGAACATACACGCGACGGAGAAAGCAAAAGAAAAGGCAGAGAAGAAAGGGTTCACCGACCGCGCCGCTTACTTTGAGAAAAACATTGAACACTATAACTTTATGAGTAAAAGAATCGATGACGTTGTAAATGTAGCTGCTCACTTTTACAACGAGAAATTAGCGATATCCGCAGATGTAGAGCGACGAGAAGCAAGACGAGAAAAGATACTAGACATGCAATTCGAAGCGATAAGGGAAGCTAGGGGAGAAGGGGAGAGACAAGAAGTAAGACGAGAAGCAAGAAAAGAGATTGGACGAGAAGCTAAGAAAGAAGAGAAGAGGATCGGGGAGCGGGAAGAGGAGCGACGAGAAGCGAGAAGAGAAAAGATACTAGACATGGAACGGGAAGATGAACAAGAAGAATTTAGGGACAAGGAAAGACGAGAAGCAAGACAAAAGAAAAGACGAGAAGCAAGACGAAAAGAACTTGAATAGCGTTTGCGAAAAATGGAGGAAAGTTTGGTTGCTTGTATAACAACAACACGCGCGCAATAACGGATTAACAATCGAGTCGGTATTATGACAAGATATATAAAATGGTTTGAAGAGCTGAGAAAGAAAGACATACCGCTGGTTGGTGGTAAGTGTGCGAATCTTGGTGAGATGATTTCTCAGACAAAGGTTCCCGTGCCTCTTGGTTTTGCAATAATTGCAGATGCCTACCGTTATTATATAGAAGAAAATAATCTGCAAGTAGAAATTGAACGTATACTAATGAATTTGGACACACATAATGTAAAGCTGCTGATAGAAAAAGGCGAAAAAGTAAGGAAGCTTGTAGCAAATGCAAAAGTACCTGAAAGGCTAAGAGAAGAAATTGTCGAAGCTTACAAAGAAGTGGGCAAGAGACTGAAGATAGAAAAGCCCCATGTTGCTGTGCGTAGCTCAGCAACCGCCGAAGATTTACCTGGAGCGAGCTTCGCAGGTCAGCAGGAGACATACCTGAACGTAACAGGCATTGAGCTTTTGCTTAAGAGAGTGAAAGACTGCTTTGCATCTTTGTTCACCAACCGGGCGATAAGTTACAGAGAAGACATGGGGTTCAATCATTCCAAAGTTGCGCTCAGCGTGGGAGTGCAAAAAATGGTGAGGAGCGATATTGCATCTGCAGGAGTGATATTTACAATTGACCCTGACAGCGGGCACTCAAACTTTGTTATAATCAATGGAAGTTGGGGTTTGGGCGAATATGTGGTTAAAGGTAAAATCAACCCGGACACATTCTTAGTTTTTAAACCTACGCTCGCAATTATTGAAAAGACCCTTGGCACCAAAGACCTAAAGTTTGTGCGTGCAGATGGAGGGGTGGAGAACAAAGAAGTAAAAGTTCCAGAGGCGGATAGAAAAAGGTTCGTATTAAGTGACGCTGAAATAAAACAGTTAACTGAGTATTCGATTACTATCGAGAACCATTACAAGATGCCAATGGATATAGAATGGGCGAAGGATGGTGATGATGATAAGGTGTACATACTTCAAGCCAGACCAGAAACCGTGCATACGATAAAGAAGAAAGATGTACTTGAAATATTCACGTTAAAGGAAAGGGGCAATGTTTTGACAACAGGAGAGGCTGTTGGCCGCAAGATTGGACAAGGCACTGTGAGCATTATGGAAGACGTTAGCAGGATTAACGAGTTTAAACCTAACCAAGTGCTAGTGACAGATATGACCGATCCTGATTGGGAACCTATAATGAAGATTGCTGCAGGAATTGTAACTAATCGTGGTGGTCGCACATGTCATACCGCAATCGTTTCACGCGAACTCGGTATACCATGTGTTATTGGAACGCATAACGCAACTAAGGTGATGAAGGATGGTCAACGTGTAACAATCGATTGCTCGGAAGGTGTGGGCCGAATATATGGAGGAATGCTGAAGTTTGAAAGAAAGGAAATTGATATAGAAAAGATACCGAAGACTAAGACTAAGATTTATGTTAACCTTGGCATACCTGAGCAAGCACTAAGCATCAGCCAGTTGGCAGTAGATGGAGTTGGCCTCGCGCGTTTGGAATTTATAATCAATTCTTACATAGGTGTTCATCCTTTACATCTGATAAAAACTGGTAAGTCTGAATTATTCATTAACCGACTTGCTAGTGGTATTGCAAAGATTGCTGCATCATTTTATCCGCGTCCCGTAATTGTTAGATTAAGCGATTTTAAAACTAATGAATATGCAAACCTTGAAGGCGGCAAGCAGTACGAACCTGAAGAAAGCAATCCAATGATTGGGTGGCGGGGGGCGAGTCGGTACTACGATCCTAAATTCCTTCCCGCTTTCAAACTCGAGTGCAAGGCTTTGAAGAAAGTCCGAGACGAATTCGGTTTGACAAATGTAAAGGCTATGATACCGTTCTGCCGAACACCAGAAGAAGGCAGAAAAGTGATTTCGATTATGAAGAGTGAAGGCTTGCAGCAGAGGAAGAACGATTTTGAAATCTGGTGTATGGCTGAGATACCTAGCAACGTCATCCTAGCAGACGAGTTCAGCCATGTTTTCGACGGTTTCAGTATCGGTAGCAATGACCTCACGCAGCTTGTACTGGGTTTAGACAGAGACAGCGAGCAAGTTGCACATTTGTTTGACGAGCGCGACGAGGCTGTGAAGAGAATGGTGAGCCAACTCATCAAAACTGCACACAAGTATGATAAGCCAGTTAGCATTTGCGGTCAAGGTCCATCTGATTTTCCAGAGTTTGCTGACTTCTTGGTACGAGAAGGCATAGATAGCATATCCCTGAATGCAGATGTTGTACTGCAGACGAAGATAGATGTGGTTGCACCATCTGAAATAAAACTAAAATAGTCGCCATCGAGCGCGCCGCTTCGTCCCAAAATTCCTTTGGTCTTTTGAAGCGCGCGTAGCTAGCGTCCGTTTTTTCAGGCATATATGGGAGAATCTGTGGGAAATGCAGGAGAAATCGACTGCATAACGTATAGCGCGCGCGTACGTCTAAAATATGGCTAAAACACCTTATCGGCGCTAGCAGTCTAGCATTTTCACAGCTTCTGTCGGTCTCAGGATTCTTCCCACTCCCAGCTCAATGCGCTTCGATTTCTTCATTTGTTTGCAGAAATTGTCGTCTCTCGTTACAAAAATGTCTCCATCATACCAGATATGGCTCCAAAGTGTGAGCACATCACATTTCCTGCGCACCCACTCAACCCACTCTTCTTTGGCTTTTTCATCATACCCATATTTCCGACAGAATTCAGAGTATTCTGTCTCACCTTCTCCGAATAAAATCCCCTGAATTTCCTCCTCAAGTTTGTTTAACCACCCACCACCAGTAAGACAATAACCCACAAACGAAACTCCAGTGTACCAGAGAGTTGGCAGAATCTTAACGCCACCCAAACTAGCGGATACGAGTCTCTTCTTAAATTCATCGAAATGTACGGGATGCGTTTTTTGGTCTTGTTTCAATTCGGAGGCGCTAGCTGCAACCACCCGTAAGCAAAGCTCTTTGTTAAGGTGCATTTGAATTAAACTTTTTATTAGAAGAGCATTCTCACGGTTTTGCTCAAGGTCAATAATGCACATGTTGTCAAGCGTTACATTTGGAGGTTTCATATCTTAACTAGAATAACCGTTATTGTATTTTGGATTTGTGCGTGCGCGTAGTATGCATGCATACAATGTTCTATAAAGGATGGCTAAAAACGGCTAAAACCCCAAAACACTTAGCGCGCGCGAAGAGGTGAAGCCTGGAATCTGAATTGGATCGACTTTGACATTCAAAACAGAACCGTTCGCATTACGCCAGAGAAAGGCAGTAATCCTAGAGTGCTGAAAACCAGCAGTAAACTCATTGCTATGTTAATGTTACTGCCCCAGGACAAACCTAAACCGTTCAATGGGTCAATAATACACTTCGCCAGAGGTTTTCGTAGACAAAGAAAAAAAGCATCTCACAAACTGCAAAATCAAAGAATCGAACAGATAACATTCCACACTCTGAGACATTGGAAAGCAACAATGGAATATCATCGCACCAAGGACATTCTACACGTGATGCAGCTTCTTGGACATAAGTCCATCCAAAACACAATGAAATACACACAATTAATAGACTTTGAGGATGATGAGTTCACCTGCAAAGTCGCTCAGAACATTAAGGAGGCAAGAGAACTAATTGAAACAGGGTTTGAATTCGTCACAGACATGGACAGCCAAAAGTTGTTCAGAAAACGAAAGTAACTCCACTATGATCCACCTGTCCGGGGGGGATTATTGGTGGGGTCGCGGGGATTTGAACCCCGGATCGCCAGCGCCCCAGGCTGGTATCCTTGTCCAAACTAGACGACGACCCCTAAGGGAAGGATAAGGTTCAACGGAAAACATATTAATTTTGCCTTCCTTTTCGGTTCCTAACTTGGCGTAAGCGTGTGATTGATATTTCAGACGATATGTCCACAGTAACGAGTTGAAGGCACTTAATGTGACTAGTTTACACAATTTTATCCTATCTCACAGTATGGCTTCCACAAGTCATAAAACTGATGAGTCTTATCGAGAATCTAGGTTAGAAAATGAGAAAGGTAATTTGGGCAACTCCTCTTTACAAGTTCTTAAGACATTGTAACAACAGCCCACTTGACAAGACTGTTCTGGATTGTGGCGCTGGCGGCGATGATCCTCCTCTTCAGCTCTTTCATGAATATGGATACAAAACGTTTGGAGTAGAAGTTGCAGAAAACCCGTTCAGCCAAGCAAAGGAATTATGCAGAAAACATCACATGAAGCTAAAAATACTAAAAGGGGACATGCGCCATCTCCCATTTAAAAGCGAATCTTTTAGTTTTGTTTATTCCTTCAATGCCATCTTTTTCATGACAAAAAATGATATCGCAGTTTCAATAAAAGAGGTTGAAAGAGTGCTAAAGTCAAGGGGGCTATTCTTCGTGAATTTCATATCAGTTGATGAACCTGACGAGAGCCCCTTCTGTAAACCTTTTCTTGGAAATCAACGATTTTCCAAACATGAAGATGATGAACCTGACAGATACTTTAGCAATTTCGAAATAATTCACAAAGAAAAAAGAATCACAGACAAGAAATCACACGATAAAAGATTAGTTCAAGCATACATTGACTACATTGCTGAAAAAAAATGACCACTTGGTAAAAGGATATTGAGAAAAAAGGGAGTTTTGCGGGGATATCTCCACTTGGGTGTTGATCCAAACTAGGCGACGACCACGCACACAAATTAAGCTTGGGTGGTATGGTCTAGGTCATGGGAATCTCTACTGTAGCGCGCGCGTTAATAGACAATTTTACTTAATTCGTCGTTTTTAATTGCAATTTTAATTTCTCTGGCAATCCTTCTGCCCATATACATTCCTTCGCCATAGTTTAGATAAGCGTATGGAGACGTTCCAATGCCCACATTGGTTCCCGCGACTATTCTTGCGGATATTTCAAACGTGAAAATCTTCAAGTCATCAGTGATAACAGTTTCTAAACAAAAGGGTCCTATGATCCCCGGTGGAGCGATTTCTTTGGATTTTTCAACTACATTCTCCCCCATCCTGAGAATCTCTGGCAGAAGTGACTCTCTCAGGGCTATAGGGATGTTGCCGATAACTGTATATGTAGGATTCAAGGCAATTTGTAGCTGTTCGTCTGCTGGCATTCTTCCTAGGTTATCTACTGTGGACTCGTATCGTTTATCTATTCCTAACAGCTCAACTTCGTTTTTGAGGGGTGAATAGAAATATGAGGGATAAACGTTTACTCCTAGGATGTACTCTTGGAGATGTATGTTTTCTAGTTCTTCTCTTCGCAAGTGTCCTCTTTTGATCATGTTTTCCGCTTTTTCTTGAAAGGATTCTAGAGAATTTGCGAGAAAATATCCTTTTCCCCCTTTTGCCCCCGGAAGCTTTGCGATGACCGGTCCCTTTACCTCATTTGGGTTTTCGAAGGTTTTGGGTAATGTTAAGCCTGCCCTACGCAGCCACTCTCTTTGTTTTTCTCTGTTAGTCTCCCAATGGAGGAGTTCTCTGTTTCCCATAAGCGGTATACGTAGTTCGTTTATGATTTTTTCTGTACCAATGTAGGCGTTGAAGGAACCGTGTGGAATCAAGATTGTGTTTGTTTGCCTTAGTCTCTGTTGGATATCGTCACGTAAAAGTTCATTGAAGTCCTCAACTAGAATGAGATCATCTGACAGAGGAAACCTTTGATAAACGATCTCATCATCCTTCTTGCAGATGCAAATTGTCTTAAAGCCTTCTTCTTTTGCACCTTTGAAAATATTGAGTGCTGAATGAGATCCGAGGGTGCCTATTGTGACTTTTCCTTTTTTGTATCTCTTTAGAATATCGTCTATTTCCTCTTTTGTAATCACGTAACTATCATCCCAAGCTTTTTCTTCTCAATTGCTTGCTTGATCTCCATTGCTACCCTTCTTCCTGGGCCAACTTCCCTACCATATTTGTACTTCATATAGGGAGAAGTGGGTTCTACACAGGGACAACCAGGTATCCTTGGGCTTACATCAAAAACATAAAACTCCAAGTTTTTTGTCATAGCTCCTTGTAAAGCGAACAAACCTATTATTCCTGGAGGATATTCCTTTTTGCAGATCTCAACGAACTTTTTTCCAGCTTCAAATATCTTTTCTAATTGAGATTCTCTCATTGTGGCTCCTGTATGTCCTATTTCGACGTTTTGTGTTGATATCCTTGCCTCTAATTGTTCATCAGCTGGTAAATCTAAGACACCGTCCAGATCTGTTTGTATTCTTCTGTCAAACCCCAGCAGATCTATTTCGTCAGTTATTGGAGACCAGAAATAGTTTGCGTTAAACTTAGCTCCCACAACATATTCTTCAATTATTGCTTCCTTCAAGTCTTTGCTGTCAATTGTTCCGTTGTTTATTCTCTCACCAGCTCTTTTCTCAAATTCTTTTGAGGAAGACGCGTAAAAGAAGGCTCTTTCTATTTTCCTTTCTTTTTCAAGAACTTTTACTATCACCAGTCGATCTATTTCTTCGGGTGAATTGAAGATTTTAGGGGTTTTTACGCAAGCTTTCTTCAGTAAGTAATATTGGTTTCTCGGCACATCTCTTTCTTCACTTCTAAGCATTTGTCTATTCCCCAGAAGGGGAACTGAAAATCTCTCTTCTATGTTGTCATAACCCACATATACTGAAAACGATCTGTTTGGCACAAAAACAGTGTTCAATCCTCGCAATGTTTCTTGGTTTTCTTCTCTAATTATGTCAACGAAATTGTCCAGTAGCATGACATGATCAAACAGTTTTTTGTAATGTTTCGTGTAAGTTTTCTCTCTTCCTTTTTGGCAAATAACAACTACGTCAAATCTCTCTTGCTTGGCGCCATAGCCCATTTCCAAGGCTGAGTGTGATCCAAGCACACCAATCTTAATCTGTCCTGGGTCATAACTCGCCACTATTTCCTGAATCTTCTTACGATTCAATTTTACTCACCTTGATATACTTTGATACTTCATCACGTCACCAAGACTCGAGACGCCAAATAAGCCTAATAGGCTCATTCGCACACACTATCGATACAGTCTATTTAGCCATCTAAAGAGCCTTTTGCTGTTTAATCCTTTACCATATTCCTCGTGTTGTTCATTGCTCCAATTGCAGAAGGCCATCCTTCTGCTAGTCGAGCGCGCGCGAAAGAATTTATGATTACGTGTGCCATGGAAAGAACGATAAATGTTCACAATTTAGAGAATTAATTTGGCACGAATCGCTTTTAAATAATCTTCATGAGCTATTAGATGAACGTGCTGGAAGTCGTCTTATGAATGTGAAAAGCTTGGCTGAGATAGGAATTATTGGTGGAACTGGCGTTTATGATCCTAAGATTCTCAGAAGTGTTGAAGAGATTAAAGTGTACACGCCTTTTGGTGAACCTTCAGATCTCGTATCTGTCGGGCTCTATAAGGATACCAGGCTTGCGTTTATACCTAGACACGGTATGAACCACACAATTCCCCCCCATAGAGTCAACTATAGGGCCAATATTTGGGCGCTAAAACAGCTTGGAGTTAAAAGAATAATCGCTTCGTCAGCAGTGGGTAGTCTAAGGGAAGATTACGCTCCAGGAGAGTTCGTGATTCCAGATCAGTTTATTGATAGAACTAAGAAAAGATTAGACACGTTCTATGAAGGAGGACAGATCTGCCACATATCAGCAGCTGACCCTTTTTGTCCCCAGCTCCGAACGTTCTTCATCAACTTCGCTAATCAACAGGGCTTGAATGCAAAGAGGGAGGGAACGTATGTCTGCATAGAAGGGCCAAGATTCTCGACTAGAGCGGAGTCCAAGCTGTTTCGAACTTGGAACGCAGACATCATAGGAATGACGTTGTATCCCGAATGTATCTTGGCTAAGGAAGCAGAAGTGTGCTATGTTTCGATTGCCATGGTAACAGACTACGATGTTTGGGCTGAGAAACCAGTATCAACTGGCGAAATAGTGGGCACCATGCGTGGAAACGTTGAAAAATTCAAGAAATTAATAGTTGACGCGATCCCGAACATACCAAAGGAGAGGAAATGCTCTTGTGGGCAAACCCTCAAAGAAGCCCTAATCTAACCCTCTGACTTTTAATTCATGAATGATCTCTTCAACCTCTTCTTCTGAAATGTCGACTTTGTGAAGTCTCTTCAATTCAGAATTAACTTGTGCAGCATCATGCGAATTCATGGCTTTCAGTATTTTTGAGACGATGTTGCACATGTCTTCAGTGAAGTTCCAAGGGAATATCACCCACCGCCAAGCTATCTCTTCTGCAAAATAGTCTGGTGTAAACTTGGAGTTTGTGATATGTCTCAAAGTGGCTGTCTTGATTTCATCTGGATTTAGGGATTGTACATACTCGACTGCCACGTTCATGCTTTCTCCAGTGTCTGTTATATCATCAACTACCAACACTCTTTTTCCAGTTAGGTCGATGTTAAAGGGATACTTTAGCTTAGCTTTACCATTAGGAGTTGCTGTGACGCCCCAGTGTTCAACCTTGAGACTAACAAGATCCTTCACCCCAACTAAATCACAGAGAACCCTAGCTAGAACCCAACCTCCCCTTGCCAGACCGATCAGTATATCCGGTTCATAACCCGAGCTTCTGATCTTCTTTGCCACCGATTTTGACAGATTATAAAACAAGTTCCAATCCATAACTTCGCAGTCAAATGAGTCAAGCGTCAATGGAAAACTCACCTCTTCCGCTCATTAGAGTGAAACCACTCATCTTTAAGCTTTCACAGTTCAAACCCCGTTAATGGATAGGTCTTCTTTTGGTAATGAAGAATCCACGTTTTTCAAATTGTGTGAGTAAGGGTTCTGGATTGGGGTACCATTGTCCCCACTTTCTACAGATGTGTTCCGTCCATCCATAATTGTCATATGTGTAGGTCTCTTTTCGATCGCCTTTTAAGGGGATTTTTGCCTTTCTTTTTTGGTAATAGTTTTGAGCAAGATATCCTTCATCCATCTGTTTCATAGCTGCTAAAACTTGATCTTGGCTTAGATCTGGATATTTATCTTCGAAGAAGGTGAAATTTTGAGGGTATCGAGGTCGTGGTGGTGGATCTTCAGCCGGATATCCCATGACCAACTGTACTAAAGGAAAAACCCTAGGCGGTAGGTTATACTCTTCCGCGATTTTATCAGCGGCATATGGAGCACCTCCCAAGAAGCAGCTTCCTAAACCGAGACTCCTTCCAGCTATAACCATGTTCTCAGCCATTAAAGCTGCATCTTGTATGCCAAAAAGCAGTAGTGAAAGATCGTTTGTAACCAGCTTCCAGCTCCTTTCAGCCATGATAAGTTCAAACTTGTGTGAGTCCACACATATTGTGAACAGGAGAGGGGCCTTGAAGGGGTTGCGTCTCTGATTTCGAGACAACAAAACACTGTATAGCTGAGAAGCAAATGGTGCCTGCTGAGCAGCTCTGACCAGAACCTCTATCACTTTATCCGAAGGGGTTTCCGCAGTATACCCCCTTATTGACCTGTGATCAAGCATCGTTTCAATCACACGATTACTCTTCATAACATCTCCTCATGATTGGAGTGAACGCTCTCAATATAAAAAACATAGTGAACAAAGGATCACCAACAGGCTTGGCATACTTCTGACTGATGGTTGTGATAACTAGAGGAAATTTCCATAAAGGTTATCTCTTAATTGAATTAAGTATACGTGAAGAAAAGGCAATGGAGAGCGCGCGCTAGGATTAGTTGCCAGATTATTCGGAAAAAATCATCCAGATCCAATGTACGATGCAAACTGCGATATATACTATGATCTAAAGATAGACATGAGAGATGTGGGAACTATAGCAAGACGCTTTGGCGAGACAGATCCATAAACCATCCGTCTCAATCCTTCACTCCATAAGATAAGCGGACAAGAGAGGTTGATCACCATTGATCAGGTCTATGGTTTTCCACAGAAAACAATGGTAAACCACAGATCACTTGATTTTCGACATCATCCAATTATCGTCTAAACGTGATTATCTAACTAGTCTTCTAATTGTGGCGCGGTCAATCTCATGGTTGAGTAATAATTGCAGGTCTTCAGGGTTCACTATATAATTTTCCCATTCCTCTTTCCTGATTGAGATGTTTATCGTTCTTCCACTTTTACTAAATCGAACATATCCACACGCTTCCCAACGCGATTTAGGTCTTTCCTGAAAGCCACTTCCCTCTGCATCTGACATTTTATCGCCTCATCACTCATAGAATGGAAATATGCAAATAAGTTAGTTTCTGTTCAAATGCACCAAGCTAATGGTTAATTATCGTGCAACAACTCCCTCACCTTCGCCAGATTCTCAACGTCACTTCTCCTCTCATCTATAGGCGTCTCTAAAACCAGGGGATATTGCCCTATTCTACTCTTTAAAATGTGTCGAAAACCTGCTTCCCCAATTTTTCCCATTCCTATGTGTTCATGCCTGTCAATTCGAGAGCCTAGACCGCCTTTCGAATCGTTTAGATGAACAAGTTTAAGCTTGCTAAATCCAATTTCCTTGTCAAATCTATCTAATGTGTTTTTAACTGCATTTGAGGATGATAGATCATAACCGGCCGTGAAGGCATGGGAAGTATCAAAGCAAATACCTGCACGTTTCTCTTCATTAATCCCAGAAAGAATTCTTCGGATATCTTCGAAATAAGATCCAACGCTATTTCTGGTTCCAGCCGTATTTTCCAAAAGAATCATAACATCGTTCTTCACGGCAAATAGAGCGTCTTTAACGCCTTTGATGACCCTTTTAAATCCAGCATGCTTGCCATGTCCAAGATGACTGCCTAGATGGGTCACAACATAGGGAATGCCTAACAAGTCAGCTCTTTTCAACTCCGTTCCAAGAGCCTTCACTGATTTATCGTAAACATCTCCTTTAGGAGATGCAAGGTTCAACAGGTATGGTGTGTGAATGAATACTGGCCATACACCGCTGACCCGTAATCTTCTTCTAAACTCTTGAATCTCCGTTGACTTCAGCTTTTTAGCACGCCATCCCCGGGGATTTCTGGAGAAGATCTGCATCACGTTACATCCCTTCATTACTGCTCTGTCCACAGCTTGATCAATCGAGCCTTCAATCGATAAATGTAAACCAAGCTGCACGTTATTTCACACTCTTCCAAATCTGTTCTTGCACAACCATTAATGGCCGCAGGAATCCAAAACCATCATGAAGATATCCTAAAAGGAATATTTAAGATGATGTAAAGTAACAAGGAAAAAGATGGAGAAGAGAGAGGTGTCTTCACAGGCAAGACTCTTCAGGATCACATCAAATGAGAAGAGAAGAAACCTATGTTCGATTTGTCGAGGTCACAGAAGGCTCTGCGGAAAAGGGTTATGCCCAATAGTGGCTAAAGCTGAAGCTTTGATGAAGCTGGAGAGCAGCCTGTCAAAGGAAAAAGTTTTCGGTTCATCACCTCCAGCAGTATTTGTGGGTTCATGGAATTATCCAAAAATCTATGCTGGTCCTCTGGTGCCACCTCTCATTGTTGAAGATACCTCGATCTTTGACAAGCCTGAACACTGGCTGGAGAAATCATTCAGCGAGATACTGAGGTACAGGTTTTCCCTGGTTAGGGGTAAACAGTTCACTGAGGTTAAATCTGCAGTGAATCCAGATAGATCCCTATCAACATTTCAGGAAATCGTTATGGCTGGTCAGCCGATAGATACTGAGATGTGGCTGAAAAAGAAGCCTAGACTCTCCATCGTCTTCTCTTCTAGAGAACCACCATCCGGTCCTTCTGGATTCATTAAACGTGCTATGTTAGCTGAGAATCCGGTGGTTCCAAGACCTATAGATTATGTTGTCTCAGATACAGATCTGAAAGCCACAAATGGCATATTAAGGCTGTATAATTCAGATGTTGGTCAAAGACAGATTACGAGAATGCTATCTATAGGTTTATTGGGAGTAAAGAAGCAGCGGAGACTTGTACCAACCGAGTGGAGTATAACAGCTGTAGATGATATACTTGGAAGGGCTCTTCATAGGAAGATTATTGGTTTTCCTTGGATCAGCAAATTTATGATCTTTGGGCATGAAGCCTTAGCTAACAATGTACAAATCCTCCTGCTTCCATCTTCATGGACATTTGAGGCTCAAGAAGCATGGCTTAACTCACCAAATCCAATTCCAGGAATTAATTATGAACTTGTTCAGGGACGACGAACCTACGCCTATGATCTTGCCGGGGCATATTATGCGGCTCGATTACCCGTTCTTCAATACCTTGAAAAGATCAGAAGACAAGCAGCAGCCTTAGTGTTGATGGAAGTTTATCCCAGATGGATTCCTCTAGGTGTCTGGCGTTTCAGAGAAATCTGCCAAGAAGCGTTAAGGAGAAAACCGTTATCCTTTAACACACTTGAAGAAGCATTGAATGAAATGAAAAGGAGACTCAGACTTCCCCTCAACAGATGGACAAATCAAAGCCATCTCCTACGATGGATTCGGACACAGACCAGATTGACCAAATTTCTTCCTTTTAAATAGTGTTTTGTCATCGAACTATTGATCAGGAAGTTACTCTTGGAAAGTTTAATAGCTCTGTAGAGTGTTTGTAGCAATGTCCAGCATCAGGTGAAGATAGATGAAAAACAAAGTTGTGATTTTGATGGGTTCCAAAAGAGACTTGGAATTTTGCCGAGAAATTTCCAGACATCTGAAGAGCCTTAAGATAAACTACGAGTTCCGCGTAGCATCAGCTCACAAGACACCAGAGAAAGTTCTTCAGATTATAAAAGAGTATCAGGAAAGCGAAGTCATTTACATCACCGTTGCAGGACGATCAAACGCGCTCAGTGCTTTCGTTGACGCAAACACTACTAAACCTGTAATTGCTTGCCCTCCATACTCTGAAAAATTCGGGGGAGCCGACCTATTCTCGTCACTTAGAGTCCCCAGTGGCATAGGTCTTCTCGTCACCATTGAACCAGAGGGAGCAGCAATCGCTGCGGCAAAAATTCTTTCCCTAAATCAACAAGACTTGGCTCTAAACATCAGAGAACATCAATTATCACACAGAGAAACCATAAACAAAGCAGATTCCCATTTAAGAGAATTGAAAGAGTGAGAAGTATGGGCAGTGTCAAAGATTTAGAGGTGATAAAAGACCCTGCTAACGACGTCATGGGTATTGGCAGATTTCATTTCTCTGATCGATACTCAATCTTTGACTGGGGCGAAATGCCAGACCATATTTCAGGCAAGGGAGCAGCCCTGTGTTTGATGGGAGCATACTGCTTTGAAAGACTTGAAGAAATGAACGTGAAAACCCATTATAGAGGATTGGTCACAGACGAAGGAGAGAAAGTTCCCTTTAAAGAACTGAAAAACCCCACGAATATCATGGAACTTGACTTGGTCAACGTAATTCACCCAGAAACACTCAAAAAAGGTGGAAGGCTGCTTTACGATTACAGCGTATACACACCTCATCTTAAGAACCACTTAATTCCTCTTGAAATAATCTATAGAAACAGTTTACCTGAAGGTTCATCGATATTCAGAAGATTGGAGAACAAGGAACTTACAATTGAAGAGCTAGGACTAGATCATTACCCAAGACCTGGAGAACAACTCTCAAAGCCAATCTTTGATGTTAGTACAAAACTTGAAGAGAAAGATAGGTATGTTTCGTGGCTGGAAGCTCAGAGAATCGCTGGATTAACCGAAGATGAATTGATGAATGTTAAAGACCTACTTTTAACGGTGGATGAGACGATTACCCGAATCGCATTAAAAGCAGGCTTTGTAAACGAGGATGGAAAAATTGAGTTAGCCTTTGATCCCAAAAGAAATCTTATCGTAGTAGATGTTGTGGGAACCTTGGATGAATGCAGATTTACGTACAATGGCTTACAGGTTAGTAAGGAGATTGCACGAAGATTTTATCGTGGAGGACACTGGCACAGTAAAGTAAAGGCAGCGAAGAAGAGTGCCGAATCACGTGGAGTAAAAGATTGGAGGAGACTCTGCCAGTCCAATCCTCCCTGTTTAGATCCTTACTTGAAGGAAATACTGGAAGAGATGTACATGGCTACAACAAACATGTTGACAGGAAACAGGTTTTTTGATGCGCCTAACATGATTGAGGCTGTGGGCAAGTATAATGAATACATTAATGTCGCTTAGGTTACGATCTTCTTCAATAAACCTGTCTTCCAAGCACTTTTTATCTCAAGAGCGCACGCGCGAATATTACATTTTTAGTCATATTCTATAACTATGTTCTATCCCGTTTTTACATACTAGGTTATAAAGTTAGAGGCGAATAAATTCTAGGAGGAGAAGGGAGTTGACTGATACTTTTAGATGGTTGTTTGTCGAGTCTGTTCCTCTACTCTTTGAGAAAAGACGAGTCGCTCGACAACTTCAAATTGAGGTTTGGCTTGATCCTTCCCCAATCCTGAAAATGTTGAAGATTGAAAATGTAGGTGGCAGAAAGGGCGAAAGACCTACGCTGGACTACATTGTTTAGAGACAGCATGCTGATAAGACAGCTTTAAAATCCTGGCGAGTCTTAGTTCTCTTGTACCTTTTTAGCATTTCGACAATTGACCGTTTATCTCTCACTCCAGTTTTTCCTGAAATTATCTCTGCGACTTTGCCACTCATGAAGAAGTATTGGCAGATTGAGGTTACGTTTTTGGATCGTCTATTTATGCTTGCTGTTTCGAAATCAACAAGGAATGGTTGATTTTCATGATCAACTATTATGTGTTTTGAGGCGTAGCTTAGTTCTCCATGATCTATCTGTGCTGAATCTAAAATCCAACCCTTTTCCAAAACATCTCTTAGCACGGTTTCTATTGGTTCTTTTTCTTCCTGTCGAATCAGCCATTCTGGAAATAAGTCACCATTGATAAACCTCATAAGAAGAAAGTTCTTCGTTGTGGCAAGAAGAGTTGGACCAACATTAACCTTGTTCGCCTTTTTCAGCATAACTCCTTCGTGGTATATTCTATCCTTGTCTGTGTCATCTCTGCGAATCTTAAGGGCTGCACGTTCCCCATTAACAAAGGCACACACAACTATACCGACGCAGCCTTTACCTAAAACAGGTACATTGAATACCTGTTTGTCTCCACAGAATTCAATCTCGGTGATTCCAAGTTCTCGAAGCTCACTTATCCTTCGCCTTGTTTCTTTTTCGTTAGATCGAGGATAACACAGTATGTTAGCGTAGGGCAGTCTCTCAAGATCTTCAACTAATATCCTGAATGGTTTTTTCAGCATCGAAGTTCTCCATATTTCTAATCTCAGTTCACTAAAATAAACTCTACAAGAGTATCGTAAAGTTAATAGGAAACCCTCAGCACTAGATTGCTGATTCAAGAAGGGTTAATAATGCCAAAATTCAGACAAACGTCAGGAATCCTCAAACTGATGGGAGAAAAGGAGGATATCCGTAACATAGGAATAATCGCTCACATAGATCATGGGAAAACCACCATGACAGATTCACTGCTTGCGGAAGCAGGTTTATTATCACCTAAACTAGCTGGCAGGGCTAGGGCTCTTGATTATCTCGAAGAAGAACAGAAGAGGGGAATCACGATCAAGACCGCTAACATCTCCCTTTTACATGAGATGGAAGGTCGCCCCCATGTAATCAACTTGATAGACACACCGGGTCACGTGGACTTTACAGGTAAAGTCACAAGAGCACTACGTGCCATAGATGGAGCTGTTGTCGTCGTGGATGCTGTAGAAGAAGTCATGGTTCAGACAGAGACTGTCACTCGTCAAGCCCTCCAAGAAAGAGTGAAACCCGTCCTATTTATAAACAAAGTAGATCGTCTAATAAGAGAGTTGAAACTTACATCCGATGAAATTCAAAAGAAATTTGTCCGCATTATACGCGACTTCAACAACCTAATTGACATTTATGGAGAAGCAGAGTATAAACGGAAATGGAAGGTTGACCCAGCAAACGAAACCGTTGCTTTTGGATCCGCCCTTCACAAATGGGGATTCACGCTTAAGATGGCTAATGATAAGGGAGTAAAATTCAGTGACATTGTAGATGCTTACAAGAATGATGAATTTCAGAAACTTCCAGAACTACTTCCTCTTCACAAAGCAATTCTAGACATGGTAGTTAGAAACCACCCAAACCCTATCGAAGCTCAGAAATACCGCATAATGAAGGTTTGGAGAGGAGAGATTGACACCGAAGTAGGCAAAGCAATGTTGAACTGTGACGACGATGGGCCTGCAGTAATGTGCATAAACCTAGCTCAGATGGATCCTCATGCAGGATTGGTTGCCACAGGCAGACTCTTCTCTGGGACAATGAAGGAAGGAAACCAGATATATCTTGTCAATTCAAAGAAAGGATACCGTGTACAGCAGGTTTCCATGTATATGGGCGCTTTCAGAGAGGTTGTTGAAGAGATTACTGCTGGAAACATTGCTGCTTTATTAGGTCTCGACCTTGCAAGAGCTGGTGAAACGGTTGTTGATGTTAAACACAAAGATGGCATGTTTCCTTTTGAACGTATCAAATATGTTTCGGAACCAGTTGTAACGATAGCAATTGAGCCTAAACATCCAAGAGAACTACCGCGTCTTGTTGACGCTATGAATAGGCTGTCAATTGAGGATCCTAATCTAGTCTCGACCATAAACAAGGAGACGGGAGAGTACCTCTTGAGTGGAATGGGTGAACTTCATCTGGAAATAGCTGTGAAATTCTTGAGGGATTATGGTGGGGGTCTAGAGATCACTACTTCGCGTCCAATAGTCGTCTACAGAGAAAGTACACTTAATGGTGGACAAGTCGCCATGGCAAAGAGTCCTAACAAACATAACAGGTTCTGGGTTCAGGTTGAGCCTTTGGAAGAAAAAGTGATAAAAATGATTGAAGCTGGAGACATTGCAGAAGAAATGGGACGAAAGAGAATACGCACAATACTATACAAAGAAGCGAATTGGTCTACAGATGAAGCAAGAAATGTCTGGAGTATAGAAGAACACCGGAATATGATTATAGACATGACTAAGGGAATTCAGTATCTCCGCGAGGTCAAAGAGATGGTTTCTGCAGGTTTCCGTTGGGCATGCGGAGCGGGACCGCTTTGTGATGAACCCTTAAGGGGATTGAAGGTGAAGTTGATGGATGTTAAGCTTCATGAAGATCCTGTCCACCGTGGACCAGCCCAAGTGATGCCATCCATACGTAATGCGATATTAGGTTCGTTTCTAACATCAAAACCATCAATTCTAGAGCCGATTTACAAGATTGGAGTATCTGTTCCGGCCCAGTGGGTCGGTGACGCATCAAGCATGATCACACGCAATCGTGGAAGAATACTCTCCTCAGAACAGAGAGGAGCTATGACAAGCATCACTGGATATATTCCTGTCGCAGAAACTTTCGGATTATCTGCAGAGATGCGTTCAGCAACATCCGGTCACGCTTTCTGGCAATGCACTTTCGACCATTGGGAAAAAGCACCTGACAGTGTTGCCTCAGAAGTTATAGGAGCTATTCGCAAACGAAGAGGTTTACCAGAAAAGATGCCATCACCAAGCAAATTCATAGACGAAGCCTAGAGTCTACTTTAATTCATCAGGACATATGCAGAATTTACAAAAGTCATTCACGGTTTAGGCTGCTTTGTTTCCTCAGCTGCTACTTCGTTTTTAGTTTTCTTTCTTTCTTCGCTTGTTTGTGACTCTTTGTCAGTATCAATAGGAGTAACTATCTTTTCTGCAGTCGCGAATTTACCACCGACTGAAACGATCCTAATTCGTAACCTTTCTCCCATCTTACTTCCGGGAACATAGATTTGGTAGCCATGCACTATCGCAATCCCATCCCCTCTGCTTCCAACATCGCCTATAACTACATCTAACTTTTGGTTTCTACGGACGGGTACTCTGTGTAAAAATTGGGAACTGGACCGGTACCTCTTTCTACTTCCACGTCTTCTTAGTTTCACATTATTTCTTGTACTTTTAGGAACCCTTCTTGGCATGTATTGTTTTCGTCCTTAACATAAACCGGGTATTCCAAGAAGTCTGGCATGTTTTCTTTATGATACAGAATTTTGGAATAGCCAGTTACCTGCAGAAAAGATGTACGGTAATATAAAGGTTGCTAGGTATGATCCATATGATCATGTTTGTTGATTTCCCGAATTTTCATGCGAGGAAGAGCATAATGTAGTAAGGTAAAAATCCAATAACCCCTATAATCACGCTTTTCACCCATGAAAGTTCAAATGCTGTGCGAATCCCAACTACGGAAAGCATCATTGACCATATAGGTAGTAGGATTGTCACGAAGAAACTGAACAAGAACATAGTATTTAGAAGTGAATCTGGTGAAGCAGCTTCAATTGTGAAGTACAATGGGTTCACAACCAAGTAGAACCCCGCAAAAAGCACTTCCATAAAGACCATGGCGATGAGTGCATATCCCACGATCACGAGAAACATCTTCAGTTCAGACACAACACGAAACACTTTTGACACGATAAATAGAACGAAACTGAATAGTATCCAGTAAAATGGGAAACCAACAAGAGTATTGATCAACAGAGTTACTAAGTTATCCATAACTGCACCGGTTATGGGTAAAAAGGTTTCTGACCTGAAAAATAACTTATCGATTAGCAATGTAATGTTTGACCTGTCAGATTCCTCCCACATGAGCTCAAGCCTTAGACCTGTTATGCTCTTCCAAACTGATTGATCACTACTTTGTATCCATTGGGAAGCATCAGCCTCTAAGGGTATAGTGAGATTGTTCCATTCATCGTTTTTAGTTTGGTTGATATAATCGGTTAAATCACGGTAGAAGTATTCGCTAGAATAATTGGAAAACAGATGAAGACTAGCATTTCGCGGTTGACTTTTTGGGTGCAGCCACTTCAATGCGAACGTTACATTCGCATATCCATCGATGCGAGAACAGTTTACCTCTCCTATGTCAACTATCTCCATCCACAGTTGTATTTCGTTTCTTATTTCAGCTCTTACACTGTTATAACCCAAAACGAGATCATCAGTGCTACAATTAACATTGCCATTAGACACCCATAATGAACAATTTTCTGTCCATGGATCTGGATCATAAGGATTCAAGAAACTTGGTTCTGTCTGTTGAACATGGAAATTTGAAGCGCGAGCAAACTCGTTTCCAAGACTGGCAATTATAAACAACACCATTACTATTAAAGGACCAACAAAGCTGGGATTCTGCACTATTTTCTTGTACGCTTTGATGGGCGAATATACAACTTCCAATATTTCATAAACGGTCAAGGATCATACAGCCTCATCATAGCCATCAACATCGCTACATACCAAGTTTCAGCCATCTATAAGTCGAGTAATCTACATATTGAATAAAAGGATTCTCCGCTTGATACGACACTGTCATCTTCTGTCGGTCCCTTTTATCAAGTATCTGACTTGTGGTCATTAACGAATATGCATCGCTGCCTGCTCCTGACCCATAACTTGCCAGTAATATTCGCTCGTGCGGCTTCGCTATGTCAAGTACAGCCGCCAGTCCCACTGGTGAAGAACCAGAATACGTATTACCAAATCGGGCCACTTGGAGTGAAGTTTTGTACTGTTCTTCATGGAACCCTAATTCCTTAGCAACTCTGACTGGAAATCGAAAGTTGGGTTGATGGGCAACAAAATAATTTATGTCCTTGACTTGGAGATTTAGTTTATCCATAATTGTCTTAGATGATTTCCTCACATGTTTGAAGTATGCAGGATCGCCTGTAAATCTTCCACCATGCATAGGATAAGGTTCCCCATCCCGTCTCCAGAAGTCAGGGGTGTCTGAGGTACATGAGTACCATCCTTCGATTTCAGCTATGACGTCATGTTTCCCCAAGATGTAGGCAGCTCCACCATATCCGACAAATAGATCAAGTTCACCTCCTGAAGAACCTCTAGGGGCGGCTTGCGAGTTATCTGTGCCTATAACCATCGCGTACTCAATGTCTGATTCAGGGTAATTTACGAGTGAAGCCGCATCTTTAAACACACTCGTAGCTGCCTTACAAGCAAATTCAGTGTCCACCGCATCAACTCCCTGAACCCCATCGTCTTCCTCCCCAAGTTTCAGTACTTGAGCCACCTTTGCTGCTATAGGCTTCACAGCGTATGGATTGGATTCTGATCCTACGTATATCTTACCAAGTCGTGAGCTTTTAACCCCAGTATGAATCAGAGCCAGTTTACCAGCTTCTACAGCTGCAGTTATGGCATCTTCATCGATAAATGGAACAGAACGTTCGATGTTTTTTTCCTGTATTCTGAATCTGGAAGTGTAGACTCCGTAACCAACAATCCCGGAGGCATTGTATTCCTTATTAGGCCTTATTATCGAGTAATCTTGGAAGGGATAGTATTGATCAGCGAGTGTGAAAGCTAATGAGATCGTGGGAATGACATCATTTTTGCCCACTGAGTATCGTCTTCTAAATCTTGGAACCACATCTCTTCCTTCAAAGGTTGTTAGGTCAACTTCTTCCTGATCATCAATTATCCAATCTGTTAATCTTCCTGGAACTTTGATCTTTCCATTGTGAAAGGAAACTATACCATAGACGTAATTGCCAAGTTTGGTGAATTTATTTGTTGGATCGTTAATGAAGGTACATACCTCCAGTTTTCCTTTTTCATGGAATAGATCCATATCAGCCATTTTTCCAAAGCTGTCTCTCCCACAATCCCCACAGTAATCTCTTTTATCGAAGTACTCTTTTCCACAGATTTGACAGCGTCTCCCGCGAAGCCTATCGCCAAGGTATGAAACCCTTCGTTCTATAGGTTCACTGCTCATTTTAATCTCTCCCAAGAATATTGACATAGCCTTTGGTTCCGAATCCTTCAAGTTCAAGCGCGCATCCATATTTAATCTCGCCCCCTACTTTGACCTGTCTCTCACCTGCTTCCCCCCGAAGTTGGTTGAAAATTTCTGAGATTTGAGCTCCTCCTGTTGCTCCTAGAGGGTTACCGTCAGCTTTCAGCCCACCATTCATATTTACAAATACTCTATTTCCATTGAACTGATAATATCCCTTGTATTCGAGGCAACTATCGTATATACTACTCCATGCTTTTCCTCGTTCACAAAAACCAAGATCTTCCAGAGTGACCATCTCCATAACTGTAGACTGATCATAAAGTTCAACGACTTCAATATCCCACAGACTTACCTTGGCTTTTTTTAACGCTGTCTTCATTGCCCTCTCTGCAACCAAGAATTTTGTCAGGTCATCTCTTGCGGGAAAAGTTAGGTAATCCGTCGCTGAGGCAGAGCCCAGTATGAATATGGGTTTATCAGTGTAATTTTCTGCAAGAGTCTCATTAGTCAACACAAGAGCTGTGGCTCCATCAGAGATCGGAGCAAAATCAAAAAGTCCAAGGGGTTTTCTAGCAATCTTCCTAGCTTTTAACACTTGTTCAACTGTTATTGCCCTCTGATATTGAGCATCCTTATTTTTAACTGCATGAAAATGGTTCTTCACCGATATGTGAGCCAAAGCAAGGTTCATTTTTTCAAAATCGGCACCGGTGATACCATATTTTTTAACATAAGCCCTCAACATCAATTCATGGTTGGCTTCTGGTGTGCATCCAGCATAATAGCTCCAAGGATCTTCAAGTAGCATCAAGTCATCACGAATCTTATCCCACCTGTCCGTCATCTTCTCTATACCACCAACTAGGACAACATCATATCTTCCTGCCTGTATTGCATTGCAGGCATTCAAAAGAGCCGAACTAAAAGAACGGGTCACCTCCATTGGGACATGTAGTTCTGTTAGTTCCGAGAGAAAACCCTCCTCCAGACCAAGCTTATTAGTTATTGGCAGGAAATAATCGGAAAGATAACATGCTTGGAGATCTCTACGCTCGATCCCCGCCTTTTCAGATGCTTTAAGCCAAGATTCTTCGATAAGACGTTCAGGTTCTTGCTCATAATGCTCCCCAAATTTGGTTCTTCCAACAGCCACTATAGCTGGCCGAATATTCATGGTATAAGCCCTTCTCAACTGCATCTATCCACAATACATGACTTTTAAGTGTTTGCCGCTGAGAATTCAACATTAATTCAAAGAGAATCGTGCGTGCTAGGCGTGGTAATCGCTTGAATAAAACAAGGAAGCAATTATTAAATAATCATAAATACTCGCGCTTCATAACCAAATATTTCAAAACCCAGGTGACTCTGCTATGAGCAAAAAAAAGAAGATGATGATAATTCGAGGTGGAGACCTTATCGACGGCACGGGCAAAAAACCAAAGAGGAACTCAGTAATACTGGTCGAAGGAACAAGAATAAAGGCTGTTGGTTCTGAAGGGGAAATTAAGATTCCAAAGAAAATAGAAGAGTTTAAAATTGACGCTACAGGAAAAACAGTCATGCCTGGATTGATTGATTCACATCTACACCTAATAGGATTGAAAACAGATCGAATACTTGAGGAGCAACTAGTTAGACCAGCTCAACTAGGTCTCATTAAGAGTGTTTTTGACGCGATTGACCTTTTAAACGCGGGTTTCACAACTGTGAAGGATTGTGGTGGCTTCGGAATATATCTAAAAAAATCTATCGCTGAGGGGACAATACATGGACCTAGGATCCTATCCGCAGGTTATGTATTGAGTCAAACAGCAGGACATGGTGATACACATTTCCTTCCAGTTGATTGGGTAGATGCCCGCAAATCTAAAAGTGGAGCCTCTCTTGTTATGTCATTATTGTGTGATGGAGTTCCAGAGTGCATTAAAGCAGCACGTTATGCAATTAGAGAAGGGGCTGACTTCATAAAGGCTATGGCAAGCGGAGGGGTAATGTCTATGATTGACAAACCGGAGCATACTCAATTTACGTTAGAAGAATTGAAGGCTATTGTTGAGGAAGCAAGACACGTTGAGAAATTCGTAACAGTTCACTGCCAAGGAACAGAGGCCATGAAGAACTCAATTGAAGCCGGTGTGAAGACCATTGATCATGCTTTCTACCCAGATAAAGAGGTGATAGAGATGGCAAAAAAGCGAACAGATCTGGTGTTTGTGCCTACGCTATCCATTAATTGGCAAATAGTAAAAGGAGGGGAAGAAGCTGGATACCCTCCATGGGCTGTGGAGAAAGGGAGAGAAGTGTGGAAGATTGTAAAGAGAAATATTCAAAGACTTTATGAAGCAGGATTAACCATAGCGAGTGCCACTGATTTCTGTGGTTCTCCACTTCTCAAGATGGGAAACAACGCTATGGAGTTGGAATTATTGGTTAAGCACTGTGGCTTCACCCCCATGGACGCCATCGTTGCAGCTACACTAAATGGAGCGAAAGCTTGTGGATTGGAAGAACAAATAGGCACAATTCAAAAAGGAAAACTGGCTGACATGATAATTGTTGATGGTAACCCATTGAAAGACATCAAAATATTACAGGAAAAAAGTAAGATTGGTGTTGTCATAAAGGAAGGCAGAATCGAAATGAGTAAAAGCTCATGACTGCGTATTCGCCGTTGTACCATCCAATTTTTAAGATGTTTATCGTTGATGATAACAAGGCAACATCTTATCTAACTAGCTGTTTCATTTATCTTAATTTCTCGTTTTCTTAGTTCACCCATGAACTTGGAAAAGAATTCAGGATTCGTTCCTAATATTTCAGGGGGTATTACTCCTTTATCCATTATAGTTCTCTGTAATAGTAACTGAGCTACTATGGAGGCGGTATAAGCTGTGGATCTAGCCATTGCAGATATTCCTCTTTGTTCATCATGTCTATCCAATAATTGATAACAGATTTCTGCTTCTTGTCCATCTTTTTTTCCTGAAACCTCAACTATCATAACAACAAGATCCCCTTTTACTGTGGTCTGCAGGTTATTTTCAAAGAGTTTAGCAGTTATTTTACGTGGAGAAAGCTTCAGACCCTCAATTGTAATTTTTTCTTCATTGAAGAACCCCAATGCCTTTAGTAGTTTTATCTTTTCTGCGTGGCCTGGATATCTAAGGGTTTTTTCGTACATTGATTCAACGTTTTTGATTGTTGATGGTAGAGTCCTAAGACCATCAGTGTAGAAGGCTTCCAATGTTCCTAAACCTGGAAACCTCAATTCCTCTAGGCCAGTTAATGATTCAACCTCGGTTAGTTTTCCACCCTGAATTATTCGTGCTTTTCTTGTATACTCGTCGATTAGGTTTTCAGGTGACCAAGTGATTACATAATTTAGGGGAGGTATAGGTCTCTCTGGAAGCCCTCCAACGAATATGCGAATAGCCTTTGTCTTATCGAGGCTACCAACTGCGTTTCCAATGAGGATGTTGGTTATGCCTGGAGCAAAGCCACAATCTGGGATTATTATCACTCCCGCGTCAATGGCTTTATGGTGCAGGGTTAAACAGTCTTCTGGCATGTAAGAGACATCTATCAAACATGTTCCTGCCTTAATACAAGCTTTTGCTAAGCTGTATCCTAATCGGCCAGGTAGAAAGCCTAAGGCTAAGTCGAAATCTCCTAGTGTTGAGACGAGTTCATTTGTACTCTGTACGTCGAGTTGAATCCAAGAAATTTTGTTATTCCTTGTACGTTCAATGATTTTTTTGGCTCTGGTCTCGATCTTATCAGCAATGACTATCTCTTTGGTGAACGGGCTTTCAGCTAAATCCTTTACAGCAACTGAGCCTATACGTCCACACCCGAGAACGAGGATCTTCATGAAAAAGAGGGGGAGATGGCCTCATTAAAGTTTTACCATACATGGATAGTAGTGAGGGTTGATTTGAAACTTTATATACTTGCAGCTTAATGTAAAATCTGAGAATCATGGCTGACATCTGTTCAATATGTGGGCTTCCTAAGGATTTATGTGTCTGTGGCGAGATTGGCAAGGAACAGCAAAGGATTCGCATAAGACTTGAGACAAGGAAATGGGGCAGAAAATCAACGATAGTAGATGGTCTTGACGAGAAAGACACTGATCTGGCAACTCTTACTAAAGAATTGAAATCTTTTTGTGCTTGTGGTGGATCAGCAAAGAACGGTGAAATCCTGCTTCAAGGAGATCATCGTGAAAAGGTTCGTAAATTCCTTGTAAACACTGGATATCCAGAAGATAACATCCAGCTTCAATGATTCATTGGAAGGCGACGAGTGCATTTTGAGATTATTACGGGATATCAGAGAAGTGCTTCGATCTTTGAATCATAGTAGGCCAAAACAAACATACTGTCCAAGATGTAGAAGTGCTAAGATTAGACTATCTAGCAGTCTTGACTACTGGTTAACCCCAAAAAAATATGTATGTGAAGATTGTGGCTACATGGGTCCACTGGTTCTGGAACTGGAGAAAGAAGAGAATCATTGATGCTGTTTTCAATCTGGAATCTCTAGTTTAAGCTGTTTTTTAAGTGTCTTGTAACGATTTCTAACGGTGACTTCTGTTACTCCCGCTGCTTCAGCAATGTCTTTTTGGGTCTTCTTTTCATTGTTTTGTAGACATGCAATGTATAGAGCAGCTGCAGCTAGACCCATTGGATCTTTGCCAGAGGCAGCTCTACTAACCTTTGCGGCACGTAAGATTTGAATTGCTTGTCCTTGAGTTTTTCCAGAGATTCCTGTTCTCTCTGCAATTTTTGACACATAAGTAAGTGGATCAGCAATAGGCATCTTTAGCTCCAGTTCTCGCAGCAATAAGCGGTAACAACGAGCTACGTCTTTTTTATCTACTAGACTGGCCTCAGAAATCTCTCTTAGTGTTCTGGCAGTTCCACTCCTTCGGCATGCTGCATATAGCGAGGCAGCAGCAATAGCTGCAATTGACCTGCCTCGTACCAGACCCTTGTCCAAAGCCTTACGGTAGATGACCGCGGCTTTTTCCTTAATAGGTTGAGGAATGTAAACTTTATCTGAGAGACGGTCAAGTTCAGCCATAGCTTGGGCAAGATTTCGATCAACAGAAGAATGAACCCTAGATCGGATTTGCCACTTTCTCAGACGCCACATCTGAAGACGTGTTCGGAGGGGAAGTTTCCTTCCAAAGGCGTCTCGATTGATTTGGCTGATAGATGTTGACAAACCCTTATCGTGTACCGAGTACGAGGTAGGGACGCCAACACGGCTTCTGGATGCCTTTTCTTCTTGTGTGAACGCACGCCATTCAGGTCCTTTATCCATCATTTGCTCATGGAGGACTAATCCACAGTTGGCGCAGATGGTTTCGCCTGTATCATAATCCTGAATAAAGTTGGAACTACCACACTCAGGACATCTATCTGTAAGACGTTGACTGGTTCCGCTCTCTTTTTTAACCATTGCTTCTCATCAACACTTACGCTTGGGAGAACCGTCACCGTTCCATGATCTTCATCCAATTTTCAGAATCAGAAATTGGGACATCCGGCCGCGTGTCTAACCAGATGAACAGTTTAAATATATAAGTTTTACGATTCTGCGGAGAATATCCTCTTCACAAATTCTGAATACTAACTTATGATTATTAAATAGCGCAGAAAGACTAGGGTAGACATCTGAATAACCTACAAAGCGTAATCAACCAAAATCCTCAAGTTTTCTATTAACAGTATTGGGAAAAGACATTAGTGATGAAGACTTTGTTAGGGACCATTTATTAAAAAGTTGATGATAAAAATGTTTTAGCAGCCCGGTAGTGTAGCGGACAAGCATAGCGGGCTTTGGACCCGTTGACGGGAGTTCGAATCTCCCCCGGGCTACCATTTGCACACGTTAAACTTCTGCATCTCGAGCAAGGAACTCTGCTTTGTCAGTTCTTTCCCAAGTGAAGTCTGGATCTTCTCTCCCTAGATGTCCATATACCGCTGTTTTTCTGTATATGGGCCTAAGTAGCTTTAAATGAGTGATGATTGCTTTGGGTCTCATATCAAAGTGTTTTTTAACTAAGTGAAGAATCTTCTCTTCAGGAATTTTTCCTGTGCCGAAGGTGTTTACCATGACTGAAATTGGCTGTGCTATTCCAATTGCATACGATATTTGGATCTCACATTGATCTGCTAACCCCCCGGCAACAATGTTTTTAGCAATATATCTTGCCATGTAACATCCCGATCTATCTACTTTTGAAGGATCTTTTCCAGAAAAACACCCGCCACCGTGACTTCCAACACTTCCATAAGTATCAACAATGATTTTCCGTCCCGTCAAACCGGAATCCGCCAGTGTTCCTCCGATCGCAAACCTTCCTGTTTCATTAACATAGTACTTCGTATTTTCATCAAGCATATTGTTGTCAATGACTTTTTTGATGACTTGATCGATTATGTCCTGTCTCATCTTTCCTCTTTGAACATTCTCAACGTGCTGAGCAGCTATCACAACAGTGTCCACTCTTGATGGTTTCCCATCAACGTATTCAACAGTGACTTGTGATTTGCCATCAGGTCTCAAGTATGGTAGTATATTCCGTTTTCGACATTCGGAGAGTCGCTTTACAAGCTTGTGGGCCAGCATTATGGGAAGAGGCATTAATTCCTTTGTTTCATTTGTTGCGTAGCCGAAAACCATTCCTTGATCTCCAGCTCCTTGCTCATGAGTTTCAGTTTCATTTACTCCCATTGCAATGTCCGGAGATTGATCCGTTATTGAGACTAGAACGCCGCATGTTTCCCAGTCCATGCCATCCCGGGCATTGTCTAATCCAATCTCCTTCAATGTGTTTCTAACTATCTGAGGAATGTCAACATAACATGCGGTAGAAATCTGACCGGTGACAATAACATTTCCTTGCATTATCAAGGTTTCACAGTCTACCCTTGCTTTGGGATCTTTACTTAAGATAGCGTCCAGTACCGCGTCGGATATCTGATCTGCTACTTTGTCAGGATGTCCTTCTGCAACTGATTCAGAGGTGAATAGATATCTTCCATTATTGATCATAAGAATCCTTCAATTAGATTTATGGTCCAAATTCTTAACGATTTCGCAGTTAAAAACTTAAAGTACAAGTAAATCGCCCAAGTTTGATTCATTAGTGTTTGTTTGCATGTTTCTCCTTGAAATATGGTATGACCTGCTCTGCAAAGAGCTGGCAATTTTCTTTAAGAAGCCTTTTCGAAACTTGGAAATTTAATACAAAGTTATGGCAACCAGCTTTTACAAATTCCTCAATTTTTTCGATAATGTCATCAGGCGTGCCATAAAGGAAAGGTGAATTTTCAACCACTTGATCTGGTAATTCCTTCGCGTTTTTCAACCAAGAATCACCGTCCCTAGGAAAAACAAGTTTAAATGTCATTTCATAATCGTAGGTTGGAGGTTTGAATCCGATCTTTTCAAGAATTCTTGGTCTTGATAGCAACATCATTTTTCCTGTTAACATCATACTTTTTTTTGCTATCTCTGCGTCTTTAGCTACTACTATGTACATAAAGTGGGCTGGATCGATTTTTGAAGGATCTCTGTGTTGTTCCTTTGCCATCCTTCGAATCTTTTTTAAGCCATTTTTGTATTCTTCAGGTGTTAGGTTTGCTGGAAGCCAGCCATCGCCATATTGAGCAGTCATCTTCATGGTTCTTGGAGAACTTGCAGCGATGAAGATTGGGATTGTAGATCTGTAGTAAGTGTCGGAGACTGGTATCGCTGGTCTTGGTCTAATGAAAGCTTCATTCAAAGTATAGTAGTTCCCTTTAAAACTGACAAAGTCTTCTGTGAAAAGTCTTCGAATAATCTGTACTGCCTCAATAGTTCTTCCAACGGGTTTATCGAAGTCGATCCCAAAGGGAACCAAATTCATTGCTTCGCCTATACCTATTCCAAGTATTGCACGACCATTGGATAATGTGTCACATGTGGCTGCCATCTGAGCCAAGGCAGCAGGGTGGTGTCTGTACGTATCACTCACGCCGGAAGCCAGTTTGATATTCTTTGTTTGTACGGCAAGGGCACACAGCGTGCTCCAAGCGTCTAAGGCATCCCAACGTTTCACACCCGTAGCTACCAGATGATCAGGCATCCAGAAAGAATCAAATCCGTTTTTCTCTGCAAATAAGGCTATGTCCAATACTGTCTCCCAAGGATATGTAGGACCCTCGACACCGAACCTTATCGATTCATGAGTCATCATGGCAAATCCTCTCACGAAACTAAGCTTTTACAAGTTGATAGGTTATCCTATTGTCCACTAGTTGAAGGGGTGTGAGCACCAGATCCATACCTACGGACAATTCATCTATCTTGATCGCCTTATTCAAGAGCGCGTATACCTTAACACCCTCCTCACATTTTGCTAAAGCAATAGTATAGGGAGCATCTTCCTCAAATCCTGTTGGGGCGAAATAGGCTGTGGTAAACGTTAGCAACCTACATTTTCCACTCAGCTGCTCCCATCTCATATCACTGTACAGATCATCTGGACAATCAGCCCTCGGAGGGAAGTATAATCGCCCACATCGATTGCAACGGGTGGCCATAATTTTCCCATCCTTTAGATAATCGACAAAATCAGACACCTTTGTTTCAGAAATATAACTAATCTTTCCAAATCTATTGAAACTCATGAAATCACCTGCTTACAATTGTAACGTTTCCGTACAAGCCAACTCCACCAATGTTATGTACAAGACCAATCTCAGCGCCATCTACTTGGGTTTTACCAGCCTTACTTTGGAGTTGAAGCACGATGGAGCGTAGCTGGGATCCGCCAGTTGCTCCTATGGGATGACCTTTAGAAAGTAAGCCTCCATCCACGTTTACAGGGATTTTTCCGCCTATGTATGTCTGTGACTCCTCTATCAACCTACCGCCTTGTCCGGGCTCGCAGAAACCCAAATTTTCATACGCCATCAATTCAGCTATCGTAAAGCAATCATGTACTTCAGCTACGTCTACATCTTTTGGTTGAATGCCAGCCATCTTGTATGCTTGTCTGCCTGCTTCTACTGCACAGTCAAGACCGGTAAGATTGACTCGTCCTGTGGTTGAAAGGGTGTCGCTCGCAGCGCCTATCCCTGTTATCCAGATCGGTGTGTCCGTTATCTTCCTTGCTTTCTTTCTGTTTGACATAATTATGCATGAGGCTCCATCAGCGTTCGCGCAACAATCATACATTTTTAATGGGCTTGCTATGACTCTTGCTTTCATGCAGTCTTCCAGTGTCATCTCTCTTCTGTACATTGCTAAGGGGTTTAACAGTGAATATTTACTACTTTTTACCTTTATCTTTGCCAATTGTTCCTCCGTTGTTCCATATTTTTGCATATGAGCTTGGGCAAACATGGCATAACCTGCAGGCATCATAGTACCAAAGGGTGACTCCCATTGAATGTCTGCTCCTCGCCCCATTCTCTCTTGAGCTTCAGCTGATGTGATCTCGGACATTTTTTGGAAGCCGATTACTATAACTATATCATGAAGACCAGACTTTATGAAGCTATAACCAACCCTTACACCAGAACTGCTTGAAGAACAGAGGGATTCAGCATAAAGTGTTGGTCTAGGATTTAAACCTAAATATTCTGATATTAATCCAGCTGGACTTCGTTGTCTGTCATATTCTGGAGCTGAGCATACAATTGACGCTTCGATTTCTTTGGGAGCTAGGTTGATGTCTTTAATCGCATCTTTAAAGGCTTCAAAACATAGCTCGCGTATGTTTGATCCACAATTTCTATTGAAAGGAGTCTGTCCAACTCCTACTATCGCAACCTCCATTTTCAGCTACTCTCACGCTGATAGGGAAAATGATCCATATAAAATTACTGTAAAACATCATTAAATCCACATAATGGTCGTGACTACAGATAAATCTCTCTTATGGCACATTATAAGCGTTATTTATTGAAAAGTGGTCCTCAATTGACTTTGCAAAACAAGACAATACGTCTTCTGCAACATATTGTTGGAAAAGAGAATGTTCTCACAGAAATGGAAGATTGTTATGTTTATTCTTTCGAGCAGATCTACAGGGAAAGACCTGAAGCCAAAATTGACTGCATAGTTAAAACGCGTTCACCAAAAGAAATTAAGGATTTGCTTAGTTTAGCGGATAAAGAATGTTTTACAGTTGTTCAACGGGAAAAGAAAATTAGTGTGATGAACAACAAATCCATCGTATTGCTGGATGATTCTGAACCTTGCGAGCTTGGTTTATTGGAAGAACAAGAAAAGTGCATTATTAAGAACATGATGGAATTTCAAGGAATGGAGCAAGGTGTCTTACAGAAACTTGCCCTCGCTCAAAAAATGATCTTTCTTAATAAGCCAACAACTAAACATCAAGATCCTGATGTCTGTAGCAGTTACTGCACTGTAGCTCCATATTTCAATAATATTGAAACATGGTCAGCAAAAGGAAGACTGCTTATTATTAGAGGCATATTGAGGGGAGATCTACCGATCTCCAAAAAAATAGTTGACATTCTCTATACATGCAGTAATTGTGGACTCTGCTTTGCAGAGTGTCTATCGCATTCAGAATTTCAAGAAGCTGTTCGCTCTACAAGGCAAAAAATCGGAATTAGTGAATACGCACCTAAGATTTTCAAGGCAGCTGCTCAGAACATTCTGAAAAGTGGCGATCCAAGTGGTACATCAGCTAGAAAGCACAAATTACTTAGTTTGAATTTCAATTCGAATCCGAGTTTTAAAGAGAAAGCTTCTACATGTTATTGGGTTGGTTGCACAGTTGCAGCACGTACTCCCAAAACTGTAAGATCAGTTACAAACATCTTAAACTCTGCAGGAGTCGATTTTACATTCCTTGGAAATGAAGGATGTTGTGGCTACGTACTTTTATCTTCAGGTTTATGGGAAGACGCGAAAAATAATGCAATCAAACTTGTAGAAGAAGTTTCCAAGTCCAGAACGGAGTTCATTATCACCTCGTGTGCAGGTTGTTATTACACCTTCTCCAAACTTTATCCAGAAATTCTAGGACTCGAAATGCCATGCGCCGTTTTTCACACATCACAGTTTATTGAAAGCTTGATAAAGGATGGACGATTGGAACTTGAAACGAATGTTAATGGAAAAGTCACCTACCATGATCCATGTTCATTAGGTCGTCACACTCAAGTGTATCAAGCTCCACGGAACGTTTTGCTCAAGATTCCAGACCTTGATTTTTCTGAAATGACGTTGAGCCAAGATCGTGCACGTTGTTGTGGTGGTGGAGGGGGAGTTTGGTCATATAACAATCGGGTTAGTCTAAATTCAGCTGTAAATCGTTTGGTTAAAGATGTGATTCCGCTTGACGTTGATTTTTTGACAACTGCCTGTCCTACATGTCAAATAAACTTGCGCTATGCAGCGTTGCGAAACTCATATCGAATCAATGTTTGTGACTTCACCGAAATCGTTGAAGCTGCACTAAGTAAAGCTTAGTTTTAACCATTGGTTAACAGTTTTTTAAGATGATCAGAGAATCTTTTTGCAGCGGTCTTTCTTTTTTTTGCGTTGAATGTAGTTATTTCCATGTATTGTATTGCTTCGGGTCGACAGAAATCTACACAGATCGGTTCGCCGCCACATAAATCACATTTTATGATCTTCCTGGTTTTTTGGTTCATTCCAATAGAACCTAAAGGACAAAATTGTATGCATAATCTGCATCCTACACATAATTGCTCATCGATAACGATGGCTTGAGTTTCAGGTTCCCTCTTTATAGCATGCATGGGGCAAACAGTTTCACAGACTGGTGAATCGCATTGCTGGCAAACCATGGGAAGATAGATTCCCTCATGTTCCCACTTTGCAACCTGAATCCTTGATGTTTCAGGTGTACAGGTCTTTTCGTGGTGAATTGAACAGACCGTTTCACAAAGCCTACATCCTGTGCATTTTTCGGGATCGACTATCAACATTTTAAGCAAAGCTTTTTCACCTCATGCAAGATTTGATGGTTCTTCGTTGAGACCTAAATTCTTTAATGTTTTAATCGTTGGAACACCTTGATCATCCCAACCGTGAAGCTCGTAATATTCGTCCAGCATTTTGTTGAACTTGGCTCTATCAATTTTTTTGTTTTTTGCTACAGGTAAGCCGATGGGTGTAGGTTCTTTAAAGTAGCGTTCAGGTAGAGTATCATCTTTTCTTGAGAAACCCTCTCTGAGGTTAAACATCCTTTCGATGGTTGAGATTCTTTCTCCAACCATCATCAACTGGTGTTTTGAGAACGAAATTCCAGTTGCCAATTGTATAAGTTTAAGAAATTCTTCCCATTTAGGGGCATGAACAGCGCAGAAAACTGTCTGGAACTTGCAGATTCCGATCGAGTCTGTGACTGCATAGAGGAGTTCTTGCCACCAAACCATTCTACTTTTTCCATCATATGAACCATAATTTGCTGATATGGGTCCACCATACAATTTTTCCAAGAGATCTTCTGGTAGACCGTACATGTCTATTGCTGGGCGACTTCGCAGGTGGTCAGCTCCTCTAGTTGAAGTTGCTATTCCCAACGCGAAGCTTGGTGTCGGACGTTCATCTGAGTGCAGATTACTCATTCCCTTCACTTGAATAGCATAGTATTCAGAGTCTGCACCAATTCTATTTGTTGCTCCCTTGAATCCTTCTGCTAATGTATCTCCAAATCCTTCTCGATAGGCAATTCTGCGGATCATTTCAAATAGAGCATCTTCGTTGCCCCATTCGAGTTCCAGTCCATCAGTCATTGTTTTATCAAGTATTCCCTTCTCAAAGAGCTCCATAGACCACGCGATTAATCCGCCCGTTTCAAGAGTATCGAGGCCATACTTGTTTACTAAATGATTTGCTATGAGTATTGTTTCCATTTTTCGGCAGTCAACCATAGTGCCAAAGGCTCCAAGAGAAGTGTATTCTGGGCCTTCGCCAAAAAGAGGAGCATAAGGACCTTCCTTCAGCATATAGCGGTGGCGACAGTGAACAGCGCAGCCATAGCATCCGGAGGTACCAATAGAATAGTTATCTATGTTTTCCGGTTCTAGATCTTGACCCGCAACAAGTTGGTTCAATTGAAAATTTCTTGTTCGGATCAAGCCCGTAGTGTTTGTGTTGCTGTAGATTATCATTGTACCCCACCTTGATTGAGCTTTCGACCAACGGGTATTCGTGATCATGTCATTCATTTGTTTACAGTATTTCAGAAGTTCATCAGGATGAGTGAATTCCAATGGAATGGTTCCCCTAACTGAGATAGCCTTGAGATTCTTTGAACCCATCACGCACCCCATACCCGTTCTTCCAGCAGAGTTCTTCATTCCGGTTCTCACGTTAGCGAATTTAACAAGTTTTTCACCGGCAATACCTATTACTATGGATTTTATGTTCTCATCGGCTTCTTCTTTCCTTATGATGGTTTGGGTTTCAAAGGTATCTTTACCCCAGAGATGAGAAGCCTCCTTAATTTCTATCTCACCGTTTCTTATTAGAAGGTAAACTGGTTTGTCGGATTTTCCTTTGATTACAAGATGGTCAAAACCTGCGAATCTTAGTTCAGGTGCAAAGAAGCCTCCCATGTTAGAGTCCCCAATAGCTCCTGTTAAGGGGGATTTAGCCGCTATGTCACATCGTCCCGAGCCTAGACATGGAATTCCGTTTAAGAGTCCTCCACTAACTAAGAACACGTTTTCAGAACTTAGTGGATCGATCCTTGGCTTTAGATGGTTATAAAGTAGGTACATGGCGATCCCTCTGCCACCTAAGTACAAATTACGTAGTTTCTTGGGTACGATTTTCTGAGTAATCTTTTTTGTTGATAGGTTTATGTACCCTATTTTTCTGTTCCAAACCATTTTGGTTCGCCTGATTGATCTTAAATGGCTAAGCCCCTTACTTTCGCTTGTTTGGGAGTTGGCCATGAGATTCGATATTTTGTCTCACATTTCGGGCATACTGCCATTTCCGCTTTTGGTGGGACAGAGAATCTTTTTAGACAATTTAAACATCTGACTGAGCTCAATGCATCACCTTTTCAGCCTCCACCAAGAGGAGCTGTAATTATGATCAAATCATCATCATTTATTTTCGTGTTTATGTTTCTTACATTTTTACCATTTAGCATAATTAGTGTATCAATGTTTACCTGACCAGTCTTTTCATTAATCGTTTCCTGAAAGTCTTTTCCATATTTTCTCGCTAATATACCGAGAATGTCTCCTAATGTTGTTCCTGGTGAGATCTTCTGTGATATTTCTCTTTTTCCAACTATCTCTCTGAACATGACAAAGAACTGGATTCTGATTTGATCTGTCATGAGTTTCACAAATTACTAGTTTTGGAAATACTACAGGTGGTTGGCACAATTTAATTGTTATGTAGACTAGTATTTTTGAAACTACATTTATATAACTTATAGAATAAACAAGCTAGTGAGAGGGTTATCATCATGGAGATCAGAAAGTTGCAGAAAATAAAGGGTGGAAGTTTCACACTCTCTATTCCCAAAAAATGGGTAGATAAGCGAAAGCTAAAGAGTGGACAACAAATAGTTGTTTCTGAAGAGGATGATGGTTCTCTAAATATTTATCCTGTGACTGCCCCATCAAAAAAACTGTTGAAAATCACACTTCAGTTTGAAGATTTTCCTGATAATCAAGCGCTTGAATATAATGTTGCCACTTATTATATTCAAGGAGCGGATCGAATCGATATTATCTCAAAGGACATAATCTCTGCAGAGCAGAAGAGAAGGCTGAAAACGTTACGGCTAGAATTACCTGGAGTGGAAGTGTCTGAAGAAGGAGCCAACAGAATAAGTTATCAAGTTTTGATTGATCCTTCTGCCTTTCACTTAGAATCACTTCTAAGCAAGACTTCTTTATTTTCTCTACATTTACAAAAAGATGCGGTGAGATCAGTAAAGAATTGGGATTTTGCTCTTGCGAGAGAGGTTATAGAACGCAGTGGAGAAGCCTTAAGGCACTATCGGCTCACAATTCGCCAAGTGGCTCTGGCCAGTATAAGTAAAACCATTGCGAAAGATGTGGGTATTAGAGGTTGCCGTGAATGTGTAACTTTTGCCTTAATGGCAAGAGATCTCAGTAGACTGGTTTATCATTGTTCACAGATTGTTAGGCATCTTCTGCTACTGGAGAAGAAGGAGAGAATTGATCAAAGCGTTTTGAACATGATTGAGATGTTATCAGATTTAGTCTATGGAATGCAAGAAGATGCTGTTCAATCATTTTTAAAGAAAGATACCAAACTTGCTGTTCAGGTTTTTGGAAAGATGACAGATACCATAGAAAAGGAAAAACATCTGCTAAAGGCAGTTATGGCAAAAATAAAAGATGTTGACACTGCTGTTACAGTTGGTTTAATCGGAAGAGATCTAAGAAGAATAGCTGGTTATTCAGTGGCTATAGCTGACGATAGTATGAATAGAGTGCTTACCCCATTGTCCCACGAAAGTATTACGAAAAAAAATGGTGGATAGATTATCATACAGAGATGCAAATGAGAAACTCAATTCTTATATTGACCATGCATAATTAGCATCAAATACGTATTACCTTTGGTTCGTATTGGATTGAGAAAATGAAAAACAAACCTGATAAGATTCTGACCTGGCAGATGACAAAACCATGGATTAAAGATCAAGAAACTGGTGTTGTGGATGAAGGTGAATTGGTGCTTACTGAGATACCCGTACCTCAACTACAAAACACAGAAGTATTAGTTGAAGTTGCAGGCTGTGGAATCTGTCACACGGATCTAGGATATTTCTATGGTGGAGTCCCAACGGTTGTGAAACCACCCTTGACTTTGGGACATGAGATCAGTGGAATTGTAGTTGCTGGAGACCCAAATCTAATTGGAAAGGAAGTCATTGTACCAGCAGTCATGCCATGCAATAACTGTGACATATGCAATGCTGGTAGAGGAAATCGATGTCTTTCGCAAAGAATGCCAGGAAACAGTCTGGGGATCTATGGCGGATTTTCCAGCCATATTCCGGTTCCCTCACGAGACCTATGTGTTGTTGAGAATCATGACGATTTTCAACTTGCTGAGTTGGCGGTAATTGCTGATGCTGTAACGACACCCTATCAAGCATGTGTAAGAGCAGAACTAAAGAAAGGAGACAACGTTATCGTAGTAGGCATGGGTGGTGTCGGCAGTTATGTAGTTCAAATGGCCAAGGCTTTTGGAGCCAAAACAGTTATAGGGATTGATCTTATTCCTGAGAAACTTGAAAGGGCGCTTAAATATGGCGCTGATTTTGTCATAAACTCTACTGCTAAAAACACAAAGGATGTTCGTGAAGAGTTCCGAAAGATTTGTCAGACCAACAGTCTTCCAAGTAAATATGGGTGGACGATTTTTGAGGTTACTGGAGTTGTTGGGGGACAAGAAATCGCACTAAGCCTTTTGTCCTTCATTGGGAAATTAATCGTGATTGGGTTTGGCACACAAAAAAATGAATACAGTATCTCAAGGTTGATGGCCTTTGATTCAGAGATCAGAGGGACTTGGGGATGTTTACCTAAATACTATCCAGAAGTGTTGGAATTAGTGTTGAAGAAAATTGTTAAAATAAAGCCTTTTACCGAAATTCAACCAATGAGTAAAATTAAAACTTTCTTTGAGGAAGCTCATGAAGGAAGACTCATGAAAAGAGTTGTTCTCACACCTGACTTTTAGTCTACCAACCATTGGAGAACATGGCTAGTTAAGACTGTTACTTTCCCTTCCATTCAGGCTTTCTCTTTTCCAAGAAAGCTTTTAAGCCTTCCACAGCATCCTCTGTAACTATAAGTTCTTTAAGATATACTTCAGTAACACCATCCAAAGCCTTTTTGAAACCCATATCGATTCCCTGATAAACTGCTTTTTTTACCAGAGTAAGAACTGTTGGACTTAGATCCTTCATCTTACCTAACAGCTTATCAACCTTCTTGTTTAGTTCTTTTACAGGAACTACCTTGTTAACAAGTCCAATCTCTTTTGCTTCTGCAGCTCCAAGGATATCACCAGTAAATATCATCTCCAAAGCCTGTTTTCTACCTATCAGTTTTGGTAAAAATGCTGCAGCCACAGTGGGAATTGCACCAACCTTAATTTCAGGTTGTCCAAACTTAGCTCTGTCTGATGCAATAATTATGTCACAAGCCATAGCCAATTCACATCCACCACCTAAGGCTAGACCATCAACCACAGCAATTGTAGGTTTTTCAAAGCCAACCAACAAGTGGAACATCCTGTGAAACTGATCAAGCGTTTTGTTGATTTTGTCAGGCAGATGTGCCTCTATGTCAACTCCAGCTGAAAAGGCGCGATCACCTTCCCCAGCAACAATTAGGACGTGCACATTTTGTTCCTTTTTTGCATGTGTAAGTGCAGAGATTATCTCTTCAATGGTTTGTACATCCAAGATATTCAGTGGAGGCCTGTTTATTGTGATCCTAGAGATGTTATCTTTGACTGTATAACTTATATTTTGGAACTTTTCCATGAAATCCCTCAATGGTCTAATATTTTGTCTGTTCATCTAATATAGCTTATCACTTGACTGATGATCTCTTTCTCATATTTCAGAAAAATATAAATGGGAAGTTTTTATATTTTTACATCGAGATTTATATAATAATGTTTGGAAGTGTGCCTTTGGTTGAGGAAATATTTCAGAAGTTCAGAGACTGGGTAGATAACAGGCATGAATATGCTAAGGAGTGGAAAGAAAAATCAGATCACAAGGTAATAGGTTATTTTTGCACTTATGTTCCGGAGGAAATTCTCTATGCTGCCAACATGCTGCCTGTTAGAATTCTCGGAAGCCATGAACCACCAACCGTGACAGAGCCTTACATATTCGCCATGTTCTGCCATCTTTGCAGGGATTGCTTAGCTCAGGGACTTAAAGGAAAATTCAATTATATTGATGGAATTGTGGAAGGACAGTCGTGCTTACATTTGAGACAAGCCTTCAATGCATGGAGACTCCACATTCCTACGCCTTTCGCTTATTACATACACATACCTCATGGAGTCCAAAACCGTCATGCAATCCCATATCTTACTCAAGAATTCGGGAAATTTAGAAAAGCCATTGAAGATTGGACAGGAGAAAAGATTACCGTTGAAGACTTGGATCGGGGAATAAGAATTATGAATAGAAATAGAGAACTTCTGCGAAAGATCTACGAGTACCGAAAGTTGGATAATCCCAAAATCACCGGTTTAGAAGCAATGGAAATGGTTCTTTCAAGCCAAATGGTTGATAAACAGGAGCACAGCAAGCTTTTAGAGCAACTTTTGCAGGAATTGCCCAATCGGAACCTTGATCATAACACAGGGATCAGGTTAATGATTGTTGGAAGTGAGGATGATGACAGGATATTCATGAAGAATGTTGAAGCTTTGGATGCGACTTTTGTGATTGAGGAACATTGTACGGGGTCAAGATATCTTTGGGATGATGTTGTGCCAAATGAGAACAGGTTATTTGCGATAGCTTCGCGATATGTGAATAGAGTACCTTGCCCGAGTAAAGACTGGCCAGAGTTCAGTAGGGTAAAGCATGCTGTTAAACTTGCAAAGGACTACAAGGTTCAAGGAGCATTGGTGATTCAAAATAAGTTCTGTGACCCACATGGAATTGAAATTCCACCATTAAGAGAAGCATTGGAAAATGTCGGTGTTCAATCGTACCCTCTTGAGTTTGATGTTACAGTTCCATGGGGGCAATTTCGAACAAGAGTCGAAGCATTTCTTGAAACCTTAACAGGATTGGAGGAACTCTTCTAACGGAGGATTGTAAATGACTCAGATAAAAGAATACCCAACAGAACCTTTGAAGATATGGGACGAAGCAAAACAACTTAGAAGCAGATATTATGAAGACTATTTAAACGCTCATGAACGCGGAGGAATTCGCTGGGCAGGAGGAGCATGGTCCTTCAGTACTATACCCGCTGGGCTTGGCGAAGACGTCTATTGCATAACAGGAGAACCACATGGTGCTACAATAGCTTTCTTTAAGGATTTCACTGCTGAATGTCACGAGGCGGTTGAGGCAGCAGGTTTTCCACGCACCCTTTGTGCTTACATGAGAAACTATTGGGGATCGATTCTTCTTGGAAAATATGTTCTTGCAGATGGGAAGGTGATAGATGAACATCCTGCTCCAGATTTTATATGGCAAGATCATATTTGTTGCAGTCATGGGAAATGGTATCAAGTTGCAAAGTGGCTTGAAGAAAAGAAGGGAAAAAAAATTCCAATGTATTGTGTAGATGTTTCAGTTGGTTACTCATTGGACAGCCCTTTAGATGGATACAAGTTAAACTATATTTATCAACAGTTGAATGATGGAATTGAGTGGTTGGAAAAGATCTCTGGGAGAACATACAACGATAGACTACTTTGTGAAGCTGTTTGGAATGAAATAAACGCCACAAGACTTTGGGCTGAGATATGTACCCTGAATCAAGCTGTCCCAGCTCCCCTAGATGAAAAGACCATGTACTCACTTTACGTAATAGGCACTCTTATGAAACATCGGCCTGAATGTGTCAACTTTTATGCTAAGTTAAAGGCTGAAGTTGAAGAAAGAGTCAAGAACGGGATTGCTGCAATTGCTAATGAAAGATTCAGAGTAATTACGGACACACAACCTCCCTGGGGCTTTCTGAAAATCTTCAGGGAAATGGAAAAATATGGAGTCGTTTCTCTCGGTTCTCTCTATACTTTTGGGTTAATTGGAATGTGGAAATATCGTCAAGATGGAACATGGGCACCCAAAGAACTGCCCAAGAAAAAGCCACAAACAAGGGAGGAAGCACTCAGAATGATTGTTGAATGGACGGTTGACAGACCTGAATGGGCACACTTCTACGTTCCAGAAGCGAAGACAAAGATGATACTAAGCATAGTTGACCAATGGAAGGTTGATGCAGTGCTACTTCACTATAATAGGGGCTGCGAAGGGCTAAGCGTTCACATAGCTGAAAATCGCTATGGACTGGTTAATGCAGGTGTACCTGTTTTTCCCTTTGAGGGAAACATGGGAGATGAGAGAGAATTCGATTTTGCAGGAACCACGGCTCGACTAACTACTTTTTTTGAAAGTATGGGACTTAAAAAATTGAGGGAGTAAAGGGGAACTTAAAGATGATAACAGCTGGATTGGATGTAGGAGCAAAATATACAAAAGTGGTAATCATCGAAGATGCAAAAAACGTTCTTGCAAGGACCAATGGCATCGTTGAATTTGATGTCTTGAAATCAGCAGCTGAAGTTTTCGATAAAGCGTTAAAAGGTTCTGGTCTAAACCGTGATGAAATTTCTAATGTTGTCGCTACTGGTATGGGAAGAAAAATCATCCATAAGAAACAACCTATAAACCCAGGAAGAATTGTACCAGAAGTGATCGCTGACGCAAAGGGAGCTTACCATTTGATTCCAACAGTGAAGACCGTGATTGACGTTGGTGCTGAAGAAGGAAGGGGAGTGAAAATTGGTGAAAAAGGGAAGGTAAGAGACTTTGTCATCAATGAGAGATGTGCTGCTGGCGCTGGAACTTTCATAGAAACTATGGCAAGAGCGTTGGAAGTGAATGTTGAGGACATGGGTCCTCTAGCATTAAAATCAACGAAATCTATACCCATGAATGCACAATGCTGTGTTTTCGCAGAATCTGAGGTTGTTACACTCATTCACTCAAAGATTTCAAAGGAAGACATATCGAGAGCGATCCACGACGCTATGGCAGGCAGAATTGCTTCAATGGTTCTCAGGGTTGGTGTGGAAAGAGATGTAGCCCTCATTGGAGGCGTAGCACGAAATCCTGGGTTTTTACCACCTCTAAAGAAAGAGTTAAACACGGAGATACTCATTCCTGAAAATCCACAATACGTGGGAGCTCTTGGGGCATCTTTACTCGCATCTGAGACGGAGGCATAATGGATGAGTGAAAAATCTAGAGAGTACTGGCGTTGGCGAGAATATAGACATACTGAACCTGACGTGGATTGGAAAGATGGCAAAATAGTTACAGCAGGCGTCGATATTGGGTCTGTGGGCAGTAAAGCATCGGTCATGGTTGATGGAAAACTTTTTTCATATGCCGCTATGAGAACAGGCGGTGTAAGTGAAGAAACCGCAGTCAAAGCCCTTAACTGGGCCCTTGAAGGAACGGGTCTAGAAACTGGCAACCTTAATTACATAGTTGGAACTGGGTATGGAAGGGTCAATGTACCGTTCGCCAAAAGAACAATAACAGAGATCGCTTGCCACGCCAGAGGAGCTCACTATATCTATGGCCCTACAGTTCGAACAGTACTCGACATTGGAGGACAAGATTGTAAGGCTATTAGGTGCGATGAGAGAGGGAAAGTCATGTCGTTCCTAATGAACGACAAGTGCGCTGCTGGAACAGGAAGAGGGCTTGAAGTTTTTGCTGATCTAATCAGAGTATCGATAGAGGAACTTGGAAAATCCTCATTAGTTATACATGAAGAACCACCACCAGTAAGTAATACTTGCGTGATCTTTGCAAAAGCTGAATCATTAGCCTTATTACGACAGGGATGGCCAAAAGAGAAGGTTGCTGCAGCATATCACCTCGCTATGGTTAATCGAATAATCGATCTACTCACAAAAGTCGGAGTTGAAAAAGACTTTGTGGTCACAGGAGGAGTTGCGAAGAACACTGGAATAATCTCCCGGCTTGAGAAAAACCTTGGAGTGAAACCCCTAGAGCCAAAATTAGATCCAATTTTAGCTGGAGCAATCGGAGCCGCACTTTTTGCTAAGGCGCTTTATGAAAAAGAGATAGGACTACGTTGAAAGGAGATGTAAAGATGAAAGCTCATTATGGATACAAGGATGGTTCTGGAGATTACTTTATCACGATTGATACCGACAAGTGCAACGGATGTGGAAAATGTGTGGATGTTTGTCCGTACAAAGTTCTTGAGCTCATCGAGGATGAATTTGATATTGAAGGGGGACAAATGACTGCTGTAGTTGAAGAACAACGCAAGAAAATAAAGTATGCTTGTGCTCCATGCAAACCAGTAAGTGGAGAAAGGAGACTTCCTTGTGTGATAGCGTGTGAGCCGAAAGCAATAATCCATTCTTGGTAGGGAAAATCTATTCCGGAAAACATCAAGGTTATCATAAATAATACCGAAGTTGATGTTGAGCAAGGGACAACTATTCTTGAAGCTGCTAAAAGAGTAGATGTTTACATCCCAACGATCTGTTACCATCCAGAGCTGATCTCTCCCAATGAAGCAAAATCTATTGAAAGCGTGTATCATGGATGTGATAGGATTACGAATGAATTGCCTGAGAAAACCTTTGAGGGTTGTGGATTATGCCTAGTTCAGGTTGAAGGGAAAGAGGAACTTGTTCTTGCATGTTGTACACCTGTTATTGACAAAATGGAAGTTCTGACCGAAACAGAACGGGTTCGTGAAGCAAGAAAAATTAAGCTCAAGAAAGTTCTATCCCGACATCCCCATGCGTGTCTGACCTGTTCTCAAAAAGAGGGGTGTACAAGAGAGCCCTGCTCCACAAACGTTCCAGAAGAGGAACGTTGCTGTTCAAAGTTTGGAAATTGCGAGTTAGAGAAAGTTGCAGAGTATATTGGAATCAGAGAAGACACCTCTCGATACATTCCACAGAATCTACCCTTAACAAAGGATGAGCCACTCTTCTTACGAGATCATAATCTTTGCATTGGATGTACCCGATGTGTCAGAGCATGTCAGGAATTACGTGGTGTTAATGCTCTCGGTTTTGTCTATAAAGATAGAGAAGTTCTCGTAGGAGCAATCGCCCCTTCACTTATGGAATCTGATTGTAGGTTTTGCGGAGCTTGTGTCGAGGTCTGTCCAACGGGAGCATTAATGGACAAAGAAGTAGAACCGATGAAGCGTGAAATTAATCTGGTTCCATGTAAATATGCGTGTCCCGCTAATGTTGATGTCCCAAGATACATCAGATTAGTTTCTGAGGGCAGATTTTCTGATGCTGCTGCTGTCATCAGAGAAAAACTTGCTTTACCCAACATTCTAGCCCACACTTGTTCTCGCCCATGCGAGAATATTTGTAGACGCCAAATGATCAATCAAACTGTCGCAATTTGCCACCTGAAACGTTTCGCAATGGAAAAGGAAGGAGAGACATGGAAGAAGAAACGAAAGATTGCAGAATCAACAGGGAAGAAAATTGCAGTTATTGGGTCTGGTCCTGCAGGGCTAAGTGCATCATACTATTTGACTAGATTGGGTCACACAGTGAGTTTGCTTGAGGCGATGCCTGAACTGGGTGGAATGATGCGCTATGGTGTTCAAGAATATCGATTACCTAAAGACGTCGTTGAAAAAGACATTCGTGAAATTATTAATCTTGGTGTGAAAGTTAAGACTGGTGTTGTGTTTGGTAAAGACATCACACTTGATGGGCTTAAAAATGAAGGACATGACATAGTACTTTTTGCTGTGGGACTACAAAAAAGCAGGAAACTGAAGGTCGAAGGATCAGAACTACCAGGCATATATGGAGGACTTGATTTTCTAAGAGATGTTAGATTAGGCAAAGCTCCGAAACTTGATGGGAAAGTTCTTGTAATAGGAGGAGGAAACGTCGCCATGGATGTTGCCCTAGCAGCCATGAGAATTGGAGCTACAGACGTACATGTCGCTTGTTTAGAGAAGACTGACGAAATGCCTGCTTTTCCATGGGAAATTAAGCAAGTCCTAGAGGAAGGAGCGACAATACATAATTCCTACGGAGTTAAGAAGATTCTAGGTTCTAATAACGAGGTTTCAGAAGTAGAACTCATGCATTGTCTTTCAGTCTTCGATGAAAATGGAAAATTTAACCCGACCTTTGATGAACTAAGGACGAAGAAGATTAAAACAGACATACTCATAACTGCAATCGGACAAGCTCCAGACCTGCCAGAACTATATGTAGACCAACTTAAGAAATTAAATTCAGAGCCAGCTGGTGTAGACTATGGGGCAATAGAAACAGGTGTTCCATTTGTTTTTGCATGTGGAGATATTTTCAATGGGCCAACCTCGATAGTTAAAGCACTGGTGTCAGGCAGGAATGCTGCCTTCGCCATTGACAAACACTTTGGAGGACCAGGAATACTTGAAGATGCGTTTGTTGATATTGAGAAACCAAGTCATTGGCTTGGAAAAGAGGAAAAGCTCGCCCATAGAGTATCCGTTTTAATGCCTTGCTTATCCGTTGAGGAACGGAGAGGAAATTTTTCCGAGGTTGAATACGGGTATGACGAGAAATCAGCCTTGGAAGAAGCAAGTCGCTGCCTAAGATGTGATCTAAGACTGAGCATACAACAAGCTCCCCAACCTCCTGAAAAATGGATACCTCTAAAACAAGAAAATTTAGGGATCCTTCCAGAGAGAGAGGGTGTTTTCCAACTACTGGATGAAAACAAGGAGGTTGTGTATATTAAAGGAACAGAGAACATGAAAAGAGATTTGGAAGAGCAGCTTCAAATCAGCGATGATGTAAAATACTTCATATGGGAGGAAGCCAAGATGTACACTATGAGAGAGAGTGAACTGCTTCAACAATTTACGAAACGGTTTGGAAGGATGCCGAAAAAGAACGTGGAAATTGAGGATGATTTATTCTAGTTAATTTCTGAACAGTTAGCTGATTTTACGAAATCTAAAGAAGACGCGATCATCTTCAAGTTGTACAATCTTCAGCTTAACTTTATCTCCAATTGCTAGGTCCTCATATTTTGCTTCATCGATCCTTGCTGATAAGAGCAAACCTTTGATCTTAACCATGCCAATACAGAAGGGAACATCCCTTTCAAACCCAAGAGGAGCACCAGCTCTCATGACTGTGAAAGCATAGAGTTCTCCTTCAACGCCTAGGTCAACCCATTCAAGGTTGTCTGACATGCAATTTGGACAGACAATTCTTGGAGGCCATAAAAGTTTGCTGCATTCTTTACATTTGGTTGTCGTTAAATGACCATTCTTTAGGTTCTTAAAGAATTGATTGATTCTTGTGTTCTTCTCATCTTCCAACGGATAAAAGTCCAGCATGTATGGAAGTTCAATTTTGTCCGGTCTGGTTACTTTCTCAAATTTCAGGTTCTTCATATTCTAACCTCGCGAGTAAACCATAAGACTGTGAACATTTGCTGCTCCACTTAGATTGTGAGCTATGGCTGTCTCTGCACCACTAACATGTCTTCCCTTGGGTACTTTGGCTTGGAACTGATGCATTATGTCGATGGTCTGTAGTATTGCTGTGGCTCCCAAGGGGTGACCACAGCCAAGTAAACCACCTCTTGGATTGACAGCTATCTTTCCACCGATGTAGGGTTCACCGTCCTCGATGAATTTTCCTCCATTTCCTGGTTTGCACCAGCCAAATGCTTCGTACTCCATCAGTTCAGATATTGTAAAACAGTCATGTAACTCGGCTATGTCAATGTCTTTTAACGTGATTTTTGCTGTTCTGAAGGCTTCTTTGACCGCTCGTTTTAATGGAACCCATTCGGTGATACTGGCCAGATTGTTTATGGCGTTTCCTATGCTGGCCTGTCCTGATCCAGTTATATACATGGGAGCATCTGAATATTTTTTTGCTTCTTCAGCGGGGACCAGAACAACTCCAGCAGCTCCATCGGTTATCCCACTGCAATCAAACAGGTTTAGTGGTGGAGATATCATTGGTGATTGAAGGATCTTTTCAACAGAAACTTCCTTTTGAAACTGGGCTATGGGGTTCATTGTGGAATAGTGATGGTTTTTAACAGAAACGAGAGCCATCTGCTCCTTCGTAGTTCCATATTCATGCATGTGTCTTTGGGCAGTCATAGCAAAGAATGGGGGAGCTGACATCGCGTTTACACCGTCCCACTCACGATCTAGTACACACGTCATGTTTGTCTGTGCTTCAGCCATGTTTGGCATGTACATCTTCTCGACGCCGAAGGCGACAGCTATATCTGCAATGCCGCTTGCAACACAGGTCCATGCGTACCTGATGGCTGCTTGTCCAGAGGCACACATGAGCTCGGTTGTCGCTATGACCTTGTTGGGAGCTATGCCTAAATGTTCTGCAACCATGGGAGCTACGTGAACTTGGAAAGTGAATCTTTCTGGTTGAGCGGCTCCCACAATGAGAGCCTCAACGTCCTTGGGAGTGATGTTGTCAATATTGTCGAACATTGACTTGCCTGCTTCTTGCACTAGTTCTCTCCAATTAGCTTCTCGCTTACCACATTTGGTGGCTCCACCTCCAACGATAGCGACTTTTCTCATCATGAGCACCTTAACCATGATAATTGAAAGGCGTTGTGGGTTCTATTAAGGGTAGGGTTTATCTCCCTTTGTATTGTGGCTTTCTCTTTTCGAGGAAGGCGTTTACTCCTTCTCGGAAATCCTCAGTGGCTGCCAGAACGCCAAATGCCTCTGCTTCATTCGTTAGTCCTATTCTTAAGTCAACTTCAGTGCTGTTGTTGATTAACTGTTTTGCCAGCTCTATGGCAATTGGAGGTTTACTCATGAGTTGTGATGCAAGCTCTTTTACAGTTGATTTCAACTGGTCTACAGGAACAACCATGTTAACTAAGCCTAATTGCTCAGCAGTTTTGGCATCAATCCTCTTTCCTGTGAATATCATTTCTTTTGCTTTTCCTGCTCCAACAAGTCTTGGAAGTCTTTGAGTACCACCCCATCCAGGAATTAAACCAACATTTACTTCAGGTTGCCCCAACTGTGCATTCTCTGAGGCTACTCTAAGATCGCAGGCCATGGCAAGTTCTAAACCTCCACCCAATGTGTAACCATTTATGGCAGCTACAACAGGTTTTTCGAGTTCTTCTATCTCTGTGGTCAGTTTCTGTCCTTGTTGAGAAAGATGCATTCCTGTATATGCGCCAGCACTCTTCATAACGTTCAAGTCAGCGCCTGCACAGAATGCTTTGTCGCCAGCTCCCGTAATGACTATCACTTTTATGCTTTCATCATTCTTAGCATCTTTAATCCTATAAGAAATTTCTTCAAGTGTCTCCTTGTTTAAAGCGTTCAGTGCTTTTGGTCTGTTTATGGTAACCGTTGCAATTCCTTCGCTTTTTTCATATAATGTGTTTTTAAAGTCCAAAAATTTCATCTCCTACTCTGTTTTACTTCTTTGTCCAGTCGTAGAAGCCCTTTCCGCTTTTTCTCCCTAATAATTTTGCTCTGGTCATCTGCCTTAGCAGAGGGGATGGACCATAGCTTGGTCCAAGCTCGTTCTGCAACACCTCAGCAATTGCTAGTGTCGTATCTATGCCAAGATAGTCAACTAATGTTATGGGACCCATGGGCCAGTTCAATCCCAGCTTTATCGCTTTATCGATGTCCTCTGGAGTTGCTACTCCTTCCCACACCAGTTTAAATGCCTCATTTAATGCTGGGACAAGTATCCTGTTTACAATAAACCCAGCTGAATCCTTCTTAACGACCACTGTCTCCTTTCCCATTTTCTGAGAAACAGCAACAACTGTGTTGATCGTTTCGTCTAATGTTTTTGCGCCGCGGATTATTTCCACTAACCTCATCAATTGAGGAGGATTGAAGAAGTGCATACCACAGAACCTCTCTGGTCTGTTAGTGTGCGATGCAAGTTCAGTTATGCTTATTGAAGATGTGTTGGAAGTTATCAGTGCGTCTTCATTGGCATATTTGTCAGCTTCTTTGAGAACAGCCGTTTTTATCGCGGGATTCTCGGGAACAGCTTCGATCACTAGATCTGCGTTTTCCACCGCTTCTTTCATGTCGAGTGTTGGGTGTATTCTAGCTAGTGTGTCATGCATCTCTTGTTCGGCTAACACCTCTTTCTGAACAAACTTCTGCAGACTTCGGCGTATCATTCCCATCCCATTATCCAAGAATTCCTGCTTCACATCTCTAACCATTACTTCATATTTCGAGATCTGTGCTGCTACCTGCGCAATTCCATGTCCCATTAATCCAGCACCCAAAACTGAAACTCTTTTAATCTCCATTTTCATCACTTTAATAGTTGAAGAGAATCCTTTCCACGATCGCGATATTTAAATTCAAGGGTTCATTAATTGGGATGCTTACCTTTAGTCACTAACTTTCTGAGTGTTTTACACTCTTCCAAAATAAAATGCCCAATTCCACATGTCTAGAGTAAGTTAATTCTTCTTGAGAGATTAGAAATAAATCCTAGTAAAACCAACTTATCTCGTGCTTCCAATATGGAAAAGCCAACAATTGGGATTATTGGCCTAGGTCCTGTGGGCTTTATATTAGCTGCTCACTTAGCTAAGCAGGGAGAGGATATTGTTGTTGAGGACATTGTGCAAAGTTTGCTATCAACAATTTCAAAGGAAGGCCTACGGCTAACTGGAATCACTGAAATAGCTACTCAAGTAGACAAGACCGCCAATTCAATAAACGACCTAGCCACGTACGATCCAAACATAGTTTTCATATCAACAAAAGCTTGTATCTTAAAGGCAATTCTCCCAGAAATTAGAAAGACATTCAACCCTGAAGTGAAGATAATAAGCTACCAGAATGGGATGGACAATGAGCAGATTATCGCTCAGACCTTGGAACTTGATACTACATACCGTGTTGTGATTAATTATGCAGGAAACAAGATCAACCTCGGAACCACCAAGATGAATTGGTTCCAACCGCCCAACTATATCGGCGCCCTACATAAAGGAAAATACACAACTGACGAAACAACCGCATATATTGCCAGAATGATGACAAACGCTGGTTTAATGACTGAAGAAGACTCTAACATTAAAAGACGCATCTGGGAAAAAACAATATTGAATTCCGCTCTATGCTCAATATGCGCTGTAACTGGACAAACAATGAAAGAAGCAATGGAATTTAGATACTCGCATGATCTTGCGGTGAAAATCATAGAAGAAGGATTAAAAGTAGCTAATGAAGACGGGTACTACTTCGGCAAAGATGCTCTCGACAAGTTTACAAGGTATCTAGAGAAAGGAGGTGCTCACAAACCTTCCATGCTTGTAGATGTAGAGAACAAGAGACCCATCGAAGTTGACTTCATGAGCGGAGCAATAGCACGATATGGGGAGAAATTTAAGATCCGAACTCCTGTAAACTCCACTTTCACCAATCTATTAAAGACCATAGAGAATCGATACATGTAAAAGGGCTGAAGAGTAAGCGCGCGCGCTTTGTATGCAGTGTTCACACTGCCTAAACCTTTTATAAACAAGGTGATGTCTTTCCATTCTCTTCAAACCTAATATTAATCAATGGTGTATTGGGGGCTGGATGTCATGAGTCAATTTGAGAACCTGCTTATAAAGAGACACGAAGTAGCTAGAAGCTGGAAGGCAAAAGGCAAGCCAGTAATTGGATGGAGTTGTAGTTACACTCCAGAAGAGATCATCTATGCTGCTGGAGGATTACCTGTTATGGTGTATGGAGATACGGAAACTACAACATTGGCTGATACTTATCTGCCAACTAACACCTGCTCTTTTGTTCGGGGATGTTTTAATACAGCATTAAAGGGGGATTACGATTATCTGGATGGGTTCATTACAGCTGGTAGTTGTGATAATCGTAACAAGATTTTTGATATGTGGAAACATTATGCTAAAATTCCTTTCCTTTATTTTTTCAATACACCTCATACGAGATATGAAGAAGCCCAAGAAATATTCTATAGAGAAAGCATCAAGTTAAAAGCCTCATATGAAAATTTTTTTGGAGTGACAATTTCTGACAATTCATTGAAAAACGCAATTCAAGATTACAATGTGAATAGGGTGCTCTTGAAAAAGGTGTATGATCTTAGGAAGAAAGTTCCTCCACTAATTTCCGGAGTTGAGGCACTGGAGGTTGTTTTATCTAGTATGTTGATTCCTAAGACAGAACACAATAAGTTGTTAGAGCAGTTGCTTGCTGAAATACCTAACCGTACTGATTTACCTAAAGATGGTGTGAGACTGCTCATCTCTGGAAGTGTTATGGATACCACCGCCTTGATCAGGGTGGTCGAGAAGATGGGTGGCTGTGTTGTTATAGATGATTTGTGTATCGGTTCAAGGTATTTCTGGAATCTTGTTAATACTGACAATGATCCATTGCAGGCTATTGCTCAAAGATATCTGAACAAGATTCCATCATCATTTATGTTTGGAAATGATAAAGGATTTGAACATACTATTGAATTGGCAAAACAGTATGATGTTGAGGCAGTGATAATCTTTGTTTTGAAGTTTTGTGATCTTCACATGTTTGATGGACCACAACTTATCAAGGAATTTGAAGCTCTAGGATTCCCAGCCCTATATTTAGAGTGGGATCATTCTCTGAGTGGGTTGGCGCAATTAACAACAAGAATCGAAGCTTTCTTAGAGATGGTTGGGGGGATTGACTGAATTATGGCCAAGAGAGGATCAAGAGAGAGGTTACAATCCACAAAGGGTTTCTATAAAAACCACATAAAGAAGTTTTATGAAGACGCTCATCAAGCAAAATCTTCAGGGAAACCAGTTGCATGGGTTGCTTCAACTTTTCCTGTAGAGATGTTGTTGGCCATGGATGTTTTTCCTGTATGGCCTGAGAACTATGCTTCAATTTGCGCTGCCAAAAGGGTCTCTGTGAATCTATGTGAGACTGCTGAAGGTAAAGGTTTTTCAAAAGATATTTGCTCGTATGCAAGATGTGTAATCGGATCGCTTTATAAAAAGGAAGGGTTACCAGAGAAGGGGTTGCCTTACCCAGATTTTCTGGTTGCTTCGACTGGAGCTTGTGACACACATTTCAAATGGTTTCAATTCGTAAGTCGCTGTTTCAATGTTCCATTGTTCCTACTAGATGCCCCATATAACATAAATGGTGAGGATTCAGATCATCTTGACAAAGCCCATGTCAAATCTTATGTTGCTCAACTAGAAAGACTGATTCTCTTTTTAGAGAATCAGACTGGTTCAGAATTTAACAGTAAGAAATTGAGGGAAACATTGGTTCTTTCTAATCACACAAGTCAGCTTTGGGAGGAAATCCAACATTACCGTAAGAACGTGCCAGCTCCAATGGATGCTCGTGACGCATTCTCCGCAGTTTTCTTCATGTTAAGTATTCCAGGAACTCAAGCAGCAGTCAACTTTTACAGGCAACTGCGGGATGAAGTGAAAGAAAGAGTAGAGAACAAGATTGGGGTAATAGAAAATGAGAAATATAGACTAATATGGGACAACCTGCCTTTCTGGTTTAACCTTAGATTCTTTGAATATCTGAACGGTTTAGGAGCAGTTGTCGTTGCTGAGACTTTCTCTCATGTTTGGATGGGAAGGCTTGATCCATTAAGACCATTCAAGAGTTTGGCTGGAAAATATTTACCGAATTTTGCTAATTGTGGTGTTAACAGAAAAATCAACCTGATACAAGAACTTGTAACAGAATTTAAGGCAAATGGTGTGATTCTGCCAACTAACTGGGGTTGTAGGATGATGTCAATAGGTGAAACGATAGTGAAGGACATTATTCAGAAAAAGCTTTGCATTCCAAGTCTAATACTTGATGCGGATTCTTCAGATTGGCGAAACTACAACGAGGCTCAAATTAAGAAAAACGTTGAAGTCTTCCTTCATTTATTGGATGTGAAAAAGTGAAGATGAAAAGCAACAAGATATTAGAAATCGTGATCGTTCAAGCATTAAAGTGAGTCTTTGTTTCTGAATGTATTTTCTCGAAGCTTTCTGTGCAGTATCTTTCCTGTTGGGGTTCTTGGCATCTCATCCTGTGAGATGAAATCCACTGTTTTGGGTTTCTTGAAACCTGCAATCTTTCCACGACACCATTCAATAATCTCTTCTTCACTGACTTTTTCGCTGTTCTTAGGGATAACAAACGCTTTTACAGCCTCACTCCACATATCATCTGGAACACCAATAACAGCAACATCATAGACACTGGGGTGTCTTGAGATTATTTCTTCAACTTCAGAAGGATATACATGTTCTCCTCCAGTGATTATCATGTTGTCTTTCCTATCGACAATATAGTAGTAACCTTCCTCGTCTTTCCTTGCCATATCTCTTGCTGTGAAGAGATCATCTCTGAAAGCTTCTTTTGTCTTGTCAGGCATTTTGTAATATTCATTGAACATCATGGGGCCCCGAGAATATAACTCCCCAACTTGACCAGTGGGTACTTCATTACCGTTCTCATCGAGAAGTTTGATGATGTCAGTTCCGAGGCATTCTCGGCCTATTGATCCTAGTTTTCTCAGTTGATCCTCTGGTCGGAGTATCGTGACTAATCCTGCTTCTGTTGATCCGTACGCTTCATAAAGCTTGACATTGGGAAAACACTTGAGAATCCCCTTCTTTATTTTGTTCCGTACAGGTGCTGAAGAACAGAGGAAGCTTCG
>JASFPN010000009.1:0-50267 GCA_050115965.1 Candidatus Bathyarchaeota archaeon
AAATTCAAGTAAAACGTTAAAAGGATCATTGGCCTTCACAACGGCACTTGCGACTAGCACACCATCAGTGCCCAGCTTTATGGAGGCTTCTACATCGTCTCCATGGCTTATACCAGCTCCACAAAGTATCGTTACTTCTTTGTTGATTCTTCGAACCTGCTTGATTGTGTCTTCTATTACTTCGGGCTTTGCTTTTGATACGGGTATTCCAGTTCCAATAAGTTCAGGAGGTTCAATTGCAATCATGTCTGGTCTGAGTGATGCAACAGCGACACTTATGTCAGGATTGTTTGCACATACAACAGAGATCATATTCTTTTTTCGTGCCATTCCTATTAGGAATTCAATGTCAGAAAGTCTCAACTGTCTTTCTGAGTGATTGATTAGTGAACCAATAGCTCCTGCCTGTTTCACAGCATCAATGAGAATGTGCCCTGTATGACTACCTGGATTAATCGGGTCTATGTGTTGAGCTAAGACCGGATTCTTTACAGCTTTTACAATAGCAGAGATATCTGTGATTTGAGGAGCCAATGATATAGTGACCCCTGTTTCATAACTCACATTTTCAGCTTTTTTGGCTAGTTCAATCGCCTTTTGGCCAGTCGCTTCCAAATATGTTTTGAAATTAACAATTATCAGGGGAGTTTCAATTTTATCTTTCACTGGATCATCACTCATCTAATTTTGAATTAGGACATTATACAAGATGATTTTAGAATATAATAATGTAATATTCGGGTCGAACCGTAATTGATTGCGTTTTCTACAGAATGAATACGGCAGCTGCTATAACTGTTCTCCATAGGCTGTCATTGGTTCCTTCAGAGGACTGGGTAATGTTGAATGTCGTTATTCCTTTGGCTACCAATAGTTCCTTCCTTGTCTTCCAAGATTTATCTGCGTCGATATGGATTCCCAAAGCCGTGGTTAGCATTGTTGAAGCCAGTTCTTCTACAAATTCCTCTGTCACCTTTTTTCTTTCTGAGGAATGATGTTCGGCAATATACCCATAATCTCTCTTGTTAGGTGGTAATGCTACACCTATTGATGATGTTATTGTTTTTTGTGGTTCATCTGTTGAGTTAATATCAAGAACAGCAAACGTTATTTCACCAGGTTTCAACATTTTAAGCCCTTGCTCCTTCGATACCTGTTTACATGTCGGCGGTACTATGCTTGAAACTTGCACTATGTTTAAGTGTTGTATCCCTGCATCTCTCAAAGAAAGTTCAAAAGAATGAAGATAATCCTTGTGTTTACCTTCACCCTTAGTTAGAAAAAAATATTTGGGAATCATTTTGCCTTACATTCAAATGGCGTGCATATTAGTCTTTTGATAGTGATCAGCAAGCGTTCTTCCAGGGATTTTAATATCTAAGATTAATGTTAATCTATAAGTAAGGATAAGAGGCTACTGCACAATCCTGTTGAGGTCAGATCCATGCCGCCATATTTGAGCACATTCAAAGATGAAACAAAACTTGATATCAATTACGTTCCTTACAGTTTGCCTCATAGAGACCGTGAATTACGCCTACTCACGGAATTCTTCAGTTTTCTACTACGTGATCCAAACAAGATGTCACAAAGAGTGATGATAACAGGCGAGGTTGGCACAGGTAAAACCGCACTTTCCCATCGGTTTGGCACGAACATTACTCGTGAAGCCCAGAGGAAAGGCGTTAAAGTTAATTACATTCATGTCAATTGCCGAGAGTACAGAGGAAGCTTATTCCTTGTTTTGCATCACATTGTCTCTACATTCCACCCAAACTTTCCTAGACGTGGATATTCCGCTGAAGAACTACTCAATATTCTGGTAGAGGTTTTGGATGAACAAGAAACCCACATAGTTTTAGCATTAGACGAGTTTGAGAGCCTAGTTGAACGAGAAGGATCGGAGGCCGTCTATAAAATGACTCGTCTGCAAGAAATCAGAATAAACAAGCCTCAAAGAGTTTCACTGATCTGCATCTTACGACGTCTCAGAGCAATCAACAAGCTAGATTCCAGCACCATAAGTACGTTACAGTCCAACATCATTCGACTTGATACATATTCACAGCAAGAGCTTGTAGACATCCTAAATGAACGAGCAGCCTTGGCCTTCAAACCTATGTCTGTACCCGAAGACGTGGTACACCTAATTGCTGAACTTGCTTTCTCTGAGAAAGGAAATGCACGGTTCGGAATCGAATTGTTATGGCGAGCTGGAAAATATGCAGATGCTGAGGATTCTAGCACCATCACACCTGAATGTGTTAGAAAAGCAGCGTCAAGCGTATATTCCGTTTTTCGGAAGGATGAATTATCCTCATTGAGACCACATGAGAAAATGTTCCTATTGGGTCTAGCCAGATACTTTAAACAAACTGAAAAAATCTATGTCTCTCTTGTTGATGCTGAACAAGCATATGCTGTGATCTGCGAAGAATTCAATGTCAGACCCCATAGTCATACACAGCTTTGGAAGTATCTGCGCATGCTCTCTTCATTAGGCATCGTAAGCACAAAAGTTTCAGGTACAGGTTCCCGCGGAAGATCAACCTTCATCTCATTACCAAGAATATCTGCTGATGAATTGGAGAGAGAGATAGAAAGGATCCTCAAGAAAAATGAGTAAAGACCATGAACATTGAAGATGTTTTTTCCTCTAGACTCCGGATTAAAATCTTGAAGATCCTTGCCCTAACTGGCGAACTCAATGTTTCCGAGATCGCCCGTAGACTTGGAGTAAATTACAAAACTACTCGTAAACACTTGGAAGTTCTAGAAAATGAAAACATGATAAAACACAAACTCTTTGGTAGAATACGTCTTTATAAATTAAACAAAAGGTCTCCAAAGACAGAAGCCATACAAACTCTCATACAAATATGGGATCACGCGGATAACCAATAATAAAAACCAATGATTTACCAAATTTCATTGTTTGAAACGAGGGTTTTTACAGCACACCTCTGAAAGTAGGGAACAATAGAGAATTCCTCTAGAATATTCCAGAATAGGAATAGTCAAAGCGCCGAAACACTCCTTAAGAAACTCACGGCGGTTTACATGATAGAAATAAGTTCTGAATGAGGAATATGAAAAAATGAATCCATGGGATTCAGACTTGAGACCCAAGAGGAGAGACAAACTATACATAATTGCAGAAATATTAGAGATTGCTAAAGATGGTGCCCTAAAGACTCAAATAATGTATAGGGCGAACCTTAGCTACACGCAGCTTAATAATTACTTAGAATTCATGTTAGAGACGGAGCTGCTGGAGAAGATAGAAGAAGAAAGTAGGGATATTTATGCATCAACAGAAAAAGGTCAGGATTTTCTGGAACGCTATCGCGAGATAGCTGAGCTTCTGAAAGACGAAGAAAATAACCCTCATAACAACGTAAAGATTCCTCCAGCTCATCTACTCAAGAGAAGGCAACTCTAGAGAGCAGTAATAAAACCCTCTAGCACGATATCTATTCGACAGACGATTCGCACGTTTCTGCCTCAATGCTGTAATGGAAGAAGGCGATTTTCTAATACAGATAAACCTGTTTAATGAAAAATCTATGGATTTATCCTTAACTGTAAGTGATGATCGACACGATTTACTCTTTACATGAAATATTGTTTCTCTGGGAATACTTCCTTTATTCTTTGGAAAATATCTTTACCATTAAGAAAGGAGAAGGCTTGAAAATTCCTATGCAAGCAACTGGGCTATCCAGGAAACCTAATCTGCAGAGAACTTCAAGATTAATGTATGTTCTACTTTTTATTCCCTTTATAATAGCCTACATTTCATGGATGTATTTTCCTACAATCTCGCATTGGGTTGTAACGGACTTGTTCAAATACCAACCACATGGTCAGGCGAGTTTACTATGGCGGATCACAGTACGAATCTTCTACACTTGGTATACTTTTCTCGCCATAGGTGTTACCGGAACATGGATGATAGCTGCTGTACTCGTAGGAAGAGGGCATAAAGAAAAAAATATTCAACGATATCCTATGGTTTCCATTGTTGTCCCAGCTTTCAACGAAGAAGACAATATAGCCCATTGCATTAACAGCCTATTCAGATGTACTGAAGAATATGATGGGTTGTGTGAAATCATCGTCGTAGACGATGGCAGCAGTGATCTTACATATGAGGTCTCTTGGGCTTCAATTGAGCTGAATCGCCGAAAATATCCTCGTGTCCATGGAAAGATCGTTAGACATTCAGTAAATATCGGGAAGATTGAAGCGGTTAAAACAGGTGTCAATAAAGCCTTAGGAAGCGTTGTAGCTATTGTTGACGCAGACTCTTGGTGGATGGTCAGCACACTCAAGAAACTTGTTAATTACATGCTTTTAAATGGAAAAAAAGCGGTCACTGGATATGTGCATCCTTCGGATGGAGATGGAGAGCTAAATCCTTACGTGATTCTGCAACAGCTTGAATACAGCCAAGGATTGGGCATAGTACGTTGTGCACAATCCTTGAAAAATAATGTTTTAGTTGTGTCTGGAGCTATAGGCCTATATGAAGCAAAATCTCTTCGAGAAATTCTAAATATGAAAGACATTCACTCGGTCACCGAGGATCTGGAAATAACCTTGGAGATGCATAAAACGAATGCTGGGGTCGGTTATATCAATGATGCAAAAAGCTGCACGATGGCCCCGCTTTCTCTTGGTGATCTATGGACCCAACGTCTAAGATGGTTCACAGGCTGGCTACATAACACTTCAGAGATTCACAAAGACCTGCTCTCAAAGAAAAATTCTCTAACATTACTACTTTGGTACGGATACATTTTTGAATATGCAGGAGCCTTCATAGACTTAGCAACCCTTGCCACCTTCCCATTACTCTTCTGGTTTGCCCCTGACCGCCTATATTTTCTTTTTAACATTCTAATCTTCGCATCTTACGGGTTCCTAATTGGAATAATAACCCAGATTATGGCGTTAAAACAAGCTTATGGCAAGTTCAATAAACATGCCCTACTATTCTACACTCCCTTCTATCCGATCCTAAGATTGATCAACGTGGCTGCTCGCCTAACGAGTTCAGTTAAATACTCTTTAGGTGAACGTGGAAACTGGCATAATAAATAAGCATAATAAATGATAAGTATAAGGCACGCTTTCAATGCAACAAATAGAAAATTCTAGTTGGGAACTATACTAGCGAAGAAACAGATAAATATAAAATTAAGTTTCAAAAAACGGTAGAAGTAACATTACGTGATGATATAAGAATGTTAACATGGATAATTGCAGCCACGTTTTCTATAAGTCTAGCAGCCTTTATTGGAGCCTTCGCCTTATTCCTGAAAGAAAAAATTATGAAAAGGATTCTACTAATTTTAGTTGCTTTTTCAGCTGGAGCTCTTATTGGCGGAGCTTTTCTGCACCTAATACCAGAGGCAATTCAAGAAATTGGTGTCGATGAAATGTCACTTTTCTCAATATTTTCATATTTACTCTTCGGGTTTTGCACATTCTTTGTCTTGGAGCAACTAATTAGTTGGCATCATCATCATGCTGTAGAACACCCAAAGATAATGCCTTTCTCATATCTAACCTTAATCAGTGATGGAGTACACAATTTTATTGATGGATTGGTGATATCTGCATCATTTATGGTAAACCCTCAGATTGGGATCACGACAACTTTAGCAATAGCATTGCATGAAATCCCTCAGGAAATCGGCGACTTTGGCGTTCTTGTATATGGTGGTTTTGATAAAATTAGGGCTTTATCTTTGAACTATGCTTCAGCATTAACAGTGGTTATTGGTGGAATTGTGGGTTTCATATTATATGGTTGGCTTGGAGGATCAATAGCAGCTCTTCTGCCTTTTGCTGCAGGTAATTTCATCTATATCGCAAGCACTGACCTAATCCCAGAAATCAGATTCAAGGAAAGCATACCAAAATCATTAACAAGATTTATTGTTTTTCTAGCTGGAATTGGGCTAATGATACTAATCAGATTTATGAGCCATTCCTAATATTCACAATCTAGCAAGTTATTGTTTTTCTTCAGGACAGTGCAATCTCTTTTCCACAAAACAGAATGAACAACACCAAACGTATAATAGGATGGAAAGAAACATTTATATTTGCTAGAACGCCTCGGAATATTTTTGGCGAATGAAGGCCTAACCCGCAATTTCACGGCGGCGGCTCAACATAGACTATAAGGGCGAAAAATCGCCTACAGGATGATGATGGTTGGCCTCCAATTGCGGGTACAAAGATGTAGACCTGAAACACGATTGATTTAGGTCTGAATTGGGCTTTGGCAAAAGATGCATAAACCCTCCAAATCCAGTTGGCTTTGCTGGCGTACTTGTATAGCAGCCGGTCCATGGGAAACATGGAGAACTAACTCCGGTTGATCCTGCCGGACCCCACTGCTATCGGGATGGGACTAAGACATGCTAGTCGAGCTTCTCCTAGCTATGGTGGAGATGCGGCGTACAGCTCAGTAACACGTGGCCAACCTACCCTTGGGACAGGGACAACCCCGGGAAACTGAGGTTAATCCCTGATAGGTGAAAACTCCTGGAATGGTTTTTCGCTTAAAGGGCATTTAAACCATGCTATGGGTGTCGCCCAAGGATGGGGCCGCGGCCGATCAGGTTGTTGGTGAGGTAACGGCTCACCAAGCCTATAACCGGTACGGGCCGTGAGAGCGGAAGCCCGGAGATGGGCACTGAGATAAGGGCCCAGGCCCTACGGGGCGCAGCAGTTACGAAAACTCCCCAATTCACGAAAGTGTGAGGGGGCTATCCCGAGTGCCGTCCGCTGAGGATGGCTTTTCCCCATTGTATAAAGCTGGGGGAATAAGGAGAGGGCAAGACTGGTGTCAGCCGCCGCGGTAATACCAGCTCTCCGAGTGGTGGGGACGTTTATTGGGCCTAAAGCATCCGTAGCCCGTTGGGAAAGTCCTCCGTTAAATCCACCGATTCAATCGGTGGGCTGCGGGGGATACTGTTCAACTAGGGAGCGGGAGAGGCTGACCGTATTCTCGGAGTAGGGGTGAAATCCTATAATTCCGAGAGGACCACCAGTGGCGAAGGCTGTCAGCTAGAACGCGTCCGACGGTGAGGGATGAAAGCTGGGGGAGCGAACCGGATTAGATACCCGGGTAGTCCCAGCTGTAAACTCTGCAGGCTAGGTGTTGGAGCGGCTACGTGCCGCCTCAGTGCCCAAGGGAAGCCGTTAAGCCTGCCGCCTGGGAAGTACGGTCGCAAGGCTGAAACTTAAAGGAATTGGCGGGGGAGCACCACAAGGGGTGAAGCTTGCGGTTTAATTGGAGTCAACGCCGGAAACCTCACCGGGGGCGACAGCCGAATGAAAGTCAGATTAAAGGTCTTACTGGACAAGCTGAGAGGAGGTGCATGGCCGTCGCCAGTTCGTGCCGTGAGGTGTCCTGTTAAGTCAGGCAACGATCGAGACCCGCGTTCCCTGTTGCCACCGACCAAGAGTCGAGCACACTGGGGAGACTGCCGCCGACAAGGCGGAGGAAGGAGCGGGCCACGGCAGGTCAGTATGCCCCGAATCCCCCGGGCCACACGCGAGCTGCAATGGCAGGTACAGAGGGTTCCGACCCCGAAAGGGGAAGGCAATCCCTAAAGCCTGTCGTAGTTGGGATCGAAGGTTGCAACTCACCTTCGTGAACATGGAATCCCTAGTAACCGCGCGTCATTATCGCGCGGTGAATACGTCCCTGCTCCTTGCACACACCGCCCGTCGTTCCACCCAAGCGATATTTGGATGAGGCGTGGTCCTTAGGGCTGCGTCGAATCCAGACTTTGTGAGGGGGGAAAAGTCGTAACAAGGTGGCCGTAGGGGAACCTGCGGCCGGATCACCTCCTAAGAAACTAGCCTTGCACTGCCAACTGGAGGAGAAAGCCAATCAGAAGCCAAAGCCCAGCGATAGGCTATTCCTCTTAGTGAAAACTTCTGGATACTAGGAAAATTCTTTAAAATTAGGTTCGAAAAAAACCAATTTTATCACAAGGAATATCTAGAAACTTGATGAAAAACATGAAAGACATAGTAAGATTTCTTTGGTATCCTTGATTATCTTTTCTACTTCATCTTATCAAGTTGTCTTCCCATGCCGTAGGGAACAAATTCCCTTATCTCTTCTACTGAAACCTTAACCATTCTTTCCCGTCCACCTTTGGATAATTTTGTAGATAAAGACTCAAGTAAGCTTTTGAGGAAGGTTTTGCCCTTAAGGTCACCTGGTCCAATAACCACATATTTCTCTGTTAATGAATCCACAGTGTTTGTCGGGCCTCCGATGAATCTTAGATCATTATCTTCTTCAACGACTCCAATAGCAAGTCTCAGTGAAACGCCACGCATCCAATTTCGAGTCCCATGTACAGCAAACGCGCCGTGAGGAACATACTCTCCTGAAGGCCCAGCCTTGGATAATTGGCTTGGATTAACCCAATATACATCAACACTTGAAAAACCTTCACGCCAGGCTCTAGAGTAAGAAGCAGCAAATACACTAGCTTCATGCAAACACTGTTCACTTGGTTTCTTTCCATTGGTCTTGATTACGATAAACGGGGCACCAAATATTTCTGCATGGAGAACTACATCTTCTTTATTGGTATGCCTTTTAACCAACACCTCATTGCTAACAGCATCCTTTCCTCCAACAACTAGAAAATTGTCAGAGGAATAAAACCATCTAAACTTCTCAAACCACTTCTTTTGCTTTATTTTACGTTCACTAATCTCTTTGGAGATCGTGTTTAGGCTAATACTCTCCGAAGAAGCAGCCTTTATCTTCATCTCCAATTCTTTCAATTCGGTCTGAGATTTATCCAAAGCCTTCTTTATACCTTCCAACTTCCGTTTGCTTCGCTTGTAGCGTTGATAGTAACCTGCAGCGTTGTCAAACAGATTATTACGTAGCCTAAGGCTAAAGGTTAGGCCAGTTACCGTTACATCAATCACCATATGTTTGCTGTCAAATGAATTGAAAAACATACAGTCTGCTACACCAGCATCCTTGTTTGAGACGACCTCAGAGATAATCTCTTTCCACTTTTTTCCTTTTATCTCACCATCAAGAAATCGCTGAAGCAGCATTTGAAGAGAGGTCATTTGAGCGTAGATAGCATCACCAATTTCTTTGTTTCGAGAAATTCCAGCTTCAGCCTTAGCTAAGGCTTTACTTTGTCTATTCACCATTCTCCTAAGGCGATCTGCTTCAACCTCAAATTTCGCAATGATTTCATTAGCAGTAGATGTTTTCTTCTCAATCGCGTTGACCCTGATATAGAACTCGTCTACAGCCTGATTGAAACTATCATAACATTCGTATACATAACCTTCATACAAAGCAAGTTTAAAGGGCACTACGTTAACGAGAAAACCATCTTCTCTAGAAACAATACATGGCTGTGAATCGTCATTTACAACGTCACTTAACATATTATGCAGAGTATCAGAAACAAGTTGTAAGTCAGATTCACTCAATGCATCACATAATATGGTTTTATCAATGTTGGCTCTTAACAGGGCTTCTTCCGCATACAATCCCCCAATTCCAATAGGTCCTGCAAGAGCCTTCACAACCTCTAAATCACGAAGAGCCTGTAATCTTCCTGAAAGGGCTTTACTATCCATCTCCAGAGGGTTCTCTGCATTAGATGGAGCAAAAAGGAATGGTTTGCCACGAAGAATAACCCGATCACGCATGCGTTTAAATCGCATCGCTTGCAAGATTTCGTTTTTCTGATCTACGAGGATTATGTTCCCTTCTCCAAAAAGTTCCACAGAGAGCTGCATGGATCCAGCCCATGTTTTAAAGGTGAGTAAAAGAACACGCTCAAAGTTGTGCTGCCGAATATTCATCAACCTAGAATTTCGCAGATGTTTCCTTAAAGCCATACAGAAGGTGGAGGGAACACGCGGTTTATCCATTGAATACGATGTTAAGTGTATTCTGCTGCCGGACTCAATTATCAACCAAGAAACTGGCTTGTCACGTTGGCGGAATTTAAAGAGCAGTGTTTTCTCATTCACTTGGTAAATGTTGCTTACCTGATGTTCTAGAATAGTATTTTGTAATTCTTTTACAATGGCTGCAACATCAAAACTTGAAAACTGTTTCCTACCCAAACACTGTCACACGGCATAACCTATATCCAAGAAAACATTAATAGGCATTCTCACGTAAATTTCGTGCAAACTCGCAACATCATCATAGAAAACCTAGGTTAATATAAACACGGTTAATGGAGATGTCAAACCTGAGTTTACAAATTCCAATAATAGGTGTAGTAGGACGAAAGAACACTGGAAAAACAATGATCATTGAGATCCTAGTGAGGAAACTTGTAGAGAATAACTACAGAGTAGCCACTGCAAAACATGTGAATGAAAAAAATTTTTCCATGGACACAAAGGGAAAAGACACATGGAAACATGCAAAGGCTGGAGCAAATCCTGTCATAAGCGTTTCTAACATGGAGACCAGTATCTTGATGAAAGATGGATTCAAAGATCTTTCTCCAGAAAAGATTGCAAGTCTCACGTCAGACGTTGACCTTATATTTCTAGAGGGATTTTCAAAAAAAACCCTAAGTAACAAAAAAATAGGTAAAATTGTATGCGTCAAGGATCATAAGGAATACGCAGAGTATAAGAAGCAAATCAAAGGCAACGTCCTTTGTTTCTGTTCAATCAAACCCATGAAGAGATCCATTTTCAGAATAAGGGAAGATTCTGAAATCATAATGGAGAGAGTAAAAGAATACGTGAAAAAGCAGATTGAGATCTTAGGAATTCTGAAGAAACTTCCAAGATTTGACTGCGAGAAGTGTGGATATTCATCATGTTATGATGCAGCCGTTGCCATATATAATGGAAGGATCAAGTTGAGTGATTGCCCCCCATTAAGCGTTACACAAGAAAAGAAGACCAGAATAACGGTACACGGGATTGAAATTCCAATCCAGCCCTTCGTGTCTGAAATCATTCAAAGTTCCATTATAGGAATGATTTCAACATTAAAGGGTGTTTCAATTAGGGGAAACGAGAGTCTAAACCTAGAACTTACGTAATCACTTGTTATCATGAAAGCCATAAGTACGTGCTGTGTGACCTTTCGAAATCATTTATAAACATGTAGCGCCAAATCTGCACCATATTTATCATTTAGATAGGCTGAGAAACTATGAAAACACTAGACACAATATATTGGTTACGATTTGCCTTCGGTATAATTGCAGCTTTCTTATGTATTGGCTATGGGGCAGTTAGCGGAATAATATTTGAGTCTGAAATAACAATAATTTATTTCGTAAACGGTCTATCCATAGCGATAATCACATACTTGGCATCTTATTATATCATTAGATACCGGTTCTTTGAAAGAGTCGAGAAACCCCAGAAACTTGTAACTACTGGAATTGGAATATATTTCATCTCATGGGTCGTTATCTGGACCTTGGTTTATACGATAATTGCAGGACCGAATCTGTCTGTAACTGCATCAGTCTAGATTATGTCTCAGAACGTAGAAAACTCTCAATTTTAGCCTGTACAGCATCCTTCTCAGCATCATTGTTTTCACTTTCTAGGTTGTCGACAGTTAACTTACTGAGAATACTCATACAGTCGCTCCATGCAGAAAAGAATCCACGATCAAAACTTTCATGAAGCGGGTTCCTAACGTGGCGACGGAACTCTCTTCGATAACCTTCCAAAGTTTTATGATTGTTGAAGTCTAAATTTGCAAGTAGCGTGTATTCGCTTCCCCTAGATCTTCGTGCAATGAGCATACCACGCAGAGCCCTATAGTATCCTCTGTTCCACTCAGTTTTATGCATCTTTCCTTTGATCTTCTCTAGTTCACGTCTAGCTTCAGCAAATCGTTTATCTAATAAAAGTTGGAAAAATCGTGTGACCAAAGCTGATGGCATAGGCATGGTTAACGCCTTCTTTTCACTTTATCGTTTTCAGAGACATCTTCTATTCCGTTCTCAGTTATTTTAAAGATCCCTTCCCCCTCTGGAAGATAAGGACAAGCAACCAATCGGGCAATCCGTACTGGGCCACGAGATGCTTTTCTCAGGTAGATCCTTGAATGACTTGTGTGGGCCACTATGTGACCGCCAATAGGGTGTACACCATTCCCAAAGAACACGTCAGGTTTGGACATGACTTGATTGGTCACAACGGCGGCTGCGTTGAAAGCTCGGGCCAGACGAATTAGTTTATGCATGTGTTTGTTAAGTCTTTGCTGTCTACGAGCCAGCATTTCACGACCGATATATTCACTTCTGAAATGGGAAGTCAATGAATCCACGATAATTAGCCGTATATTGTTATCCTTAATCACTTCATCTGCGTTGTCAAGAAGGAACATTTGGTGATCCGAAGTGTATGCCTCAGCATAGATTATTCCCTTTGCAATGTCCTCAGGTTCAAGCTCCATATGGCGAGCTATCTGTATAATTCGCTCCGTTCTAAAAGTGTTCTCGGTATCTAGATACAATACTCCACCATCTAAACCTCCCCGTTCATGAGGTAGCTGAACATTAACACACAGTTGATGGCAGACCTGACTCTTTCCAGTACCATACTCCCCATAAAACTCAGTTATGGCCTGTGTTTCCAGACCACCCCCAAGTAGATCATCCAAGGCTTGACTTCCCGTCGTTAAACGTAGAATGTTTTGGCGCATCTTCAGAAGTTCATCAGCCCTAACAAAAGAAACGTTGATGTTTGAACGAGCAGCACCTATAAGGGATAGGGCTTTCTTCTCGCCGATGCCAGCGTTCTCTATCTCCCTAGCTGTGGCCATAGCCACTGCTTCAATAGTATGAAATCCTAATTCTTTCAGTTTTTCAGCGGTTGCAGGGCCAATCCCAGGCAGATCTTCCAGAAGTTTATACTTTTCTTCCTTTGCTCCTTCCTCACCTTCAGCCATGTATTTTCCCTTTCATAACTTGTTCACATGTTAAGTTAAGCCATATTTAAATCACGCGAAGGATGAAGCTGCTTAATCCTCAGAGAGATGAGTTCAAATTACTACAAATGCGGACTGTCGTTATAGTTTCACTCTCGTACCTTTAATACCTACTCTGGATTTTGTTTATTGTGTCAGAAGATTTAATATTATTTCCAACCTTCATTAGGTGGGACCAGAACATGCCAAGAAATTTCCGAGACAAGATGGCCCTTTCCGGAATAACGGTTTTGATGTTAGGCGTATTCCTTTTGATCTTCACATTCATAAGTGCTTATGGATTTTTAACTGAGGGACTATCAATAATTGCTTCATCTGATCTAGTGCAGACTTTTGGAGAAGCCCTTGCACCACTTATTGCAACCTGTATCCGCATAATGTATCTCGGCGTCATGGGATGGATAGGTTCACTCTTAACCATCAGAGGAGTGACGATAATTGCCCATGCTCCCAAGATATCGAAAGTTGTCCATACAAAGAGAATGGCGAAAGAAGTAGTTCCACAGAAGGCAAAAACAGAAGTATCTAAGCAGAAACCAAAAGCCATAGAGCCAAAACAAGAACCAACCAGAGAAGATGTTGAAAAGAAAGAAGAACCTAAACCGCATGAACCAGAGATCATCGTTGTACCACCAGACACTGCTCCGCAACAACAACCAGAACAACCACAAAGACAAGAGAATAGTCCTCCAAACCAGCAATCATACCATTAGCCTCTAACAGAATCCGGAAAAGGAGCAACCATGAAAATATCAATTCGAATGATAGGGATAGCTACAACGTTTTTTTGGATATTCATGATTGCTTTTTTCATTTTGGCGGTCTACTCAGTTAAAGACATCGGATTTGAATTGGGAGAACCAACTGTGAACTTGACTTCTGAAAACTCATTAATATTTTCCTTACCGATGATGATTAACAACAGGGGTTACCAAGATCTAAGCGCCTTCAATATTACAACAGTAATATTTAGCGAGGATGAAATGATAATAACCCAGGGACATACATTCGTTCCTTTAATCCCGAAGGGAAGACAAGTTACATTAAATCACAACACAACAATTGATATTGGCGAAATGCTCCAGACACATCAGGAATACTTGTTTAACGACAGCAGCCTACGCGTACAGTTAAGCATAGGAATGGGACTGGGCAGGATCATTCCAGTTCAAGCTTCCACAAACCTTTCGTTACCTTGGGGTGCGCCACTCCACAATCTAACCCTAGGCGCGATGGAAAACACCATTCTCAACCTGACACATGCAAGAACCGAATTCCCAATAGCCTTTGAAAATCATGCCTTGTTTGATTTAGTTGGAAATCTGCAAACCGGTATTTTCAATAGCACAGGAAGTATGATTGGAGAAGATCAAAGCATAATAGACACACCTCAGAATTCGCCTTACCAAGGAAGAATCGGATTCACTGTTCCAATCAACAGCGTCACTGAAGATGGGTACCTTGAGTTGAATTTTACCACTCCATTGTTTAGTTTTGGACCAATGGTGATCCATTATGATTGAAGAACAGAAAGATTCCAAACACAGACTTCGTAAATTTTCAACGAAAGTTCTAAAGGCCTCTGTAAAAGCCCTTATCTTTTATGGCATTTTTCTGATCTTATCAATGGTTCTCTCTCCACTCTTAGGGATGTTACCTAGTTTTCAGCCCATTATTGAAACCTTTGTTATAGTGTACATAATTTTAATGATTATAGGAGACCTTACTTCAGGAACAATTTACCATTATTTCTTCAATGCATCTAGAGCGTTATTCGTGATTCTTTACATGATTTTCTCGTTAAAGGGTGGAATATTCGAGGTCACAATTGAAAATATTCATCTTGCTGCTGATCTAAGGTTCTTTCTCATGATTATCATGCTTCTTGGCTTGGTGGGATTTGCTAAATCGGTACTTCAGGCCATAGAGTTTCTAAATAATAAAACAGGGCAAACTCTGATCGGAACACGTCCAATGTAGTTTCTCTATTCATGCAGGCAACAAATTTAAGATTGATTTGATGCGTTGTAATTACTTCAATTTGATTTTTTTGTCTGCACAAGATTCTTAGTCATTACGTATGCATCTTCTCCATCAGCATAGTAGCCTCGGATTGTACGGTTGACTTGAAATTCAAGATTCTTATAGAGACTGATCCCTGGTTTGTTTGTTACCCTCACTTCCAAGAAACATTGCTTAGCTTTATAGGACTGCATTGCTTCTAGGGCTTTCAAAACCAGCGCTTTTCCTATTCCCTTGCGTCTATGCGAAGGCAGAACAGCCACAGATACTATATGTCCCTTTTTAATGAGACCGTGAAAAATGAAGTTAGACAAGCCTTTTTCAATGCGGCACATTATATATCCAATTACTTCACCTTCCTCAGCTACAATGAAAGTATCAGGAAATCTGCGATGTAGATCGATGAAGAAATAGTCCGTATAGTTTTCGGGTAGACATGTTTGATTGATATTTTTTACGCGTTCCAAGTCTGCTACACTGAATTTTCGCAATTTGAATGTTTGAAGCAAAGCCTTCCTCCATGTCCAGCTGATGCTAATCGTTAGAGTGTGTAACTACCTGCAGTTGAACAATTAAAGGTTTTCAAGACGCTAATCCCTGTTCTCCCTTACTTCAGGGAGGGTGAAGTTTCCATATGGAATTGCGAGGACTCTTGCACTTTTCTTGGTGATGCTGAAGGCTTCATCAAGTGCGTCGTTTACGGCTCTCGCTGTTTTCAGCTTGAAAACTGCTTGAGCGTAATAATCAGGCATTGAAGAAACCAAGATTAAATGTGCTTTTTTCAATGCTTTTATCAGATAGTAAGCCTTGTGTCCTCCTAATACAAACCTGCGTTTCATCCGTTTCTCGACTGCCTTTAAATCTGCACAGTCAACCATCCAATCATGAAAGACCTGATTACCGTGTCCTTCTGGGCATTCTGCCAAAACAACTATCACGCCGCCACGCTTTACGACCTGAAGAGCATTGTCAATGCCTTTGTAGGCTTGAAAAAGGTTTACATCTGATGGGTAACCACCAGGACTAACCACAACTATGTCTGCTCTACGTTCCACCTGAACGCGGTACATTTCATCAACAAATTTAACCCCCATATTGAAGGCTTTCTCAACATCCCCAGCAAAAGCTTTTACAATCTCGCCTTGACCGTTAATAGCCACATTCAAAAGGAAATCCACGTTTACTAATTTCGCTGCTTCCACCATATCCTCGTGAACTGGATTTCCCTCTAAAACGCCTGTTCTCGCTTGAGGATGTAGAAGCAGAATATGGTTCTGTCTTATCGTTTTTTCCCCAGCAACTGCGGGTAGGACACTTTTTCTTCCTCCACCAAAACCAGCATAGTAATGAAAACATATGTCTCCAGTTAAGATCTTGACATCAGCTTCAGAGAAGATACGGTTCAGATAAACATCAGTTCTCCTTGTCCGGGTTTTACCAACATGTACAAGATCATCTGATCGGCAATTATGGCTAACAACCTTAACTTGTCTCATAATTTCTTCACCCAACAATTTTTGAGTTTCTTCTTCTGTAACTGAACGATGGGTGCCGCACCCAAAAATCACCGTTACATTCTCTTTCTTCACACCATGTTGAAACAGTTCTTCAAGTATTGGAGGTACCATAATATTGCTTGGAGCAGGTCTGGTGGCATCATCAACTACGATCGCTATGTTATTGTTTGGCTCAACAATCTTTCCCAAGGTTTCAGATCCTATTGGGTTCTTTAGAGCTCTCTTAATCTCAGCACTGGCATCTGGGACACCAGACTTCCACGCCGGTTCAATTAAGCCTAAGAAGTTTCGAGTTGGAATTCTCACACATGCTTCTGTTTTTCCATAAGGAAGCCAAACATCCACCATTATTCAACTTCACCCGTCAGGAGTTAAGGAATTAAGTAAATCTCTTAATTGTGATTGATAACCTTTTTTCAAAGATTTTTTAAGCCTTTTATGCAGTAAATCTCTAATGGGGTTCTATATGTCAATCGAAACACAGACTCCTGAGAAGAATGAGATCCTGTTTGTATGGTTCAATCCATATGCAGGAGTAACAATTAAGACACCTTCAAAAATGTTGGTTGTGGATCCTGTTGATCTCAAACCAAAAGTATTCAAAGAAATTGATGCAGTGCTAATTACACATGAACATTATGATCACCTGGATCAACCACTACTCTCTGAGATCTATAAACTCACCGAGTTTGAAGTTGTAGCTGATCCAACCTCCGCGAAAAGGTTGAGAGACATAATTCCTTCAGATCATTTACACGAAGTGGAACCGGGGTCCGAGGTGAAGATCGGAAAAGTCCTAGTGAAAGCAGAGAAATGTAACCACGAACCAGCAGCTACTCCGGTAACATACATAATCAGAAGCGAAAATGGAGTCACGGTATATCATACAGCAGATAGTCTACCCTTCCCCGAAATGTCGGAAATAGGAGAAAAGGAAAAACCTGACCTGGTTTTCTGTACCGTAGGTATTGCTCCAGGTGCATCACCAAAGACTGGAGTAGAAATTGTGAAATTAACCAAACCAAAAGTGGCGGTTCCTTATCATACTGGAACAACCGAGGATCTTGAAGAATTTGCTGAATTGCTTCGAAAGGAAAAGCAAGATGTCAAGTGCTTGATACCTGAGGTTGGCAAAATATACCAAGTTGGCAAGAGGAAAGGAAAAATTGTCAAGGGGTAGAGATATAGAAGCTGCAAGGATCGATATCTGTAGAATCCTCAACAGAATAAACGCTCTGAGGTTTGGTACCTTCAAACTTACGGGTGGAAAAATTAGCCCCTATTACATAGATTTAAGGTTAATCTCAAGTTTTCCAGACGCTTTTCGAAGAACGTGTGAAATCCAAACAGACTTTATCAGGAAAAAGATAGGCCTAGAAAATTTTGACAGAATCGCCGGATTACCACTTGCAGGATTACCCTTCGCTTCTGTAATAGCATATAATCTCGAGAAGCCTTTTCTTTATATTCGAAAGGATGTTAGACGTCATGGAAGAAAGAGGAAAATTGAAGGAGTTTTAACGCCTGGCAATCGTGTAATGCTCATCGATGATCTAATAACATCTGGACTATCCGTGATAAGAGCTGCTGAAGCAGTTCGGGTCGAAGGAGGAGTAACAACAGACGCCTTAGTGATTTTGGACCGGGAAGAAGGCGGAACTGAGAATCTTAAAAATGAAAATATAGAACTTCATTCGTTATTCAATATCAGCGAGTTAGCCCACAAATTGGAAGAGATAGGAGCAATTAACAAAGTACAAATGGAAACTATATTAAAACAAACTAAAAGAACCAAGAAAAATAAAACCTAGAACAGATTGTTGAAGGTTAATCATAAAATATTAGTTCTTGTTCCTCCAGATCACCATGAAGTTTGTGCACTGCCTCAAAGACGTCCTCTTCTCTTTTTGCGCCTGTACAAACTAGTTTTCCACTGGCAAATAATAGGATAACAACCTTTGGTACAGCCATCCTGTATATCAACCCTGGAAACTGCTCTGGTTCATACATCGTTTTTCCCAAGGAATAAGCTGCTTTTTCTAAATCTATTGTGCCATGTAAACTTGCAGAAGCTACAATATTTTGGATCTTTAGCTCTGGCTTGCTGATTATTATGATGCCTCCCTTCTTCAGCTCCTTGATAACTTTCTTAACCGCTCTTCGAGCTTCTTTTTCTGATTTTGCTCCAGTGCAGACCATTTTTCCGGAATTAAAAATTAGGGTAGCCGTTTTGGGTCTTTTCAATCTGAACACAAGTCCAGGAAACTGTTCTGGGCGATATTCTACTCCCGGATAACCTTTCACAACAGCATTTAAGTCAACTTTCTGATTCAGGGTGGCGGAAGCCACAACATTCTCAATTCTGATGAAAGCTTCAGTCTTAGGCAAGGAAATCACTACTCATAAGTCAAGTACTTTAATGCCTTTATAAACTCTTAGATTAATAATTTTTCTGCTATCAACAGTAGATCAGTTTTTCTCAAGTTACAGAAACCAAACGTTAAATTTTAGAACAGCTAAAACTAGGTAACCCTATAGTTAGAAAAGGCAGAGTATTCACAATGGCAGACTTGAAAAAGATCTGGAAAAACGAGTATGTGCAAACAGCGATAGTGATAATCGTAGTTGTTGGATTGGTTTTCGGGTTATGGTATGGCTCACAGATTATTTTAAACACCCAGTACCCTGCATTGGCCGTTGCCTCAGGCAGCATGTGCACGATCCAACATACAAACTGTGATGGTTCTTCCCATCCTTTTGAGCCAACATTACATGTGGGAGACTTGATAATAGTTCAAGGAATACCACCGACTGAGATTAATGCTGCACCATATCCTGATGGCGACATCATTGTATTCCGTCGGGGACGAGGATTAATTGTGCACAGAGCCATAGAGAAGGAATTGGATGGCGACAGGATAAAGTTCACCACAAAAGGTGATGGAAATCTTCATGCTGATGCTGAAAAAGTTGATGAGGAAAACGTAATTGGAAAGGTGATTCTGAGAATCCCATGGATAGGCCATGTTGCATTGCTTATGCGAAATTCCTCTGGCATGTTCATAATCGTAATACTTATAATCATTCTGATTGCTGTTGAGTTCGTCATGCCAATGCTCTCGAGAGTGAAGACGGTCTGGAGTGATCGTGAAGAAAAAGAAAACCAGTTGAAGAAAGATGAAGCATAACCAATTAACTACCAAATAACCATAACTTCATACATGTCTAGTTTCCAAAAAATTTTTACCTATGATTTCCTGCTTGTTCCGTCTTGCATGAGGCTCCCGGGTATTGAAGAATTCTAGTAACAATGTTTTTGATCTACTTGTTAAGCCCATTCGAAGGCTTATCAAGCAGAAGGGATTCTTAAAACCTACAGAGCCACAAGAGAAGTTAATACCGGAGATTCTGGATGGTAAGAACGTTTTACTTATTTCACCTACAGCAACAGGCAAGACTGAAGCTGCATTTCTTCCTGTCTTAAACATGCTGCTTTTAGAACCTGAAAGAACGCTTGGTATTAAGTTGCTTTACATCACTCCTTTAAGAGCATTAAACCGGGACATGATGGAACGACTTAGGTGGTGGTGCAACAGTCTAGACATAAAACTAGCTGTTAGACATGGCGATACAGAACAAAAGGAAAGGAGAAGACAAGCCATAAGCCCTCCAGCCGTGCTGATCACAACTCCAGAAACCCTGCAAGCCATACTACCAGGCTGGGTTTTACGAAAACACCTGATGCACGTGCGCTGGGTAATCGTTGATGAAGTGCATGAAATGGCTGATAGCAAACGAGGAAGTCAGTTATCCCTAGCATTAGAAAGGCTTAGATTGATAGTTGGTAGGGAGTTTCAAACTATTGGTCTGTCTGCAACTATTGGGACTCCTAAAAAGGTTGCCCAATTTCTTGTTGGTAGGGATAGGAAAGTAAAGATTATTAATGTACCAATCGGTAGAAAGATGAAGTTAAAGGTTATATTCCCCAAGCCAGAAGGTGGAGATTACAAACTTTCTAAGAGATTATACACTCATCCCGAAGTAGCGGCAAGACTACGAATCATCCGCGATTATATTAACAAGCGAAGATCTGTTCTTCTCTTTACAAACACAAGAGCAATATCAGAAGTTTTAACCAGTCGATTTCGGGTTTGGGACATAGAGTTTCCAGTATCTATACATCATGGTTCCCTTGCAAAGCCCTCCAGAATAGCTGCTGAACGAGGGATTAAGAATGGTGAATTGAAAGGACTTGTCTGTACAAGCAGTCTTGAATTAGGTATAGATATTGGCCGCATTGACATGGTTATTCAATACATGAGTCCTAGGCAAGTCACAAGAATCATACAACGAGTTGGCCGAAGTGGTCATAGAATAGGACGAGTGGCTGAGGGAATCATCATCACAATGGATTCTGATGATACTCTTGAAGCATTGGCAATAGCTAGAAGAGCGTTGAAAGAGGATCTCGAACCAGTTGAGATCCCTCAAAAACCTTTTGATGTGCTAACACATCAAATCGCTGGCCTACTGCTTAGGAAAAGAACGTGGGAATTCGGTGAAATACTTACATTATTTCAGAACGCATATCCATACCAAGAATTAACCATTGCCGACGTGGAGAAGATTCTTAATTACATGCATCAACGTCTTCCACGCCTTACCTGGGTCTCCTTGGAAGATAAAATCGCTATAAAACCAAGAAGAAAAAAAGCTCTTTTTGAATATTACTTTGAAAACCTATCCATGATACCTGATGTAAAACAGTACCTAGTAATTGACGAGTCTAGTGACTCAGCCATAGGAATACTGGATGAAGCATTTATCGCTGAACATGGTAAGCCAGGTATAAAATTTATCATCAGAGGAAGCCCTTGGAAGATAGTTCACGTTTCTGGAGAAAAGGTCTATGTTAAGCCAGTTGAAGATCCAACAGGAGCCATCCCCAGCTGGATAGGAGAACAAATACCTGTACCCTTTGAAGTTGCACAGGAAGTGGGAAAAATCAGGGGGCTAGTTGAAGATGCTGTCAACCAAGGGCGTAGTCTCGAAGAAATCTCGGTTATGCTAAGTAAACAATACCCTTCTGATGAGATAAACATCATGAAAGCCATTACAGAGATCGTTGAACAAGTCAAGTCTGGATTTCCAGTTCCAACTGATAAACGATTGACGTTTGAGGAATGGAAAGAATTCGTCATAATTCATGCCCATTTTGGTTCGTTAACTAACAGAACCTTGGCGCAATTATTAGGACAGTTACTATCCGAAAAGATAGGATACAGCGTTATAGTGCAGCATGATCCTTACCGAATCTTCATAAAAATGGAAGCAATCAATGCTGAGCAAACTATTAAAACAATCAATGATGTTAAGCAGATGTCCAACGAAATCATAAGAGACAAGCTAGTCAGAGCAACAGTGAAGACGGGATTATTTAAGAGAAGGATGATACACGTAGCCAGACGCTTTGGTGCCTTGAAGAAATGGGCTGATTTCAGTAGTATAAGCTTGCAAAGACTTGTTGAGACTTTAAAGGAGACCCCAATCTATGAAGAAGCGTTGAAAGAAGTACTCACAAAAGACTTGAAATTGGAGAAACTTATTGAAGTCATCAGGAAACTCGGAACAGAAGAAATCGAGATTCATAAGATTGAGGTGGCTGAGAACGCGACGCCTATCGCAGGAGTTGGCATCCAACGGGTGAGTATGAAGACTGATTTGATCCCTCCTGAGAGAATGAGAGCCTTACTTATGAAGTCAGCTGAAACGAGGATGCTCAGTGAGACATGCACCTTCATTTGTACAGATTGCTGGGATTATCTGGAAATGATGGTTGTAAAAGATCTTCCAGATAGACCAGAGTGCCCGCGATGTGGGTCCAAAGCTTTGGGATTAATCAAGGTCACAGAAGATAAGGCTCTTCCATTAATCGAAAAAGAAGATAAAGAATTATCAAAGATGGAGAAGAAAATTCAAAGAAAGGCATTACAAACAGCATACCTAATAGAGGAGTACGGTCGGATGGCCGCGGTGGTATTATGTGCAAGAAGGATTCAACCAACTGAGGCCTTGAAAATACTTCAAAAAGAAGATAAACTCGGTGACGAATTCTATGAATTGGTGTTAGAAGCCGAACGCAAAGCCTTAAGCAAAAGGTTTTTTTGATAAATGAACTTACATGAACTCGCGTGTGTTAACTGAGGTCATGTGCAGTTGGAGGATCATAAATTGTTCGTAGCACCATATGTCCCAAGTCCAGTTTCAGTAGTTCGCCAAATGCTCATCTTGGCTGATTTAAAGGCTGGAGAAGTATTCTTCGATTTAGGGTCTGGAGATGGCCGAGCGGCAATAATGGCAGCCAAAGACTTTGGTGCAAGAGCAGTAGGTGTTGAATTGAGAAAAGACTTGGCAAAGAAAGCTTTGGCCTCTGTATATGAACAGAAACTCCAAAATAGGGTCACGATAGTTAATAGTGACCTTTTTCAGATTGATTTATCGTCCGCTGACGTGATCTTCCTCTATTTAACAACAAGTGCAAACGAGAAAATCAGACCGAAACTTGAAGCCGAACTAAAAGAAGGGACTCGTATAGTTTCACATGACTACAAAGTTGTGGGATGGACTTCATTAAAATCCGAGAAGTTTTGCGAAAATCCAAAATTAGGTTACCCATCACATACTCTGTACCTCTACAAGCAAATTTAATCGACGAAACCGTTACCACTCTAGCGTTTACCATTTTGATCCATGACTTTTTCTCGAATGCTACTGATGTTTCTTATAAGAGACCAGTGTATTGAGTCGTTAGGTAGACAGCTGGTAGGGAAATGCAGTTTATTCCGTGGCAATTCATTTCAGATTGGAGATGCCAAGCTTGCGGTAGATGTTGCAAAGCTTATAATGTTGTTGTTAGTTTCCCAGAATGGCTGAACATTGTTAAGAATTTTGGAATTGAAAGAACTTTTTCCACTTTGAACAGACTTTTCTTAAAGAAGGAAGTTGATGGTTCATGCACTTTCCTGTATAGATTCTTAAATACAAATTTCTGTTCAATTCAACATTCAAAACCCAAAGCATGCAAATTGTGGCCTTTTAAAATTTTGAAAGACCCTAGGTATGGATACGCAAACCAGGCGTTCTACCAATATGGAAGAGACAGATTATACGTGTATGCTGATTCAAATTGTTATGGTCTTGCTTATGGAGTGCCAGGAGAAAATTTCAAAAAAGGAACATTGAAGGAATTTATTGAAATCGCTTTAGGTAACAGGAGAAATCAACATGAAACCACGGGTAAATTCAGAATCCCACCAACAATTCGTTAGACTGAAAATGAGTGCAAACAAATTTTATGGATCATGTGTGAAGTATATTTGAAGGATTAGATTCTGATGCTGTTCAAGGTGGGTTTATCGACTCTCTTTTGCCTTAATGACAACTTTGAAAATATGATGGAAAACATTGTTAAATTTAATGTGAACTACTTGGAGATTGTTGATGAAGGATTACACACATTAGATAAAAGCAGAATTAAAGTTTTGAATGAATTGGCTTGTTCTTACGAGCTTGAATATATGGTGCACGCGCCTTTTGTAGATGTAAATATTGCTTCTCCAACAAACGTTTTCCTTGATGCAATGCTTACAAGGCTTAAAGAATCAATTGTAAGCGCTAGTCTCTTGGGTTGCAAAGTATGGGTCTTCCATCCAGGCTTGGAGACTGGATTAAGCATGTTTCACCCAAAGGTTGGTTGGGATAGAAACCTAAGGTCTATATCGTTTTTAAGCAGATTTGCTGATGAACATGGCATTAAAGTAGCTGTTGAGAATATGCCAGAACAAATTCCTTTTGTCATGAAAACCGTAAAAGACTTTGAAAGGTTCATTCAGGATATAGAACAGGATATCGATTTAACTATGGATGTTGGACACGCTAACATAAATAATCATATAGAAGAATTTCTCATGACTTTTGCAGACAGGATAGCACATATCCATGTACATGATAATGATGGTAAAAGAGACCAGCACCTTGGAATAGGGTTTGGAACAGTCTACTGGCAAGAAGTTCTACAGTTATTGGACAGAATATCGTATGAAAAAATTGTAATCGTTGAGTCCATAAGTCATGTAAGAGAAAGTCTGGATAGATTAAGAAATAATTTTTATCATTCTTGACCATGAAGAGGGATATTGATTTTCATGAAATCTTTTGCAATATCTGTGTTTCTAAAGATTTTTTTCGCTTCATCCACTAGTTTACATGGATTTTTATATCTTGCACTAATGTGAGTTAGTATGAGCCTTCTTGCCCCTGCTGTTTTTGCACTTTCAGCTGCTTGACTAGGAGTGGAATGGCCATCTTTCTGAGCTTTTTCAGTTAACTCGTCAGAGAAAGTGGCATCATGAATGATTAAATCCGCCTTCTTTGCAAAAGCCACAAAATCTTGGAATGGCTTTGTATCACCTGTATACACGATCTTTCTTCCTGATTGAGTTGGTCCAACAACTTGTCTTGGTTTTATGACTCGCCCATTTGGTAGAGTGATTTGATGGCCATGTTTTAGTTCAGATCTTAGAGGACCTTCAGGAATTCCCAATTCTGCAGCTTTTTCAGGATAAAATCTACCAGGATGGGGTTTCTCTATCAAGGCATAAACAAGGTTGGGTATTGTATGTTTTCCCCAAATCGCCTTTACATCATATTTTTCTTGCTTGCAAACTATGCCTGTGTCCTCTATTATGTGAACGATGACTGGAAATGTCAGGTGAAATTGAACTGTATTATTTATGGCTTCAACAAACCGGTTTATTCCTGATGGCCCATATACCTCTAGCTTCTTCTCCCTGGAAAGTAGAGACATAGTCTGTAATAGACCGGGCAGTCCCAAAACATGATCACCATGCATGTGAGAAATGAAAATCTTCATCCTCTTATGAAATCCCACCTTTGCCTTTATCATCTGTTTCTGAATGCCTTCACCACAATCGAACATTATTTGATCGTTTTCGAGTTGTATCAGTATACCTGGCAAATTTCTCTCAGGTGTCGGAACGCTTCCAGCTGTTCCTAGAAAAGTCACTGATAGACTCAGTTGTTACACCTTCTCAAATACAGCGACCTCTCTGGTTAGGCTTCTATGAACATATACAAAGTGGGAATTCAAATGCCTGTATCCCAATTCTTTGCCAATGCGTTTGATCTCAAGCGTCTTAGGAGCTGCCATGCAGATCCTACCTCCTTTTTTAATGATGGAGTTAGCGGAAATTAAGACTTGCTTCACCACTTGGGTTGTGGTTCGTTTCATTGTGGTCGCTGATCTTCCATAAGGTGGATCAAAAACAACAAAGTCAACCTTCCGTATTGGAAGATTCCTCGAATCTGCAAGGAGCAAGCCTTCTGGATCAATTTGGAAATGAAGCATGTTCTGAGCTGTTCCTTTAACCATCTGTCTTTTAATGTCGGAACCTAAAACTCTGCAGCCTATGAGTGCTGCTTCTATAAGGATACTGCCAGTGCCACAGAAGGGATCAAAAACCAACTCTCCAGATTTAGGTTTAGCGAGGTTCACCATACATCTTGCTAGCTTTGATTGCATAGCTGAGGGGTGGAAATAGGGTTTTTTGATGGGCCTCCTTTCCAAGAATGGTTTGGGAATTATTTCAGCAAGTTTCAAACCAAAGACAAACTTTTTTCCTGTTAACACCCCAATGAAGGTTTTATCTGGTTTCCTTAAATTAACCTGAGTGTGTTTGTTATTCTCTAGTAGCAATTGACCTATTTTTCTTTCAAGCTCTATCCGTGTTATCGTTGGAGAATGATCCTTTACCCGTTTTAATCTGACAGCAAAACTGTCTCCTGATCTCAAAACCTTATCCAGATTTTTAGTGCATAACTGGTTCATAATTTCTAGTGGATCAGCTTCGCATGTTAGAAGCTCAAGTCCACAAAGCCTTGTCAGGGCTGCTCTTCTCGTTATGGTTTCTACACATTTTAAATCTGATTCAAGCCTTAGGATCTGGTCAAGTCTTTCCAAAACTGTAAAATTGCAGCCTTCAGACTCCAGAATTGAAGTCAATTCCGAGATTGGAAGAGTTGAGTGTTCACCGGAGAGAAGAAAGAATAGTCTTGCCACGTTTGTACTCCTTTACAGTCATTGTCTCAGTCTTTGGCTTATAAGGGGGGTTAGAGAAACCTCACTCACATGGCTTGATATACTATTCGTGCCAATTATCTTTTTCACTCCTGCTTCCAGAATCCGGCTTTCAGCATCTCCAATTAGAAGGGGATGTACACATGCAGCGAAAATTTCATCTGCACCAAGCTTTCTCAAGATTTCCGCTGCTTTGACGATTGTTCCTCCTGTACTTATTATGTCATCGAAAACTATGACTATTTCTCCTTTTACATCAAGCTGTTTCCTTTTCATCGTTATTTGTCCTGTTTGGGGATCTCTAATTTTCTTAAGATAGTCATAATCCCCACCAAGTACTGTTTTTGCTTCCTCAGCGAGTCTTAGGGCACCTTTATCCGGTGCAATGGCCCAGGCTTCTTCATAGCCATTGTTAACAAAGTGTTCAGCTAACAAAGGAATGGCAGAAATTGTTTCTGCTTTGAAGGGAAATCTTTTCAGGACCTTCTCCTCGTGAACATTCACCGTTTTCAGAACATCCACACCAGCCACGTCCAAAATTCGAGCTATCACCTCGATGCTTACAGATTCACCTTCAAGGAAAATTTTATCTTGACGAGCATAGGCCAGATATGGAACCACTGTAGTGATTTTCTTTGCTCCACATCTTTTCGCTGCGTCTGCCATGAGAGATAACTGTATGATTCTTGCATCCTGTGGAGGACTTGTGGTCTGCACAATTACCACATCATCGTCTTGCACGTTTCCTTCTAACCTGATGTATGACTCTCCATCTGGATGTCGTTTGAAAACTACAGGCACTGATTTCACGCCAAGATTCTCTGCAATGGATCTACCCAGTTGTTCGGAGGCTGGTCCAAGAATTATTTTCATTAACCTTACCTTCAATCTAGTATCTTGTTTTTTCAGATTTTTCCGCGCTGTTTATACTGTTGGATTAATTCTCTTGCTCTATCCATTCGTATCTTTTTCTCCTCGACCATTTTATCAGCTACGAGATCTATCATTTCTTCAGTGGCGCCAGCAGCTATAGCAATATTTCGTGCATGGAGAGACATGTGACCACGTTGTATTCCTTCATGGGCCAGTGCCCGTAATGCGCCTAAATTCTGGGCTAGACCAACAGCTGCGAGAACTTCGCCAAATTCGTTAGCTGTTTGTACTCCAAGGATTTTTATCGCTATTTTTGCTATAGGATGAGTTCTTACAGCTCCTCCAATAAGGCCAACAGCCATCGGTAACTCAATAGAACCTACTAGGTCACCAGCATCATTTTTTTCCCACATGGAGAGTACCGAGTAGTGACCATCCTTAACTGCGTAAACATGAGCCCCAGCTTCTATCGCTCTATGATCATTGCATGTTGCCAGTATTACTGCTATTATACCATTTAGTATTCCCTTATTGTGAGTTGCTGCTCGATAAGGATCTGCAGCAGCGAAAGCGCAAGCATTAATTATTCCATCTACGACCTCTTCTCCTCCAATAGATTCCTTTGGTATTGTGCACCAGGCTCTTACCAGACGCTGGGTGGCTAAATTGGTAATTATTCTCAAGTAGACTCGCCCGCCAGTTATTTGTTCTATCATTGGAGCTACAGCTTCTGCCATCGTGTTCACAGCGTTGGCGCCCATAGCATCTCTACAATCTACATAGAGTTCAGTGATAAGCATAGGTCCTTTTTTTGTTTGGATTATTTTCGCATCAAGGTTTTTAGCACCGCCCCCTACATTGACAAGCATGGGATCTTGGTCGTTCGCTTTCGTCAAAATCTTCTTTTTTGCTTGTATTATGCGTAATCTAGCAGCATATGGAGAATTCACGCCCACTGATTGTATCTGCCCAATCATTATGGGTGGTGTGCTGTCTGTATGGAAACCTCCTCCATCACGCACCATCTTTGCAGCATAACTTGCTGCTGCAACGACAGAAGGCTCTTCGATCGCCATAGGTATTAGATAATCCTTGTCGTTTATGAGAAAATTTGTAGCTACACCTAGGGGTATAGGCATGACCCCAACAACGTTTTCTATCATACGATCAGCTATATCTAAAGACAAGGAGCCAGAATTTTTCAAAGAAAAACATTCTTCCTCTGAAAGATCAGCAAATTCTCTAATGAAGTGCAGCCTTTCTTCAAGGCTTAATTTATAGAAGCCGGAAACCAAAGATGACTTGCTCATACTTTGTTCACCAGAGTATGTAGTATTACCTGATGAAAACATAAAACATTGCCTAGTTAAAACTATCTAGCTTTTATGTTGGTAAAAATTTGAAGTAAAAAAGGAGGGGAGGGATGGTTCTACTCAACTTTTACTTTGAATGTTATGTTTATTGATTCGTTGTCTGTAGCTGTGGTCTTAGCTTTGATAATCCACCGCACGTACCATGTTTCCCCATTGGTTATTTGAATGTTCCCACTAGAAGTCACATTTGTTCCGCTTGAGACAATTTCAAGACTGTTACCCATAGCAGTGCCAGTTCCATTGAACATTGTAACATTGATATAATTGAAGTTCGTGGAGAAGTTTCCAGTCATCGATGAAAAACTCATGTTTAGTGTTTTTGTTGAGCCAGCTGTACTAGATATGTTAACAGCTTGAATATAGGTTCGAGTTTCGCCTGGTTCAATGTCAGGTATAGCGTCAAATGTTACTTCTGTCCCAGCCGTGTTTATTGCGTCGCTACCTCCCATTGTTGTAGTGTTTCCTCCAGCTACGAACTTCACAGCAGCAGTACCTATAGTTATAGGAGTACCATGCATGAATAGCTCGCTATATGATTGTGCGCTGACAAAGCTGATTAGTAATGAGGTCAACAGAAGAATCAAAAATTTTAATGGTTTTTTATAGTTCTTATTCATTGTATTATCTCACCTCCCGCGAATTTTTCTCTCCTTTAGTGCATCTAGCCATATTTTTGCGAGTATGTAGATGCTTATTCCAAGGATTATGACGCAGGCTATCGTTAGACCAATGGCTGAAGTTACAAAGACTGCTGCTCCCCAAGATGGTCGAAAGAGTGCGTATATGCTTGCTCCTGCTATTATTGCGCCTGCGCCTAGAATTAGGTACCATGGTTTTGGTTTGAAGAAAACGTATGCCCCAAGACCTACGACAAGTGTGTCAAAAGCAACGATGCCTATGAATGTTGCCTGCCAAGAAAATGTTGGTAATATGATCAGTGGGTGAAGCGCAATTCCAGCATAATTTGAGAGGAAGAAGAATGTGAAGAGTAGAGTTGGAAAGGTCACTGTAACCATGTATACTTTCGCATAATTCAGCAGCTTCTTGACTATTCCTAGATATGCGTTGACACTGATAATGTTCGCCAAGGCGACTACCAAATACATTAGGCTATACCAGAAACGCATGTAACCTCCAAAAGAATCTAGGAATCCTCTGCTAACTAGCAAATTTCCGAAGCCAGCTAATGCTGCCACTTGATATAAGTAGGGCAGTGCTGTTGGAAAATGCTTATCCAAAAGACATGCTGCTAGACTTAAGGCTAGAAAAAGGTTTATGCCCAGCAATGTAAAAAACTCTGGTTGTAGTGGTGAGGGCATGTCGGTACCGGCAGGGCAATGTCTGGTTTATGAATATTTAAGTCGTATGAATTCGGAATACAAATCCACATTCAAATTAAATCTATCAGTATAATCAAAAAATAACCTATTTCTTAAACACTCAATCCACATATAATACAACAGTTAACGATAACCAAGTACACCATAATTAGCAACCAGCCAATTACTCAAAAAATTGTTTATACAATGGAAAAATTGTTGATTATGGTTGCCATGAACTTTATTCCTTTAATGAAACTAGATATCCTCAGGTTTTCATTTGGTGCATGTGCGTTGGCCTCTGGATGACTACAACCCACTGAAACGACTGGACATTCCAAAAAGTTGTGAAACAGGTGCATAGGACCTGAACCAGCACTTGTGGGATAGATCACAGCCCCCTTACCGTAGACTTGTTCAGCAGTCATGCTAACTAATTTCACAAATGGATCGTTTACTGGCGTTCTTGTTGGCTCTGTTGATCCAAGTCTTATGACCTTTATGTTCTGAAAACCATGTTCTCCTAAATGGCTGCAAATTTTCTTAAGGATCTCATCTGGTTTCTGATTAGGAACAAGACGGAAATCAAGTTTTGCAAAAGCCTCATGGGGTAAAACGGTTTTAGATCCTTCTGCTGTGTAGCCTGTTCTTATGCCATTAATTGTGCATGTTGGGTCAAAAAGCAGAGATTTCAAGGCCTCCATTCCAGATTTATTTAGCAGCAATCTATGCAGACCGAGTTCACGTTTAAATTCTTCTTCTTCAAATGGAATTGCCTTTAAACATTGTATCTCTTCAGAAGTTGCTGGTTGAACGTTTTCATTGAAGTATTTTACGAGTATGTTTTCCTGCTGATCCTTTAATTGGTTTAGTGCCCAAAGCAAGTGCCAAGCCGCATTTGGAACCAAGGGTGCGTTGGCTGAATGAACGTCTCTCGACGCACAACTAACTCGTAATTCTAAAGAAAGAACACCCTTCAATCCAAGGTAAATATTAGGTCGATTCTGCCTGTCTGTACCACCGGATTCCCATATGACCGCATCTGCAGAAAAAAGGTCTTTATTTTGCCTAATCAACGGTTCAAGATTTGGGCTACCAATCTCTTCTTCCCCATCAACAAAGAACTTAATGTTAACAGGCACACTTCCCATAGTGCTTAAGATCGCTTCAACAGCTTTTAATCTGGAAACCAAGTTGCCTTTGTTATCAGACGCTCCTCGACCATATATCTTTCCATTAATTATTTTACCACCGAACGGGTCACACATCCATTTTTCTAAGGGTTCAGGCGGTTGAACATCATAATGATTGTAGAAAAGGAGAGTTCTTGATGACTTGTCTGAGAAAATCTCTCCATAAACCACTGGATTACATTTTTCTGTTTTGAGAATTCTTGCTGAAATACCAATCTCCTTCATCATTTCCTCTGTGAGGATAGCACATTTCTCTATTCCTTCCCCTTTTGCCGAAACGCTCGGTTGCTTGACCAGTTTGACAAGATCCTCAACATATTTTCCGGCATCAACATCAATTTTCTTGTAAACAACGCTTAAATCCAATGTTTTCATTTCATGACCCCTTTGAAACCATCATGTTAATAATTCTTCGTGGATTATTACATCTTATCTTGACCTTTATTGGACCTAAAGGTGATTCTGACACTTCGTTACAGAATGAAATGTGACCTGCATAGGCAACTTGCTTATTTAAACAGAAATTAATTTCATCTATTTCTAATCCTTTACGGAGGGCAACTTTAGCTGCACGTCGGATTTGTTCTCTACGTAATAGATTAGAGATATTGTCAATAATTTTCAAGTCTTTGGTCTTTCCAGTAAGGATCTTTCTCCTCTGGAAAAACCTAATTTGTGTTGGGATGTTACCAAAGATGTTTTCCACAGCCATCATTACCTTGTCTTCTGATTCTGTGGGATTGATCTCAGTCTCAATCTGAACCTCTACCTCATCCATCTCCCATCAATCCTTTCCAATGTTTCCCTTATTTTTTTCTTCACGGTTTCTAATCTATCCTCGTTTACGATCATATACCTAGCCATAGCTATGGCGTTACCTAACCCTACTTTCAACTCTCTTTCATCCCTGTTACAGAAGATTTTCCAGTTTTTCGGAGCATCACTTCTTAGACGACGATTGATACGTTTGAATCTTGTTTCTGGTGAAGAATGAATCGCTATTAGGGTGAATTTTGGAAATGCCTTGGAGAATTCTTTCACTTCGTGAAGACTTCTAATTCCATCTATTACTACTTTATCAAATGGCAAGTGCTTTATCTTAGGTATACATTTTTTTGATATAATAGCAGGACCCTCTTTTTGTCTTAGTTCAAGCATAATTCTACCAAGGTTTTTGGAGGTTGGCTGCAATTCTTGTCGTTTTACCTCTTCCCTTATCACGTCACCCATAACAACGAGACCATATCCTCTTTCTGTTGCTATGCGGGTAACTACAGATTTGCCTGATCCAGGCATTCCTGTTAAACCAATAACTATCTTGTCTCTCAAGTTTATTCCACTAGGAACATAATATAAAAAAAAGATTCATAAATCTACACACCAGCACATAGCTCATTGGTAATAAACAGCTTTCATTGTTTTTTTTGTGCCTTTTTGTAGTCTTCTTTCATTTTTGTTATCAGTTCCTTTATTTGTTGATCTGCACCATAAACCAATAATGATTCTCCATCGGTTTCCCTATAGGAAAGACCTAAATTTTCTATTATGGATTTTAGGTGTTTGATGGGTAATTCAGCTGAGATTCTGACTCGAATCCACCTGTGTTTTCTTGGGAGGCCAGAAACAAACCTCGTTTCTTGTTCATCCTTATCTCCTGTTTTCTTGATCGCGATATCCAACTTCACTAATAATGCTTCCACGTATTTGGATCCAAATTTAATTTGTGCTTCAGAGACAAGGTATGACTCGACCTCATGAAGTCTATCCTCAACTTTCTTTCTTGTATCTAAGCAATCTGGATCGGCCTGTAAGACATTGATTAAAGTTTTTACATGCCTAAGATCAGCCATTATGTTTTTTGGAATTGTTATTTCTTTCTTACGAAAATCTACGATTATATCCTCAAGAACCTTCCAAACTTCCAAGTAGCCCATTGCATATCCGCCTTTCATTATAGGAGAGAAGACTTGACTAGTTTATATATTACCAGTTTGAGTGTACACGACTTTCATCAAACGGGTATTCTAGACGTATATATCTCATGGTTAAATGAAACAGATTTTGTTTGAATCAAGTTAAACACAAGTTTTGGAAATATGGGAAAGGTTTTTAGTTCAGTTGTGATATCAGTCTGCAAGTGAGTTTGGAGAGGTAAATGCTAAATGTCTGTATTTGCAGCGCCTGGTGCTTACGATCGTGCCATAACCGTTTTTTCACCAGATGGCAGGCTCTTTCAAGTTGAGTATGCAATGGAATTAGTTAACCGTGGCGCCACCATTTTAGCGATACAATGTAATGAAGGAGTTGTCTTAGGGGCGGAAGAAACTGTTGATCCCCTAGAAGAAGCAGAATCATCTTGGAAGATATTCAAACTAGATGATCATATAGGAGCTGCCATTGTAGGCTTAAGTTCAGACGCAAGAGTATTGATTGATCAAGCACGGGTGTACGCCCAAAGTAATCGATTAACATATGATGAACCCATAGATGTGGAAGTGATTACGAAGAGAATATGTGACATTATGCAGCTTTATACGCAACACGCAGGTGTTCGACCCTTTGGAATTTCAATGATCTTTGGTGGAGTGGACAAAACAGGAAGTCGTGTTTTCGGCACACATCCCAGTGGAACATATCGAGGTTATAAAGCCAGAGCAGAAGGCGCTGGAAGAGAAACTGTTCTAAAAGTACTTAAAGAAGAGTACCGTGACCCGATGAAACTTGAAGAAGCTACAAAACTAGCAATCAAATGTCTGGTCAAGGCTTTACAGGCTAGACAATTACCGATTAGAGTAAAAATTGCCCAAATTCCTTCAGAGACCAAGAAATGGGAAATATTAAGTGAAGACCAGGTCAAAAAGATAACGAACGAATTAGGCATGGACGTGTGAAATTGGATGGGCGAAAAGTACACAATTGCCCGCTTTTCAAAGGACAGTGGACACTTTGAGATTCTTGTTAAGCCTGAAAAAGCCTTAGAGTATAGAAAGGGAGAAATTTCAGCTATCACAGAAGTGCTGGTTACAGAAACCATATTTTTGGATGCTAACAAAGGCACAAAAGTCTCGGATGAAGAGTTGCAAAAAGCATTCGGAACAAAAAATCTACTTGAAATCGCTGAAACAATAGTAAAGAAGGGAAGAATTCAACTAACAACTGAACAGCGTAGAAAGATGGTTGAAGAAAAAAGAAAACAGATAATCATATTTATCTCTCGTCAGTGTGTTGATCCAAGAACAAACCTACCTCATCCACCCCTACGCGTTGAACAATCTATGGAGCAAATCCATTACTCCGTAGATCCTTTCAAACCCACTGAAGAACAGGCTAAAGAGATAATCAAGTTACTTCGAACCATACTACCACTGAAAATAGAAAGACTGTCTGTTGGTGTACGCGTACCACCCGAATATGCTGCAAAAGCATATGGAACAATAAAGGGATTTGGAAATTTAAAACGCGAGGAATGGCGTGGAGATGGTTCTTGGTATGGCGTGTTAGAGATGCCCGCGGGACTATATGGTCCATTCTTGGAGAAGATTGGAGAATTAACAAAGGGTAAGGCAGAAGCAAAAACTCTCTCTTAAAACTCATAATAACAAATGGAGATAAAAACATGTCAACTTTTTATGAAAAAAGGGAAATAGTGGCTCCCGGAGACCTGCTTGCCGAAGGAGAGTACATTGCAGGCGAGAACACCTACAAAGAAGGTAGTCGGATTTATGCTTCCAGACTCGGTCTTGTGGAATATAGCGATAAGAAGATAAAAGTTGTCGCCCTGAAAGGTTTCTATATTCCAAGAGTCGGAGACATGGTCATTGGAATTATCGTGGAAGTCAGTTTTAACCGGTGGATGGTTGACATTCGCTCACCTTACTTGGCTGTTTTGCAAGCAGCAGATGTTCTGAATAGGAGATTCAGACCGCAAACAAATGACCTGCCAAGGGTTCTTGAAATTGGAGACTTGATCATTGCCAAGATAGCTTCCTATGATAGATCTCATGACCCACGATTGACGGTAAGAGAACCTGGGTTAGGTAAAATTAACCGGGGTCAGGTAGTAGATATAGTTCCAACAAAGATACCACGCGTAATAGGCAGAAAAGGCTCAATGATCAGTATGATAAAACAAGAGACAGGTTGCCACATAACTCTAGGAACGAATGGAAGAATATTGATAACAGGAAAAAGTGTTGAAGATGAACAAATGGCAATGGTGGCTATTCGCAAGATTGAGGAAGAATCTCACACATCTGGTTTAACAGATCGTATCGCTCAGATGTTTAAAAAAGAAAAAACAAATTTAAAGGAGGAAAATGAGGTTGAGTCAGAAAATTGAGAAATTAATTAATGAAAAAGGTTTAAGGTTGGATAGTAGAAAACCTCAGGAATTGAGGTCAACAAAAATTGAAGTAGATGTTATACCAAACGCTGAGGGATCAGCATACATCCATCAAGGAAAAAACAAAATCATAGCTGCAATATATGGTCCAAGAGAAGCACATCCAAAACATATGGCCCGTCCAGATCGATCAGTTTTAAAGTGCCGTTACCATATGGCTCCATTCTCTGTTGATGAACGCAAATCACCGGCCCCATCTAGAAGGGAGATAGAGATCTCTAAAATAATCAGACAAGCACTTGAACCAGCAATTTTTGTCGAATACTACCCGCGCACTTCTATTGACATTTTCATCGAAGTTTTACAAGCAGACGGAGGAACAAGATGTGCAAGTATAACGGCAGCTTCTGTAGCTTTGGCAGATGCAGGCATCCCAATGAGAGATCTCGTAGCTTCTTGTGCAGCTGGAAAAGCTGATGGAAAAATAATATTAGATTTGATGGATGCTGAAGACAAAAAAGGAGAAGCTGATGTGCCTATTGCATATATGCCAAACTTGGATTCGGTAACATTGCTACAGATGGATGGAACCCTCTCCTTCAAAGAGTTTGAAAAAGCGGTTGATATGGCCATCAACGGATGTAAGGAGATCTATAAACTTCAAAAGGAAGCGTTAAAGACAAAGTACATAAATCTTGTAGAGGAGGAAGAAGAGTGAAGCCTTCATTGGTAGTTAGTCTAAGACAGAAACAGATTATAAAACTCATTGAAAAAGGAAAAAGGCTAGATGGTAGAAGCCTGGATGAGTATCGAAGTACCAAAGTAGAACAAGGATTAATTGAACGTGCTGAAGGCTCAGCAAGAGTGCTACTTGGCAAAACAGAAGTCATAGTTGGAGTCAAGTTAGAGATAGGTAAACCATTCCCAGATACTCCCAATGAAGGTGTACTAACCGTAAACGCCGAGCTTGTGCCTATAGCTTCCCCATCATTTGAACCCGGACCACCAGGCGAAGATGCGGTAGAACTAGCTAGAGTTGTTGATAGAGGAATAAGAGAATCAAAGACGGTTGAAGTAGAAAAACTATGTATAGAACCGGGCAAGAAAGTATTCGTCATCTTCATAGACGTTTACATAATTAACCACGATGGAAACCTCATTGATGCATCAGCACTCGCAGCCATCTCAGCATTACACAACACTAAGATGTTCAAATATGAAATAGAAAATGATGAAGTAAGAGTAAAGCCTGGCTATACTCAGTTACCAGTAAGAAAACATCCAATCACAGTTACCCAAGTCAAAATAAACGATAAACTAATCGTAGATCCCCATATCAAAGAAGAACAAACAATGACTGCTAGAGTGACTTTCTCAATAGATGACGACGATAACATATGCGCAATACAAAAGGGGGGCAACGGATCATTCAAACAAAAGGAAATATTAGAAGCAGCCAAAACAGCAATTAAAAAAGCTAACGAAATCCGTAAAAATCTAAAATGGTGAACTAGCAATGGGAAAGAAGACAAAAAAAGTTGGACCAGCTCGTGGATTAGGTCCTCGTTATGGAGCTACAGTCAGAAAACGTTACATAAAAGCAGTCACTGAAATGAAGAAACCTCACAAATGCCCCAAATGCATGCTTCCAAGAGTCAGTAGAGTGAGCGTTGGAGTCTGGAAATGCAGAAAATGTGGATTCACATTTACTGGAGGAGCATACACCACCATTACAAAGCTTGGGACAGCAGCAAAACGAGCAGCCAAAGGAAGCATTTCTCAAGAAACAACAATAAAAATCTAGTACATATAAGAAGAACAGGTTAACCGTACGAAGACATATCCTCAGATCAAGGAATTAACCAATGAAGGCCAAGGCAACTGTATGTTTTAGGATTCCTTCAGTTAAGTACTTGGAAACAATCTTCGAGGCTTTGGAACCAGAAGCAAACACACCTCCAACAGAACGCTCTCAAACAATTCTGAGAAGAGAGAAAAAATCACTAATTCTCATTTTCAATGCTTCAGACACCGTAGCACTACGAGCCACAATGAACGCATATTTAAGATGGATAAAATCCATATCTGGTGCATTAAAAACCCTTGATAACTTTTCGTAAATCAAGCAATATATCAACCAATATTTATTGGAAACTATCCAGTAATACTCGCGAATTAAGGAAAACATCGCGCGCGCGCGACGGTTGCTTCTCAGATAAAAATTAAGTGAGCACGCTTACACAAATGTTTAATTAACAGGTTTATGTAATGCTGCTTAGTCAGGGGAATCCATGGTGAGCGAAGAGATTTCCAAGTTACCACCTTATGTTCAAGAACGCTTACTCAGATTTCAACAGCTTCAACAAACCCTTCAAACAGTTTTGACACAAAAAAATCAAGTGGAACTCGAGTTAACTGAGATTGAACAAGCTTTGACTGAACTGCAAAAGTTAGAGGAGAGCACTATCATTTACAAGTCTATAGGCTCTTTACTTGTAGAAGCAAAGAAAGGAAATGTTACTGATGATCTCAAGAACAGAAAGGAATTACTCAATACACGAATTACAGTTTTAGGAAAACAAGAAGAAAGATTACGCGGACAACTAAAAGAATTGCAGAGTAAGCTTCAAAAGGATCTAGGCCCTGTTTCCACTACTTAAGCCACAAGTTAATTTTGGTGCAAGTTGTGGAAGAACAGATTAAACAAAAGTTAAGTAACCAGCAAATTGAAGAAATTTGTTTAATCTCAGAAAAAACGGTAAGGAAACATGTTTTATCAAAGATCTCCCCGAAGAAAATAAAAAACCTCATAATAAGTGTTGAAACAAAAGGATCCAAACACATAACACTCACCATTGAAGTAAACATCGCTCTGTCAACGTCGATGCATGACTACGACATTAAGAAACTTTCTGAAGAATCTATTAAGGAAGGCTTCAAATCAGCTGAGAAGTACATGAGAGAACTGAGATGTCGTTAAAACAGGTAACTGAAATCCTTCATAATACTAAACCTAATGTTGTCGCTTTACTTTGTCATCACAACGCAGATCCAGACGCTCTATGTTCTGCATATGCATTGAAAAGCCTTTTAACAAGTTTAAATCCGAATATTGAGATAAGCATAGGATCAGCAGACAGCGTCAGTCGACTCTCGAGAAACATATTAAAACATTTTTCTATAAAACTAGAGACGCCCACAAACATTGAAAACTCTCAAGTAATAATTTTATTGGACACAAACACAACTAAACAACTCAACAACTTGGAAGAAATGGTCAAAACCTCCAAATCACCACTCATTTTCATTGATCATCACGCTCCTCACCCAGAAACAGAAAAACAAGCAAGGCTATACATAGTAGATGATAAGGCTTCATCTACATGCGAGATTATTTATCGCTTCTATAAAGAAGCAAAGATTACACCTAATAAAAATGAGGCACAAGCTTTGTTTCTTGGTATAGCGTATGACACACGCCATTTTATAATAGCCAACTCATCAGCTTTGAGAGTTGTGTCAGAGCTAACCCTTTTTGGTGTGGACCCCGAGAATACTCTACCTCTGCTATCACGACCTATGGATAATCCAGAGCGGATAGCCAGATTGAAAGCAAGTGAAAGAAGCAAAATTTCCAGTATTGGCAAGTGGATCATCGCTACATCACAAGTTAGTGCATATCAAGCTTCAGCAGCAAGAGCTCTAATTAAATTAGGAGCTCACTTTGCAGTAGTGGGTGGAGACAAAGATGGAAGACTAAGAATTAGTTTACGCTCTACACCAGAATTTTATAAAGAGACAGGCGTTCACATCGGCAAAAATATAGCTAGGCCTGTTGGAGAAGTTTTTCAGGGCATGGGAGGAGGACATTCAACTGCTGGTGGTGTAAACGGAATAGGAGAAATAGAGAGAGGGCTTCAAAAATGTTTATCAATTTTAAGGAAGAACCTAACTAAAAAATGAGTAACTACTCTTAAGTGGACATTGATGGGCGGTTACAAGTAGACGGATGCCTCATCAATGCCGTTAATCGAAACCCAAAATCTAACATACACATATCCAAACGGAGTTAAACCATCTCTCATAGATGTAACCATAAAAATCAAACAAGGAGAATTTGTCCTAATAACTGGTCCAAGTGGATGCGGAAAAACTACTCTTTGTCGCTGCTTCAATGGCTTAATACCTCACTTCTATCAAGGAAAACAACAAGGCAAGGTGATTGTATCAGGGCTAGATGTCCTTGAACAATCCGTCCATGAACTAGCAAAACATGTTGGGCTAGTATTTCAGAATCCAGAAAACCAGCTTTTTGCATTGTCTGTAGAAAAAGATGTTGCTTTTGGTCTCGAAAACTTGGGAATACCAAGAAGTGAAATGCGTAAGAGGGTAGACAAGGCTCTTCAATTAACAGGTATATCTAATCTGAGGGAAAGACCCCCTCACGAGCTTTCAGGTGGACAACAACAACGTGTTGCCATTGCAGCTATCATAGCTATGCAACCAGAGGTCATAGTTCTTGATGAACCAACCTCTTTTCTTGATCCCTTGGGAGCAAAAAAAATTTTTGAAATCGTCTACAGTCTGAATAAAGATTTTGGAGTAACTGTAGTGCTTGTAGAGCACAGGCTTGATCTTACTTCTAAATATTCGGATCACATTATAGTTTTGAATAATGGAAAAGTAGTTCTAGATGGAAAACCAAGGGATATCTTGAGCTCTGATGACGCTCGTTTGATTGGAGTAGGGATACCGAAACCAACGCACCTGTACCAAATACTTCGAAATGACGACATTATTCCGGAAAAATATGTACCTTTAAGCTCAGATGAAATGGCCAAAATTATGATCGAGGTGTTAGGAGATCAATGATTACTGTCAATGACTTGTGTTTTACTTATCCAAATGGTGTCGAGGCGCTTAAGGGAATTTCCTTAACAATTGAGGACGGCGAATTTGTTGTAATAATGGGAGAGAATGGAGCTGGAAAAACAACCCTCGTTAAGCATTTTAATGGATTACTGAAACCTACAAACGGTCATGTGACTGTCAATGGCAAACACACAAAAGACGTGAGCGTAGCAACTTTAGCGAGAAAAGTTGGTTTTGTGTTTCAGAATCCAGATCATCAACTTTTCAGCGAAACAGTTGAAGACGAGATAAGTTTTGCCCTCAAGAATTTTGGGTACGAAAAAAACACAATAGACAAAAGAGTTTCATGGGCATTGGGGCTACTGGGATTAAGACAGTATAGAAAGACTTCACCTTTTATGCTGAGTGGAGGAGAGAGAAAAAGAGTAGCCCTCGCTTCAGTCTTAGCTTGGAATCCAGAAACCCTAATTTTGGATGAACCCACAATTGGTCAAGATTATCGACAAAAAGAGAAACTATTACAATTTATACTCCAAATGAAGGCTCAGAAGAAGACTATAATCATTGTCACTCACGATGTTGAGTTTGTAGCTGAATGTAATCCAAGGATCATTTTGATGACTCACGGAACTGTTATTGCTGATGGTGACGGTAAGGAAGTATTGACAAACCCAGAGCTTCTTTCAGAAGCATCGATTGTACCTCCACAGATAACACAGATCTTCATAAAACTGAGCAAATTTGGTTTATCAAAAGAAGTCATCGACGTTTATGATGCAAAGGAAAAACTCGTGCAGGTGTTGCGAAGTTCACCATGAGTGTCTTTGATGGGCTTAAATTTAGAAAGGTCTCCTCTCCAATCCACAATCTAGATCCAAGAATCAAGTTCATTTATGTCTGCGCAGTATTCATTGCTGCTATATTATACTTTGAGTTAATACCCTTAGTCATACTCTTCTTAATGCAGATCCCATTTATTGTACTTGCGGGAGTAGAACGTGAGTGGGCCCGTTCTATGCGTGGAGCAATATTTTTAGCTGCAGTAATCTTTTTAACGAATTTCATTTTCTCATTTATTGTTGCTGGTTATAGAGTTACGGCTTTTGACTTAGAACACGCAACAGCCATGACTGTACGCTTCATAGTTCTTGTTGGATCCTTCTCTGTCTTCTTTCTAACTACTTCTCCAGATCATTTAGGTTTAGCATTGGAGCAGACACGTATACCTTATGAATTCTGTTTTGCCTTCACAACAGCCGTTCGATTTGTGCCGGTATTAGCAGAAGAAGCACAGAAAATTGTTGATGCTCAGAAATCGAGAGGACTGGAGTTAGAAAAAGGTAATTTCTTGAAGAGGATTCGAAATTACATCCCTATTCTAATTCCTTTGATTGTGAGTGCAATTCGCAGAAGCTTAGAGTTGGCTGAAGCTATGGAATCTCGCGCGTGGGGTGCAACTGATAAGAGAACAAACCTTTATGCATTAATGATCAAAAAGGCTGATATCATTATGGTGATCATAACAATCGGAATTCTGTTGGTTGCAGTATACGTTAGGTTGTTTCTTCAAATACCATCATTTACTAGTTTTTTCTAAGCATTTTTCAAGCACAAAAATCTTTAATACAGTACCTAGTGTTATGGGGTTTCGGAGCCTGAAAACGTTGAAGTGGCTGGAGGCAGCTGTTGAGGAGATCATTTCTGGAGTAAAACATTCTATAGAAGAACTTAATCGTGGGGAAGTTGAAAAACTCATCGATCTCCTTCTTGATTCCAGAAAAAAGAAAATTTTCATTGTGGGAATGGGAAGAAGCGGGTTCGTTGGGAGAGCCTTTGCTCTCCGATTGATGAATTTAGGTTTTAATGTATATTTTCTAGGAGAGACCATAACACCAGCTGCTGGCAAAGCAGATCTACTGATTGCAATATCTGGAACAGGATCCACCAAGATCGTCCTAACAGCCAGCACCGTTGCCAAGGATGTTGGGGCGACGGTAGTAGCCATAACATCTTTTTCAGAGTCAACTCTAGGTCAGATTGCAGATCATGTGGTGACTCTTACTGGAAGGACAAAGATGGGTTGGCCAAGAGAGGAAGATTATCTAGCCAGACAGCTTACAGGTGAACGAGAACCTTTAACACCTTTAGGAAGCATTTTTGAAAATAACTGTATGGTGTTCCTCGATGCATTGGTTGTCGAGTTAATGCATCGAATGGGAACAACCGAAGAAGATCTAAAACGAAGACATGCAACAATTGAGTAACTTCTAGTCTTAGTACGGACATTGGTAAGTACGCTATTTCTTAAATGAATTTAATGGCAATTCAATGAATCTAGAAGGAGACTTTATGCGGTGCATGTTGGTTCATCGGTCGGTTAAGCTTGGTAAGGATTAGTTATGCATATGACTTATTAAGAGTCACGACACATTATTTCACTTGACCAGCATATTCCAAGCAACAACCAGTGAAAAAACAAGGGTGGACTAGATGACGGAGGGGTTAAGAACAATGGAAAAAATAAAGCCAAACACAGTAAAAGAGAGTGAGAAAAATAGCGGAAACCCAGCCATCTTCAAAGATGTTTACCCAATACAAGAACCGTATCTATATGCAGCTATTATCAAAGACCCCGACACGAAAAAAACAACCTATAAAGTAATTGAACCCACCCTACAAAAAAACGAGAAAAAGGTATTAACCGAAGTAAAAAAGCTTCTAATCGAAGAAATAGACGTTAATCTAAAAGAGATCGAAACCAAAGAGAAAGCCGAACTTTATCTTGAGGAAAAACTGAGAGGAACTATAAAAAAATACCATATAAAGATCTCTCCCGAATCTGTTGACAAGATCGCATACTACGTAATTCGAGATTTCATGGGATATGAAAGACTAGATCCATTGATGAAAGATCATTTAATAGAGGACATATCAGCAGATGGTGTAAACATACCAATCTATGTCTGGCATAGATTATACGAATCTCTACCGACGAACATAGTTTTCGAAGAAGAAGACGAACTAAACTCCTTCATAATTCGTTTAGCATATCTATCAGGAAAGAATATCTCAAGAGCTTCTCCCATCCTAGACGCTTCGCTTCCTGACGGAAGTCGGATACAACTAACCTATGGCAGTGAAGTCACGAGAAGAGGATCAACATTCACAATTCGTCGTTTCAAAATTGATCCACTCACGATATCTGATTTAATAGCATTAAACACTGTTTCATCAGAAATCGCAGCCTATCTGTGGTATCTAATAGAGAACAAGGCTTCAGTTATTGTAGCAGGAGGCGTTGCTTCAGGAAAGACAACCATGTTAAACTGTTTGTCCATGTTCATCAGACCAGAAATGAAGATAGTGAGCGTAGAAGACACTCCAGAGCTAAATCTTCCCCATGAAAATTGGATACCGTCAGTTGTTAGGTTGGGGTTCGGTCATAAAAGTAGAGAACGATGGAACATTTCTCTCTTTGATTTGTTAAAGGCGGCTGTCAGACAGAGACCAGACTATATTATTGTGGGGGAAGTTCGCGGGGAAGAAGCATATACACTTTTTCAGGCAATGGCAACCGGACACCTTGGAATGAGCACCTTACACGCAGAATCAGTTGACGCAGCAATAAATCGCTTAGAATCTGAACCAATGAACGTGCCAAAAACACTCATTGCAATGATAGATGTTGTAATGGTGATGGCAAGAAGCGAAATAGAGGAAAAACCAGCGCGAAGAGCAACCAAAGTAACAGAGGTTACTAATCTAGATCGAGATACACTTAGAATCCAAACCAAAGAAGCCTTCAAGTGGAGCCCTAAACCCGATGAGTTCTCCTATTCTGGCCATAGCAACTTTCTAAATGAACAGAGAGAAAAGTCAGGAGCTTCACTTGAGGAGATTGAACAGGAGTTAAAACGCAGAAAAATTATTCTAGAATGGATGGTGAGAAAGGGAATTCGTCATTATAGGCAAGTTGCAAACACTATTCGAGAATATTATGTTGATCCAAAGCGAGTCTATCGGCGAGCTAGGGTGGGACTTAAATGAAGAAAATAAGCATCATAAAAAAAGCTAGAGAGCGGGCTCTCTCCATAGCCTATCAAATGATGGGGGCAAGAATCGATTACATTTTGCCGCTCTTCAAAGACTTGGGATCAAACCTAAATATATCAGGAATCAAGGTTAATTTAAAGGCATATGTTAGCTTGGCAGCTCTTGTTACTGTAATAACTTCGACCATTGTATCAATCATAATTCCATGCATTCTTACGATATTCAACATTCCGATTTTTCCAGCCATTCTTTTTGGAATTGGTGGTGGCCTCTTTGATATTGCTTTTTCCACAATCGGATTCTATGTCTACCCCTTATACAAAGCCGATAAACATAAGAGAGAGCTAGAAGAAGAACTACCATTCACGACTGGATATATGGCAATCCTTGCTAATGCAGGCGTATCTCCAGAGAACACCTTCCAGTCGATTTCGAATCTTCGCAAACCTTTTGCCATATCTAGGGATGCAGAAAATATCGTTAGAGAAGTAAATCTTTTCGGGTCAGATATAATATCAGCTATTCAAAAAACCTCTAAGTGGACTCCATCTGAGAGATTCCGCGAATTAATGGAAGGCTTGATCTCAACAATACATTCTGGTGGTAATTTACCTAGATATTTGCAGGATAGATCTAACGAGTTCATGAAACTAAAGAGAATTAGCCTAAAAAAGCATTCAGATACGTTGTCAATATTGTCAGAGTTCTATGTTGCTCTACTTGTCACTGGTCCTCTTCTCATGGTGATAATGCTTACTGTTATGTCAATGCTAGGAGGAGGTGTTTTAGGAGTCTTAAGTCCTGATCTCCTATTGTCCTTACTTACCTATCTTGTGATACCAATTGGCTCCATAATGTTCTTGATAATTCTGGATATTATTACACCAACAGGGTAGTATAAATGCTGAAAATTGGTAAACGAACGAAAATTTTCTCGTTGATAATTTCAGTTTGCGTAGCTTTAGTAATAATCCTATCGTCCTATTTCCTTTGTAAAGGAAGTACTCAGTTTGATGAGTTTGTTTTTTTTGCAATTATCATCATGATTTTTCCTTCCGCATCACTAAATTATTTGGATTACAAGTGGAGGAGGGCTGTGGATGAACATCTTCCCGATCTTTTCAGAAGCATAGTCCAAGCTCAAGATGCTGGCATGACCCTTCCTCAAGCTTTAGATGAAGTCTCAAAACGAAATTATGGGCCTCTTACTGTAGAATTAAAAAAACTAACTACGCAGATTTCTTGGGGTATGACGTTTGAAGAAGCTTTATTATCTCTGGAGAAACGAGTAAATACTACGCTAACTCAGAAAACCATTCCAATAATCATTGAAGCAAATCGTTCAGGAGGGCAGGTAGAGAAAGTTTTCAGACCATTAGGAAGATTTGTGAAAGCAACTCTGTTGCAGAAGAAACAGCAAAGGAATAGAACAAGACCCTACATAGCTATAATCTATGTAGCTTATTTCGTCTTTCTGTTTACAGTTGTATTACTCTTCAAATCATTCTTTTCAAGCGTTGAAGACCTCCCGATCTTCGCTTCAGGCGTAATGGCACCTCAAGAAATGTGGCGAAATTTCTTTCACATGGCAATTATTCAAGCCTTTTTCGGTGGGCTTACTGCTGGAAAAATGGGAGAGGGAAATTCGATGGCTGGCTTGAAACACAGTTTAGTCCTAATGATCTGTGGATACCTAGGGTTAAGATTGTTCTTATGATGTGAAGCGAATGAAAATCAATAGATTTCTACAAGATAGAAAGGGCATAACGCCGATTCTGAGCAACCTCCTACTCACGATTGTAGCTGTAGCTGCTATGTCCATTGCCACTACAGCTACCTATGTGATTACCACAAACTTACGAGAAACTATGGGTGAACGAATCATCGTGGAGGATCTCTGGTTTACAACACCCGATAAAATATGTATTTATCTTAGAAATATCGGAAGAGTGAATATTCATATTTCTGCAGTTTACGTGAATCACACATCAAGATCCTTTACATCTCCCTTCAGATTAAAAATCAATGAACATGGATGGCTGAATATGTCATATACATGGTCTCCAGATGACTTATACTACGTTGATATTATCACAACTAGAGGAACACATGCTGAAGATTCTTACAAAGCACCTTGAATGATAAAAGCAGATCAATACTAAAAAATAAGCACGGGCATTAACCTCATCCTAATAATTTGTCTTTAAACTTCTCTATCGCTTCCCGGTCATCCATTGCTTCTATCAAGCTAATGTTATACAATTTTGCCATTTTCTTTCCGTTTTCACTAATCCTTGGAATAACAATTAGATAGGCATCATCAGGCGAGACGTCAAAGATTTTTGCAAATAATGCAATTACTGGCTGCTCTCCTATAGTATCTCCAGGGGATAATGTAAAATCAATGACCTTCACTTCCTTTTTTCGACCTTCTTTGTATGCGACTATATCGAACAAATGGTTCGCGCCTGATCTGCCCTTTAGAAACGCGGGGCTTTCAACCCTAAAACCATTCTCACTTAATAATTCAGAGATGGGTGAAATGATGATCCATCCTATTTCAGCTTCTTCTTTAACTTCATCTTTTAGGCGATAGGAGTAGACATCTTTAATTATTGCAGCCTCAAAAGTAAAATTTCTGCGACAATTTCTACAGAAATGGTCCGTACTTGGAATGTCAAAGCTTCTGTTACATTCATTACAAGTACACCATATTCCTGCTTGTCGATAATCAACTCCAGATTTTTCTAATTTTTGATTACATTTGGGACATAAAATATCGTTACCATGACGAAAATTCTCTTCAACATCCATGTACCCACATTTAACATGTTCTATCAAAGAACTCTTGTGAACGTTAAACGACTTGCAATAAGGACAACAATAACGAACAGAAACATTTGCAGAGCTACATTTCGGACAATAAATGATCTTATCATATAATCGTCTTTCCACTACTCCAGCCTTATAAAGCCTATCCAGAAAGGCCATAGTCTGTTCAGGGTTGCCTACAATCTGCTCAATTAATGGATAATGATAACCAATCTTTGGATCATATGATGGTTCTATTTCATTAATTTCACTACTTAACAATCTATTTAGAAACGCTTGTACATTACGGTCCTTGTAAATCTCGGCTCTATCCACTTTATCTGTTTTGGGCATTCTATTCTCCAGTTAGGATTTTTTTATTAAGGATTGTAATTTTTCACAAATTAAATATTTCATTTCTGAAGTAGATGTAATCCCTAATAACAGTTGCAGTATCCACTATCGAGAATTCATTTAAAGAACACGTTGGAGGATCTCACTCTCGAGTTCGTATTCAAGAGCCCGCGTAAATTGTAAACCTAAGTATCTTTTGTTATCATTAAAATCAGATTCTAATTTGGCATTGCCACATATGTATAGTCATGCTTTTTAATATGACAATCATATCTGATTATACGTCTGTGTAAATGGTGAAGCTGTTGCCAAATGAAAAGTCTCCTAGAAGAATGATCTTTCAATGGATGACATTCAAAGCTTTAATTGCAATAATTATTTTCGTTATTTTCTCTATATTCATTCAATGGGTGATCGTTCTGTATTCTGTAAATCTTGGTGTTAAGGATACTTCAGTGATTCAACACGAATTTCAGTTCCCAAACTCTGAGTGGACAATAACAATTACAATCAGTCCATTGTTCCACCTAATTCCAACAGTTGTTATAATCACACTTCTATCCAGTTGGACATATCTAACTAAACACATAGCAGTTAGACACCGTAGAAAACAACCCCAAAGCCTTAAGTCAGTAAAAAGCCACACGAAAAAACATAATGTCAAGGGAATAAAAGGATTAATGGTAAAGGTAAAGAACGTTGCAGAGAACGGGAAGAATAAATTATTGCAGATTCGAAGCATTGCTTACCTATGGCAAAAGATTCACTTTGCCCGTGCCACCATAAAAAGTGGTTTAATAGTATTATGTATCTTTGGATTGTTCATCTTCATCATATCTCTTCTGACATACCCACAGATTATTTACTTAGCAGTGAAGGGTAGTTACCAAAATAATATTGCTCTACGTAATTTTGTGATGTCTATAGGGAACCTTTTACATGAAATTGTGTCCTTACCTATCCTGAATTCCATATACTCCGCCATAAATAGTGGGTTGCTATTTATTGCACCCGGGTTTCGGGGATCGGTTTCACAATTTGGGGGCTTAATAGAGCCTTTAGTGAAATTACCTTCTTCTGGAAAATACTTAATCTTCCAGAATGCTGCAACTTGGATTTCAGCCCTAATAGCTCTGTTTTATGGAAATTATAAACAGAAACAGTATAGACCTATACGAAAACGGTGAGATCACACGTGATTGTGATTTCCGATATAGTGCACGTAATTAATCATGTATTTAATTTATGTCTGTTTGATAAAGTATAGGCTGTTAGAACACATGAGAGAAGAAGATAGAACAACACTACTATGCTTAGAATTACATCTTTGCTTAAGGCTGAATAGATTGTATAGGTTGAAAAAGCCATTGCAATTAAGAAAAGAGCCACTAAAACCCAGACGGTCCAACTTCTCTTCATGAATAGACCATATGCAGTAATTAAACTAAGTGTGCCAAGTAAGCCGATATGAATTAATCGAAAGTCAATAATAGTCAATACAGCCAAGCAGATTACTCCAACAAGTGCGTAAAAGATTAATGCAGTGTACATGCCGATATTTTCAAACTTTATTTTTGATCTTATTGACATCCATATCGCCTACTGACCTAATTGCCTTCATAAACACTAATAAATCTAATGCAGTCATGCAAAAAAGAGAAGAAAAACCTATTGTACATTTCAAGTATGTAGTAATCAGCTCAAGAAAAAAGCTTGTAGCGGTGTTGATTCCACTACATTCTAACTCAAAAAGTATTAGAAAGATTTAGTACCTGCAGATTTATAAAAAGACCAGAAGAGGGAAACGTGATATTATGAGTTACAGTGAACTTTTTGTATCACATTGCGGTACTTTTGGAGGTATTCAGAAGCCTTTTGAAAAAGCAGATTATATAATTCTTGGCGTTCCTTTTGATAATACTAGTACCTTTAGAACGGGAGCTAGATTTGGACCAGACGCCATCCGAACAGCCTCTCTAAACATGGAAACTTTCAGCGTACGTACAGGTAATGACTTCGAGAAACTTCCATTGCACGATTTAGGAAATCTACATATTTCTCTAGATGTGAATGAAACTCTTAAGAGGATACAACTGGTAGTTCAAGAAATTTTGGATGTGGGAAAAAAACCAGTGACAATTGGTGGAGAGCACACCATAACTCTGGGCATTCTTAGAGCGATTGCAAAAAATGATGTAAAACCTGCACTGGTGGTTTTTGATGCACATCTAGATCTCAGAAATAAGTTCATGGGGGTTCATGTCTCCCACGCCACCTTTATTCGAAGGATATTAGAAGAAGGTAAACTCGCAAAGGTTATTGAAGTCGGTACTAGAGGGTTATGCGCGGAGGAGCTTAACTTTGCAAATACAAAAG
>JASFPN010000010.1:0-42390 GCA_050115965.1 Candidatus Bathyarchaeota archaeon
TCATCCAGAACATAAACGAAGCACCTTGCTGAGTCAGGACTAGTAAGAATTCTTTTGGCACCTGCAATGCTGAGAGAAAACAAACCATCTGTTGGGCGAAACGTAGCCAATCTTTTTCCACCCAAGTAAACATAACGAATTCTATCAGTCTTCTTAGAACGAGTCAACACTGTATTGGCTGGAAAAAGCATTGATCCGATTCCTTTACCAAACTGATAATCCGCGATGATTCTTATAAGATGAAGCTCGAACCCTTCGATTACCACATGGTCCAACTTCTTACGATTCGACAACTATAAAGACAGCGAGTTAATAAAACAGTTTAGGTGCTTCAGTTGCGATGCGAAGTCTGTGGAAGAAAGATATACGGTAAATCTCACACTGCCATAATTGAAAGCGCAAAGCTTACCGTCTGTGATGCTTGTTCGAAGCATGGTAAAATCGTCATCGAAAGAAGAAATACAAAAACATTCCTGCCAAGAAGAAATATACCAAAAAGACGTTTGACAACAAGGAGCAGCCAAAAAACCAATGATAAATTAGCTATGGAGATAAATTTTCAACTCATTGAGAATTTTGGTTCAACAATAAGAAAGGCTAGACGAAAACTTGGGTTTTCCCAGGAAGAACTGGGAAATAAAATAAACGAAAAGGTGTCTGTAATAAAAAAAGTTGAAACTGAAAAAATGGTACCTGACAATAAACTTGCAACAAAATTGAAACGCGCATTAAAGATTGATTTGTTAATTTCGACCCCAGAAGAGAAAGCATCGAAAGAAAAAATAACCAGAGTCAAAAAGGGACCGAGGACTTTAGGAGAACTGATTCAAATAGAAGCAAATGAGATGGAGGAAAAATCAGGACGAGAGCAGTAATAGTTCAACGTCGTACGTATTTCGAAGCGTCAAAACTTGACGAACTTGAAAACTTGGCGGAAAGCGCAGGATACAAGATTGTTGGATGTATAGAACAAGTCAGGGAGCCAGATCCACGGTTTCAAATAGGAGCAGGAAAGGTAGAAAAACTCTCTCAGTTAATCAAAGAAAAAAAAAGCGATAGAGTGATTTTTGATAACTTCCTAAAGCCAGTTCAAGCCTATAACTTGGCAAAGAACACCGGTGTAGAGGTGATAGATCGGTTCCAGCTAATCTTAGAGATTTTTGGTAGAAGAGCCACAACAGCTGAAGCAAAACTGCAAATTCGCCTAGCTAGGCTAAGATATGAATTGACACATGCAAAGGAGAAGGTAAGACTAGCAAGAAAAGCGGAACAACCAGGATTTATGGGTCTTGGGGCCTATGAAGTTGACATCTATTATAAAAACGTGCAAAGACGGATAAGATCTATTCGAAGTAAACTTGACAGAATTCGAAATAGAAGAGTTCTACATCGGAATAGAAGAACAGATCTAGGATTTCAGTCAATCTCTCTAGCAGGGTACACGAATGCTGGCAAAAGCTCCCTTTTTAATGCTCTCACAGAAGAAGAAGTTGAAGTGAACGAGGCTTTGTTCACCACACTTTCAACAAAAACAAGAATGATAAAAGCATTAGGAAAAGAGTTTATGTTGACGGACACTGTGGGTTTTATTGATCGTCTTCCCTTAACACTCATAGAAGCGTTTCATTCAACCCTTGAAGAAACCATTTATTCAGATCTGATTCTCTTAGTATTAGATGCAAGTGAGTCCATAAACACCATCCATGAAAAGCTTTCATGTTGTTTAGGGACAATCAATCAAATAGGGGCCTCTGCCATACCAAGAATAACAGTTCTAAACAAAATTGACTTGATATCCACGGCTAAAATAAATCGGATAATCAAAGCGTTGAAGGAAAATGTATCAAACCCAGTCCCTATCTCAGCTTTGCACAAGCATAACCTCACATTTCTTAGTAAGGAAATATGTCGGATAATGAAGGACTATGTTCAAGCTTCCATTATCATTCCATTGAACGATGAATACATGTCTTTTATATCATGGTTGCATGGTCGTGTAAACGTAAAACGTTTAAAGTATGAAAACAATTCTGCACACATAATTTTTGAAGCTAGGCTAATGTTTATAGAAGAAGTTAGAAAGCGGGTAGTATCAGAATTTGCAGGAACAATGCAACGAATTAAATAGTATTCAAGTAGGATCGAAAATGCAGAAAGTTTGGGTTTTAAGATGGGGGCATAGAAGACAAAGAGACGCAAGACTTACTTCACATGTTTTACTGACTGCAAGGGCATTGGGAGCAGCAGGTTTCACGTTATCTGACATAGAAGATCAAAGCATTAAATTAACAATTGATAAAGTGAAAAAAAACTGGGGTGGAACATTCTTCTTTGAAATGGGGGTACCTTGGCAGAAAACTGTTAGAGCTTGGAAAGATGATGGGAAAATTATTGTGCATCTCACAGCTTATGGAGAGAATATTCAAACAAGTGATGTAATGCAGAAAATCAAGTCGTTAAGCAAAGACATACTAGTAATTATTGGTGGCAAGAAGGTTCCAAAAGAGTTTTTCTCAAAAGAGGTATCAGACTTTAATCTAGCCATAGGAAATCAACCTCATTCAGAATGCGCAAGTTTGGCCATTTTCTTGGATAGATTCTTCAATGGGCAAGAGTTGATGAAAAACTTCAATAATGCCAAGATTAAAATCGTTCCCCAGAAAAGGGGTAAGAAGATAAAGACGACTAAAAATTAATAACCATACTTAATCTTGAATCTTCCAAACTCACCCTTATAAGCTTCCCATTTCACGTCTAAATGCGTAACCAATGCTGATTTGGGGCCTCGTTTGCAATACTCGATCAACATCCTAACCAGCTTTTCCTCTCCTTCAAACAAGGCTTCTACTTTCCCATCAAACAAGTTTTGAACCCACCCCGTAATCCCAAGCTTATTGGCTTTACGTAGGATTTCTGATCTGAAAAAGACTCCTTGAACTCTACCACTTATTGTTATGTGTGCTCTCACATTCAACAGTTTCACATACCCATAATTTTTAAGGGCGAACCTTGTTTAGATTATCCATTTTAACTTATCTCTGACTGCTGTAAAATCTTGTTGCTATGTCACTTGCTTTAAAAGGCGATTAGAAGGCTTCACTCCATTGGTGTCAGCATGAAAAAGACCAATAGCCGGTTACTCATTTATGCTTCATCACTCTCATTAAAGGAGAAGAAAGCTCAAGCCATCAAAGTAGCAACCGAAAGAGTTGCTGATTTGTTGAAGTTACCATATGAAATGATTACATTTGAAGAGCCTTTAAAACAGACATACGTTTACTATCAGAAAGAAAATGAAGAAACAATTCCTTTGTTCTGTGAGGTAACTGGTCGATCTGACATAGAAAAAATCTTTAAGAAAATTATGAAAATGTTGTTGGTACTCTCTTTCCACCCGAGATTTTCAGGTTTGAAACCTGTTCGGAAGGAATTCATGTTGTTTTCTTGAATTTTACTGTCTGGTTTTCCAGAATTATCTCATAAAGCTGGTTGACATCGAATTGTATGTTAAGACTCTCATATTCTTCTTCGGTCAGAAACAAGATTATCTTTGGTGTAGCAAACTTTTTAGTTGCTGGAAGGATTGGTAATTGCTGTTGTACTGCTTGAAGAACATCCTGCACCATTTTGGCTTCCTCCGTTCTTGGTTTTACAATAAAACTTGGGATTGCGCGTTCTTCAATTAGCTCTATTCGCTTTCCAAGATTGCCGTCCAAGTCTCGTATAGATTCTATTTTGTGAACTTTCACTCTGAACATAATAATCCCTCACCATAGAATAAATCGAGACATTTATTCATTTTTGGTCTTAGAAGGTTATTCCATTTCGATGGTGGCAGGAGGTTTTGGTGTAACGTCATAGTAAACACTAGAAACATCATGGCATTCAATCAAGATCTTTTCAGCTGCTTCAACTAATGTTTCCCTAGGAATATCAGAAACTTTTGCTGTTAAAAAGTTCTGGGTCTGCACAGCTCGTATCCCCACGACATAAGGTCTGTGCTCACCACGGTCTTTTATTGCATACAAAACCCGTGTTACTGGTGGATCATCAGATTGGAGCTTTGATTGAAGGACGGTCATTTTTTGAATGGGGATAGGACAAATTCTTCCATTTCCTGCATCGACTTTTACGCCCACTATACCGCCATACTGTCTCTTACCTTCTTTAATACCCGTTGCTCTACTTGTAAAAAGCTTAAGAAACACGTTATCGATAGAAGAACCAAAAGTATTTGCAGCATGCTCTTTGAATTTCGTTGTGTTAAGCGGTAACTTGGTCTGATTGTTATCAATTATGAAGGCAAAATACTGACTTGGGGTGTGAACCTTAAGGTGTTTCTCAACAATTACAGTAGCTTCTTTTATTATCTCTAATTTACGAGGATGAATCTCCCCAACCACGCGTATCGACAATCCCGGACCAGGGAATGGTTGTCTTTCGGAAAACTCGCTGGGCAGACCTAAGTATCGAGCAACAAGCCTTACCTGCTGTTTATACAGAGTCAACAAGGGCTCGACTACTTCCAACCCGAAACGTTCCATTGGGTTTATGCCAATCTGCTCTAACACGTTGTGTTGGGTTTTTATACCCCCAACTGTTTCATCTATGTCTGCTCGAATGGTGCCTTGCACGAGCATTTTACATCCTTCCTGTTTAGCTGTTTCACTCAAAACATTGTAGAAGACCTCGCGGAATCTCTTCCGTTTTTCTTCTGCATCGATCAGTCCCTTCATAGCTTCCATGAACCTTTCTTGAACATTGACTATCTTTGTGGGTACGTCGAAAGGTTGTCTAGATAACACGTCAGCAACATGGTCAGGTTCGCCTTTTCGCATGAACGCATCATCCAAGATTACACATACAAGATTTGCACCAATCGCCTTATGAGTCAGGACAGCACACGTGGTGCTATCGACACCACCTGAAACCGCTACTAACGCTCGTTTTTCCCTAATGGTACTCTTTAAGAATGAAACATTATTTTGAACAAAGGTTTCTGGATTAAAACTCGCCATTAGATTTAACCCCTTTTAGATTGGCAACAGGTTTATCTTTCATGGATTTAACGTTTACTAGTCTACATTTAAAAACGTGTCAATTGTATCGTAACACAATTTAACACTTGGTTTTGTCGAGTAAATTAACGTTAAAGCGTTGATTAAGTCTTTTATATTCATTAGATATATGTTCTCATAACATATCTCTGGATGAAGATTGGATGAAACTTGTAACAGTTTTGTTGCCTGAAGCCTATTTAGAAGGATTGGATGAACTCGTAAGATCGAATATGTATCCTAGCAGAAGTTCAGCAATAAGATCTGCTGTAAGGGATTTGCTTAAGAAGGAACTTTGGGAGAGGAGAAGATAGTCCCTATACCTAATAGTTAATCAGACGGTTTTCTATTGACTTGCATTAACTCTTCAGCCTTGTAAAGACTGTTTCAATATTTGAAAATCAAGTTTCAGTAATTTTTTATATTTTCCACTGTACAGTGTTGCTGCTGGATGAAAGGTTGGAAAAATACTTGTCTCTACACCTTGAACCTTACATTTATATTGTCTTCCATGAATCCCAGTTATGCGGTCAAAGTCTAAACCAGCTTTGTGGAACATGTAGGCTGTCGAGTGAGTACCAAGAGTTACTATAAGTCTTGGTTTAATTACTTGAATTTGCCTATTCAGATACGGCGTACACTTCTTGATTTCTCTCTGTGTCGGATCTCGATTTTTTGGTGGCTTACATTTTAGAATGTTCGTTATGAAAATGCTTTGCCTTGGAAGGGCAGCTTCAGATAACAATTTGTCAAGGATTTTACCTGCTGCTCCCACGAATGGTTTTCCTTGCAAGTCCTCCCAGTGACCAGGGGCTTCCCCTACCAGAATAATCCGACTCTTTCCATCCCCTTCCCCTGGAACAGAATGTTTACGAGTTTTCCAAAGTTCACATTTTTGGCAGGAGACCACTTCAGCCCTAATTGAATCTAGAAGTTGTTTTAACAAGTTACATACATCTACTTGACTGCCTTAATTATGACAATTTTTCCAAAGCATCTGCTCCCGTAATTCCAACAACTACACCAAGGTTTCTTGCTTTTAAAGTCATGGCATTGATCCTAGCCTGAAGTAAATCTTCAAAGCAGCTGACTCCACTTACCCTGACAGCGGCAACTCCTAACTTTTCAGCAGCTTCAATGTTCAGAAAACCGCACATAACAAAGCCTTTCTGAGCTAATATCAACAGCAGAGGGGGAGAATCAGGCAACTCTACCTTCAATCCTATAAGATTCTTTTTATGAACTAAAAGCGAACTAATATGGATCATATAATCCCAACTTTGAATAATCGATTATATGCTTTTTCTTTCTAACAATTTCGTGTATTAAGAAAATAGAATCAATTTATATGAAGAATATGAGAATAAAACGCGATGGTTTAATTTGCTCACTAAACTAAAGAAGAAAGTTCAAAACCTGCTTTTATCGGTAGCAGAGGCAGCCAAGAAAATTGGATTAACTCCAAACATAATAAGCTTAATGGGTATCTCCTTATCACTTCTCTCCGCATTAACATATGCTGTCTGGGCACATCAGAGATGTTTAATTTTGTTTGCAGGCATTCTATTGCTTTTATCAGGTTTATGCGATGCATTGGATGGAGTTTTAGCAAGAACAGCCAACATGACTACTCCGTTTGGTGGATTCCTTGATTCGATGCTAGATAGATACGCAGATGCATTTGTATATGTAGGCATAATACTGGGAGGATTGTGTGATGTTCTGTGGGGATCAATTGCATTAATAGGCTCTTTTTTAGTTAGTTATAGTCGCGCTAAAGCAGAGGCTGCAGGAATCCAGATGGAATCTGTTGGAGTAGCAGAAAGAGCAGAACGTATGCTCATATTGATCATATCAAGTATTCTTGCGGTTTTATGGCAACCAATACTGGTAATGAACATCAGCATTATCTTGTTAGCTTTTCTCTCAAACATAACCGTTTTACAACGAAGCCTATACGTCTACAAAGAATTGCTATCAAAATAACCCAAGGAGTGTACTTTTACCTTCTTCTTGGTTTCCTAGGTCGAGTGCGCCTTTCGTTCTTTGCTCGAACCTTGACAACACCGCGATGCACAGCACATGAAATGCAGTAGAACTTAGTCTTCATAGGAGAAGCAATGTACGCACCCTTTTGGCGAAGTTCTTTCCCCAAGGCATAGTCAACCATCGAGACTCTTTTGGTAACTTTCTTGGCCTTGTCTCTTGGTACCGTTGCTCCACAACTTACGCATTGTACGAAACCGCTGGTGCCTTTGCTGCCTTTTGACCTTCCATGGCTCTTTCTTTTACCAGGCATGTATACACCTTTATTTTACCAGCAATTCAGTGTAGATTTACCTTTCGAATCTTATATATCTGTTCGTGATCGTACGCAAAACAAAAATCGACGCACACGCGCAAGTGATGGCTCACAAGTTTTTCCTTAACTTAAGGATCAAGGCAAGATTGGCTTTATCATCTATGTTCGGTAGGATCTTCCCTTTTGAAGACGTGAAAAGGGTAGTAACCCCTGGTCCATGGCCAGAGGAGACACAGTTAGTATGAGTAACTATACCTACAGATATTGCACCATGTCTGTAAATTCTTCCATAGGAATGATCTGCATTTCTTATGGCGACAAAGTCACCTAACCTAAGATCATCGAGCCCATATTTCCTACTTATGTTTCTATCGAAAAGTTGGATGTCATAGTCTCCTGAATATGTGTGTTGTGCTCCAAGCCCTGAACCCATTATAGAGGCTGGAATCTCGTGGGTAACAAAAACACTCAACTTATCACCATTCGGCTTCGGATCTAGAGCCTCAAGTAAATGTGGGTCAATATTCATGATTTTTATGTCGGGATAATCTAAAAGTTGTAAACCTGTACCGTAGGCTTTAACAAGGATTTTGTCACCTGGCAATAGTTTTTCAAGAACCTCAGGTTTAAAGTCGATCAGAACATGTTCTATGCCACCATGTTTCCCGGTAACTACTCCTTTTTCTCCTTTCGCAGAATCAGCAACTACGATAGCCTCATTTCCAACACAGGATAAAATATTCAGCGCTGTGTTTGTACCCCTTCCATAACGCGGATCAACCGCCATGTTCTCTAAACTAACTCCTGGTTCGACGTGATCTGCGGCCCACCCGCATGCAGGGTCACCTACTCTAACATTGTAAGTGATCCCTCCAACTCCCGGCAGAACAAGGGGATTACCATCATGAGAAATCCTATAAACTGATTTACTGAAAACTGGGTTTGATACTTCTCCCATCAGCGATAGTTTAACTAACGAGTTCACGTTCGTTCTTAACATGGTTTATCCCACAACTTGGCTAACATCTAGAAAACCGCCATTCTAATAAGATTTGCCAGCTTCCAGTACTCCGCTAACGGGCAGGTCATAGTAAAGAGGAATCTCGTGGGTCTTGTCAAGACCCCACATAAAAAATTTTAAATCTCTGTAAGGATTCATGAGGTGACTGTAACTAATTAATAATAGCATCTGAGGATGGTCAGAAACAATGTCAGATATGGGTCTTAGGTCGAAAATGCTAGTAAGAGATGTTATGAGTAGTCCTCCAATAACAGTTAATGAAAATACGCGGGCACATAAAATTGCTGAATTAATGGATAAACATGCACTTGGTTGTATAATCGTAACTGGTAAGAAAGGCAAACCAATAGGGATTATAACCGAAAGAGACCTAGTTAGGAGAATTTTAGCAAAGAATGTTAAACCAGATTCCATTAAAGCAAAAGAGGTAATGACATCACCTTTGATAACCGTAGATCCAGATAAAAAAATAAGCGAAACCGCCAGAAAAATGAGTAGCCTGAACATCAGAAGATTAGGAGTAGTTTACAAGGGTCAACTCCTTGGTGTCTTATCAAGTAAAGATGTGCTTTCTGTGGTTCCCGAACTCATTGAAACCATCCAAGAAAGAACAATTTTAGAAGAGCAAAATAAAATTCATGAAGAAATTGATCAGGAATCAACGCCTCTCGCGGGTTACTGTGATAGCTGTGGCAGTTGGTCCAATCGTCTCGAGGAAGTCGATGGTGAATTTCTTTGTGAAGACTGCGCAGCTGATTAGGAAACAGATAGTAAAATGCTTAAAATGGTTGAGAAAAATTCTACATTAAATGTAAACTACAAATTTGTAAGGATATAATTGAATCACCTTAACATCAATATAACTTGTAAGCATGTTATTTAATGTTAGAGAGTAGACAATTTGACTGTAGATCTGCTTCTGGAAAATGCCAGGGCATACATCGGAGGTAAAATGGTAGATTGTTGTATAGCGATTGATCAAGGCAAGATCAAGAAAATTGGTAGAAAAACAACTATGCCCAAGTCTGGCTCGAGAATCAATTTGAAGAATATGATTTTGCTTCCAGGTTTAATAGATGTTCATGTACATCTGAGAGACCAAAAAAACGCTTACAAAGAAGACTTTTACAGTGGAACTGCAGCAGCGGCCTCAGGAGGCATAACCACTGTCATAGACATGCCCAACAATAACCCAGTAACTATGAGTGTTAAGGCGTTACAAAGAAGGATGGAACTAGCTAGGGATAAAATTCTAGTTAATGTTGGATTCTTCTCCGAGTTTCCAAATGATATTCAAGAAATAGAAAAAATTGTCAACGCGGGGGCTATCGCATTCAAGCTTTATCTTGCTAACCAAATCGGAGGGCTGGATATTGATTGCAATTCATCGTTATTGGAAGCTTTCAATGCTGTTAAGAGATGCAAAGTCCCTGTGGCTGTACATGCAGAAGATAGGAGCAGCTTAAAACGATTTGAGAATCAACTTAGGCAGGATGGTCGTAATGATATTAATGCGTTTTTATTGGCTCACTCAGAGAAGGTGGAAGAAAAGGCTGTTGAAAGGGTAATTGCGTTAGGAGATAAGACAGGCGTCCATGTACATTTATGCCATATTAGTGCTGCTACCAGCCTGAAAAGAATATTAAGTGAAAAGAAGAAGGGAGCAACAATAACATGTGAGACCACACCCCATAACCTCTTACTTTCATCTGAGGATTTAAAACGAATTGGGACCAAAGCGTTGACGGTGCCACCAGTTAGAGAGAAGCATCATGCTCAAGCATTGTTAAATGGAATGAACGATGGTTGGATTGATATACTGGCTTCAGATCATGCTCCACATACCTTGCAGGAAAAAGAAGGAAACTCGGTTTGGGGCATTAAAGCAGGCGTACCTGGATTGGAAACAATGCTTCCCCTAATGTTGACGGAAGTAAATCGTGGACGCCTGTCAATCAGGGACTTGGTCAGGCTTATGGCTGAAAAACCTGCACAAATATTCTCCTTGAAAAATAAAGGGTATCTGGTAGAAGGGGGCTCTGCTGATTTGACTGTAATTGATTTGACTAGAAAATTTAAGATTAACGCTGCAGAATTCCATTCAAAATCAAAACATTCGCCATTTAACGGATTGCTTGTTAAGGGAAAACCTGTTAAGACTTTTGTTGGTGGACAGTTGGTGTTTGATGAAGGACAAGTCACTGGTAAAACAGGTACCGGTGAAATAGTTAGAAAGTGAGAATTTGAAGTTTATTACTGATGGGATGTTTGGCAAACTCACACGTTGGCTTCGTATGTTAGGATATGATGTGAAGTACCTAGATAAACATGATGACCATGAATTGATAGAAATCGCTCACGAAGAAAGAAGAATACTTTTGACTAGGGATTTGGAGCTGTATAGACAAGGGATTTCAAGGGGAATAGAGGTATTCTTTGTTGAAGGAAAGACAGAGGAAGATAAATTAGCAGAGTTAGTACGAAGGTTCAAAATTAAATTAGATATAGACATGATTACGTCCAGATGCCCAAAATGCAACACCCGTATTAGGGCAATATCAAAAGAGGAGATTAAGGACAGGATTAAGAATGCAACTTTTTTTGGTTATGATGATTTCTGGGAATGTTCAAAATGCAAACAGGTATACTGGCAAGGAGCTCATTGGGAAAAGATACTAATGACTTTAAAAAAGGCTAAACAAAAAAACATTAATTCTTTTGATATGTAACGAATTATGACATTCTGTTTGGTAATTATTGCTATTTCAATAATGTGAAGAAAAAGATGTGGAAAGAAAATTGTTATTTTTCAAGCAGCCATTTTATGGGTATGTCCTGATAGGTTTTATCAGGCAACGTTCGCCTTATTGTTATCGGCAATGTTCCACCCTCTAATTCCTTCAGGGCTACATCTATTGGGCTTGAAAATCCTTCGGAGACGCCGATGAGAATCGGAGCCCCCATGGATATCTGGAGCGCTCTCGCCCCAACTACTCGTGCCTTCTCAAAGCGTGTAAGCTTTGGCGGTCCGATAAGACTTCTTTTAGACGTGGACGTGTTTTAGTACACTCCGCCCGGCATTCCGCCCGGCATTCCGCCCGGCATTCCGCCCGGCATTCCGCCCGGAGGCATTGGCGGAGCCTTCATTTTACCGGATGCAATCACGTCATCTATTTTTAATATCATCGAGGCGGCTTCTGTAGAAGATTTTATAACTTGCTTTTTAACAGCCAGCGGTTCAAAGATTCCTGCTTGAGTCATATCCTGAACCTTTCCAGAGACAACTTCGATTCCAGCCCACGTTTCAGCTTTCTCATGTCTTGCTCTTAGCTCAGATAGTATGTCTATTGGATCAAGTCCAGCGTTTTCAGTCAGTGTTATTGCAACTGTTTCAAGTGATTCAGCAAAGGCCTTAACTGCTAATTGTTCCCTTCCTGGAAGTGTTTCAGCATATTTCTTAAGTGTCCTTGAGACTTCCAGTTCCGGAGCACCTCCACCAGCTACAACTTTTGGTTCCTCTACTATATCTCTGACCACACATAGTGCGTCATGTAGTGACCTGTCAGCTTCATCAACTACCCGTTCTGTCCCTCCTCTTATGAGAATAGTGACTGCCCGCGGATCCTTACATCCTTCAACAAACGTCATTTTGTCGTCGCCAATTTTACGTTCTTCGACTAGACTGGCGTAGCCCATATCTGTAGCGTTCATGTCGTCCAAGTTTGTTATAATTCTTCCACCAGTTGCTTTGGCGAGTTTCTCCATATCTGACTTCTTTATTCTGCGTACAGCAAGTACCTCTTTTCTGCTCAAGAAGTGCTGGACCATGTCGTCTATGCCTTTCTGGCAAAGTACGACTCGTGTGCCTGTCGAGGTGATTTTATTAACCATTTCGCGAAGCATGTTTTCCTCCTGCTTCAGGAAAGCGTCCATTTGTTCTGGACTTTCAATGTTGATCTTGGCATCGAATTCAGTTTTCTCAATTTCTAGGGCACTGTTTATCAAGATTATCTTCGCGCTTTCTACTCGTTTTGGCATACCTGAATGCACGACTTCCTTATCTAAAACAAGACCATTGATCAGTTTGGTATCTCTAACTGATTCGCCTGGCTTCTTTTCAATTTTGATGTCGTCTACGTCTACTTTGTATGAGCCATCTTTTTTCTCAGCAATTTGAAGAACAGATTTAACAGCTAGATCTGCGAGATATTCTCGGTGTTCTGCCACCAATTTGCTTGCCATTGATGTCATTGCTGATTTCTTAAGGTATTTATCAGCACCAATATCAACAGCTATCGATATTTTTTCTAACGTCTCTAAAGCCTTTTCAGACGCCTTTTTGTATCCATCAATTATTATTGTTGGATGAACCTTTTTTCGGATCAATTCCTCTGCTTTTTCAAGTAACGCACCTGAAATTACAACGGCTGTTGTTGTTCCGTCGCCAGCTTCATCGTCTTGTGTTTTGGCTACTTCTACCATCATCTTTGCAGATGGGTGTTGAATGTCCATCTCGTCAAGAATTGTCCGTCCATCACTTGTTATAGTAACGTCGCCAAAGCTATCGACAAGCATTTTGTCCATTCCCTTTGGACCTAAGGCGCTTTTTACTGTTTCAGCTATAACCTTTGCAGCCATAATATTTGTGTGTTGAGCGTCTCTTCCTCTAGAACGTTCTGAGCCTTCCTTCAAGATTAATACTGGAACTCCTCCAGCTGAGTTAGGTATAGACAAACTTAACATACCTCTTCATTTAATGCGTTCACAAGGAAAACAGCATTATAATATAAGTTTTTCTCAAGAAAGAACATGAAAGCTAGATTCGCTATACTTAAACCGAAATTTACTTGTTTGGTATGAGCTGACTCTTCAATCCTGTTCCAGTTAAGATTAAAACGGTTCTCTCATGCTCCATAGATTCTTGATTATGACGTTGTTTTTTATAGCCTGCATAGGCAACAGCAGAGCTTGGTTCAACAAAGAATCCTTGGCACGCTAATTCATTGAAGGCAGTTAATATTTCATTTTCGTCAACAATAACAGCATCGCCATTCCATCGCCTTAGATGGTCCACCACGATATTCAGCAGTGGAGGATTCACGCTTACCAGAGCATCAGCAATTGAGGTTATTCGTGATAGAGGAGAATAACTTAGATTATTAAATAGGTGGTAAATCGGTGAAACTTGTTTTGTTTGGCATGCAACGATTCGTGGCATTGATTCGATTATGTTAGATTGCAGTAAATGTGCATATCCTTCCATTAACCCCAAAAGGAGGGTCCCAGCTGAAACCGGCAAATAGATACGATCAGGAGCCTGCCAATTCAACTGCTCGGTGATTTCATATGAAAGGCTTCTCAATCCATCTCTAAATAGGGGATGCAGTATATGACCAATGTAGAGTTTTCCTTCTTCAGGTTTCTGTGCTAAAATGGCAACGCGGTTTCGGCTTCCGGAAACTTTGATGACTTCTGCTCCGAAGAATTTTATTTGGTTAAGTTTTGGTCCAGAGACTTTTTGGGGAACATAGATCTTAGCCTTGAGTGCAGCACGAGCAGCGTAAGCAGCTATAGAAGCACCTGCATTACCAGAAGAATCTTCAGAGATTTGGGATCCAGATTCTTTTATTAACTTGTGTGTTGCTGAGATTAAAACTGTTGATCCACGATCCTTGAATGATCCTGTGGGATTTGCGCTTTCAAGTTTGAAATACGTGTTTTCTGAAAACTTGATCAACGGAGTCCATCCTTCACCCAGAGTAACAATTTCAGTTTTCTTTACATACGGAAAAGAAAAAGCATAACGCCACCCAGAATAAACATTTAATCTTACTTTGTTGATCTTGAAGTCCAAAGTAAGATCAACAGTCAATGGCTGGCCACAGGAACATCTGTAGGTAAGTGGATCCAGCGTCTTTCTTCCACATTGATGACATACAAAGGAATATTGCGTGTAATCACATCCTAGAATTGGGGATTATATTTAATTCTAAGAAAAGGTTATCGTTGCCTAGAAGAAATATCGAATAAGTGAATTTCGTTCAATTACCATATTAAGATAAAGCCTATTTGTATGGTATATATTCTCTGCCTAACAATTCTCTCGCGATGACCAGTTTTTGAATGTTCATTCCGCCTTCTGCACCTATCACGTAAGACATGACACCTCTCCAAGCAGCCTCTAGAAGATAATCCTTTGTATAACCTGCAGCTCCAAACCATAACATTGTTTTTCTAGCGGCTTCCAAAGCTAACGAAGGACCCTTCCATTTTATCATTGATATCCATTTAGCTATCTCCAATGGCTTGAAGGTTTTTGCCTTTGCAATTTTCACAGGCATACCCTCTTCCTGGTATCTTCTATTCTGCATCCAACTTGTTTTCATAGTCATAAGCCTCAGGGCTTCCATTTCCCGGTAAATCTCAACGAGCTCAAATTGGATTGCTTCGTTCTTTGCTAGAGGTCTTCCAAAGGTTTTTCTTTCCTTTATGTAGGGTATTGAGATATCTAGAATTCGACTGATGACCCCAACACAACTTGCTGCAATCATTATTCTAGCGTTATCAAATCCTTCCATAGTATAGTAGAAACCCTTTCCTTCTTCACCCAACCTATACTCATCAGGAAGCCTAACGTCATTCATAGTGAATCCACCAGTCGAGATTGCCATTCTACCAGCATCTCTGTAGGGTTTTTGCACTTCCACACCCTCCGTATCTATCGGTAAAAAGAATGAAGTCATATTCTTATGAGGGGATTCCGATGGAGCTGGGCCCGATCTTACGTTAATCCAGTAACCACCACCCCATTCCTTGCATTCTTCTGTGCCACTTATGAATGTTTTCTCACCATTTAAGACCCATTCATCTCCATCTTTTTGAGCAGTTGATTTGATTCCTGCAACATCAGACCCGCCTCCAGGTTCTGTTGTAGCTATACCTAAGAATTTCTTACCAGTCATTGCTGGTTTAACATATCTCTCTCTGATAATTTCATTACAATGCCGATCCAGTGTAAAACCCCAACCCGTCTCAACAGCCATCAGAGCTGCTGCAGTTGCTATCGTTGGGTCATAATACCCAACCACTTCTGCTATTAATCCCTGAGTCAGCCAGTCAATACCGGAGCCTCCATGTTCCAAGGGAACTGGCCCCATTATAACCCCTAAACTGGACAAGCCTTCAACAATTTCTTTAGGAAATGGATGACCGGTATCATCCATTTCTCTAACTTTTTCAGCAGTTAGATTCTTTTCACACCACGATTTAACACTGTTCACAATTAGTCTCTGCTCATCACTCTCTGCAAAGTCAAATACCATATTTTTACCCTCGCGAAGACGAGAGTATTTTCTTCAATGCATATAAGGATTGAGGATCGATACCTAGGAATAAAACAGTAAGCCATTAATCATCAAGCGACCCAATTCTATATACATCACACACGAAAAAAATCCTTATATCAATAGTAGCCGAGACTGGTTAAAATATATGATACCTATTAACGCTCCTCAAATCGGTGAAGACGAGATCAAAGCTGTTGTGAAAGTTCTCAGGAGTGGCAACATAACCCATGGTTTGGGTTCAGGACCGATGGTTACTGAGTTTGAAAACGCCTTTGCAAGATTCGCAAAAGCAAAACATGCAATAGCAGTAAACACGGGAACCTCTGCTCTACATTCAGCAATCGTTGCCACAGGAGTTTCCGTAGGCGACGAGGTTATTCTACCGAGTTTTTCCTTTGTCGCCACAGCTGAGGTTGTTGTGATGGCAGGAGGTAAACCTGTTTTTGTGGATATTAATTCTGAAACTTACAATATCTCTGTAGAAGAAATCAAGAAAGCGATTACAGAAAAAACTGTTGCCATAATGCCTGTAGACATGTATGGTCTATCTGCTGACATGAAGCCTATTAAAGAGATAGCAGAAAAACACAATCTTGTAATTATTGAGGATTCATGTCAAGCCCACGGGGCATTTTACAATGGAAAACCCCCCGGTGCTTATGCAAAAGCTGCCTGTTGGAGTTTCTATGCAAGCAAAAACATGACAACTGGCGAAGGTGGAATGAACACAACAAATGATGAAGAATTTGCAGAAAAATTAAGAACCATGAGAAGTCACGGAGAAAAGGAGAAGTACAATTCATTGATATTAGGACATAACTATCGCATGCCAGAAATACAAGCAGCACTAGGTCGCGTACAGCTAAGGAGATTACCTGAATTCCTGAGAAGACGACGTGAAAACTCGAAACGATTTTCTGAGAAACTCCGTAATGTGAAAGGATTAAAGCTTCCTCAAGAACCAGAAAATCTGCGACACAGCTGGTACCTTTATACTGTAAGAATTATGAACGCCAATAGCACGAAAAGAAACAGACTACTTGAAATATTAAAGAAAGAGGGAATAGGTGCAGAGGCCTATTATGTTAATCCCATCCATTCAATGAAATTTTATAGGCGATATGGAAAACACAAATTACCACAAACAGAAAAAGCATCTGAACAAGTCATCTCCTTACCTGTGCACCCAGGAGTCACTTTGGAACAGGCAGATTTTATAAGCAAATCAACATCACAAGCCATCGAGAAACTCTCCATTTAAGGTTTATATGGCACAACCACAAGAAATACTGAATCTGACGTGTTAAATTTACATACTTGATGTAACTTGGTGAGAAAGACTATATGCAAAAGATAAATGTCATCATAATGGGAGCAGCTGGCAGAGATTTTCACAATTACAATATTCACTTCAGAGAGAGCGACATCTACAATGTTGTAGCTTTCACAGCCACCCAGATTCCCGGAATCGAAGAAAGGAAGTACCCACCAGAACTTGCTGGATCAAATTATCCAGAGGGTATACCAATACACTCAGAAGACCAATTATCACGTCTGATTAAAGAACAGAACGTTGAGCAAGTGATTTTTGCATACAGCGATGTCCCACACGATTATGTTATGCATAAGGCTTCAGAGGCAATAGCAAACGGAGCTGATTTCCGTCTCATGGGACCAAAGACAACAATGATTAAAGCCAAGGTGCCACTGATTGCTGTATGTGCAGTTAGAACTGGTTCTGGCAAAAGTCAAACCTCTCGTAAGGTAACGGGAATCCTTAAGCAAATGGGACTAAAAGTTGTTGTAATACGACACCCAATGCCTTATGGAGACCTAAGAAAGCAAGTGTGTCAGCGATTTGCAACATATAGTGATCTGAACAAATATGAATGCACAATCGAAGAACGAGAAGAATACGAGCCCCACATAGATAATGGGATAATTGTTTATGCAGGAGTTGATTATGAGAAAATACTAAGAGCATCTGAAAAAGAAGCTGACGTTATCGTATGGGATGGTGGCAACAATGACTTACCATTCATTTGGCCCGATTTACACATAGTCGTTGTTGATCCACATAGAGCAGGAAACGAGCTAGTGTATCATCCTGGAGAGTCAAACCTCAGGATGGCAGACGTTGTCATTATCAACAAGGTGGAGACAGCAAAACCAGAAGATGTCAAAAAAGTTAGAAATAATATTGAACAAGTTAATCCAAAAACAAAGATCCTAGAAGCAGCTTCACCGATAAAAGCTGATAAACCTGAATTAATCAAATCTCGTCGGGTTCTTGTGATTGAGGATGGCCCTACATTAACTCACGGTAACATGTCATATGGAGCAGGAATAATTATAGCCAAAAAACTCGAGGCTAGGGAGATAGTCGATCCAAGACCTTATGCATTAGGTTCCATAAAAAGAGCTTACGAAAAATATTCGCATTTAGGACCCGTTCTTCCAGCATTAGGATACAGTGAGAAACAGATCACTGAGCTTGAAGAAACAATCCAGAGGATACCTTGTGATACTGTAGTCATTGGAACTCCTATCGATCTACGAAGAATCATAAGAATTGATAAACCAATGGTTAGAATCGAATATGAACTAAAAGTATTAAGCTCTATTGGACTAGAGGAGATATTAACCAATGTCCTTAAGGATGTGAGAAAAGTTGAGTGAAGGCGACAATGAGATATCACGAATCACAGTAAGATTTATTGTAGATGACCTAGGAGAAGCTGAAGGACAACTTGTACGACACCTGGCACCTAGAACTGTGGATATGATTACTAGAAGGCTTCCAATCGAAGGAAGAGCCGCTTTATGGAAGGAAGAGATATATTTTGAAATTCCGGTGAAGATGGGAGAAGAGAAAGCAAAGAGTGCAGTTGAACGAGGCGCAATAGCATTTTGGCCAATGGGTAGTGCTCTTTGCGTATTCTATGGAGAAACACAACCATATAGCCCTGTAAACATAATTGGCGAAATCACAAAAAACCTCAAACTATTTAGTAAGGTGAAAAGCGGAACCAAGATTCGCGTCGAAAAATGTTGAACACAATTTCAATAGCCTGTCCACTTAGAGTTCACGATAACATTTTATTGATAAGAATGTTCACTTGACCAATGTAGTCTAGCATGTATAAAATCAGCAATCAAACGATATTGTAATAAGTGATCATGTGATTTTGTGCATTATATTTTGCTTGATCTTCAGAAAAACACGCTTTCGCTCCATTTTTCCAATAGTCTTTCACATTCGTCTTTTATGCTCTTGCTTTTACTTTTCTTCTTCAAATCTCTGAGAAACATTATGCGTTTTTCGACAGAACGCTTCTCTGCAGCTCCACCAAAATACAATTTACCCTCAAGATACTCTTTCATATGATGCGATTTTTGTATGAACAAACTAGCAGCATCCACCGGATTCTCTACAGTGTATTTATTTGCCCAGATTGCAGCATCCGCCTCACGAAGTTGTGTTAGCCCGTCAATTTCGATAATTCTTCGTATATATGTTCTTAGCAAATCATAATATCCTGCAATTCTGACTAGCTGTAATGCTGTAAATGTATCATCCTGGAACTTCTTGCTTCCTTCCACCTTTAAATGGTGTTTATAACCCTTTTTCACAAGTTTTATGGCCTTCTCAAGCTCTTCAGTAGTGTAGATTCTACTAGGAAAAGTCAACGAAAATATGCCCTCTTGTGTTTTGCAGTAACCTTAATTTACTAACTTGAAGATTTTTAGACTATGGTTTCCAGCAACCCTTTGAATCAAGCCACGATCTTCTAGCTGTGAGAGAAGAACTTTTGCTGCACTGATTCGCAAATTAAGACGTGATGCCACAGCATAAGAAGTTAATACATTCATTTTCTTAAGCTCGTCTACTACCTTTTTATTGTCCGGGTTTGGTGGAACTATTCCGATTTGACTCTCTTCTGATCCTGATCCTGTTGTTTTCGTTTTCTTCTTCTCAGTTTTCCCTTTTTTGGATTGCTGTCTTTCCATTTGTTTCAAGCTAAGTCGCTTCTTGCCACCCATAATAATTCTTCCTTGTTAGACACTAGATAGGCAACTTATAGCATTTCTGATTTATTTAAATTAAAATCAATTGTGTGTAATCAAGAATATGTTTTTGAAAAAAAAGAGAGAGAAAAAAAAGCAATTATCTGCCTATGACTTTCTTAGCCGCTATTTCGATATCCTCTGCATGTATTGTTTTTCTTCCAGCATGCATAGCGAAGTCTAAGGCTTCTTTTGCGATTTTTAATCCAATTTCCTCTAATGCTTTTGCTAGTTCTTTCGAAGCAGCCTCGCTTACTCTTTCTGCTCCAGCTTTTTTACACAATCTGTGCATTGGAGCAATTGCCAATTCTAAATCAGTCATAAGGACTCCTCTATTGCTTCTTTTTTCATTTAAAGCAATATTTAACGTTTATTGTTGAGGTTGGGCATCTGTTATCCATCATTCTCTTGAATATCTTTGTAATCTAAACGCTCCCATTAGATTAAACATAAAATTGTATCGTTAGAATATGTTTTCAGCATTACTAGATTAACGTTTTCCTGTTCAGAAGAGGCATAATCATCAGTGATCTTGGAGTAAAGTTTAATTGAACTATTGCATTATGAAGGTTACCTCAATATGTTACAGCTGTTAAAAATACTACGAATAAGATACTTGGAGGAGATCAAGATTTGGGAAAGGTACGACCAGAACACATAAAACGAATAGCAAATGACCTAGTTGATCGTTTCCCTGACATGTTTTCTGGAGATTTTGAAAGTAATAAAAAAGCTGTAAGCAAACTAATTGAGGGTGCCTCGTTGAAGGTTAGAAACAGGATCGCAGGATACATAACACATATTCTAGCTGGAACACACACAGAACCATCAACTGAGGATTCAGATAGTGAAGAAAGTCTTTGATCAAACATACTGCTTACTGGAATGAAAAGAGGAAAAAACATTGATGGATAGTTGCAGAAAAAGCTGGGCATTACGCTATATCAGAGAGGCAAAAGCAGAACTCAAGGCTGCCAGAAAAATGCCCTACATATCCTCAAGCCTAGTTTTGGAAGCCATTAGAAAAGCTCGGAACGCTATACACTACAGTTTGGGAGAACCAACATTTGTTGAGAGCATAATAAAGGACATTTCAGATTTGAATGACTCCATTTGTGATCCGGTCTTAAAATGTTTAGTGGGAATTGAAAAAACCGCAGATCGGTTGACCCATTTAAATATTCAGAATGGGGAAGAGACTATCGAACAAGCGGATAACTTGGTGCAGTTAGCCTCAGATATTGTTGAGGTTTTAACTGAGGGATAGAAAGTAAATACAATGCTATAAGTTATCAACAGCCTTCGTTATTCGATCTAAGGCTTATTGGATGTTTTCAAAGGAGTTGGCAAATGACAAACGCAAATACCCGTCTCCATAGGCTCCGAAGGATATGCCAAGTAACACTGCTACGCCGGTTTCATTTCAGCGTGTGCGTCCGAGAGAAGGTGTAGTAGAAGGAGTAGAGTGTTTACCAATTAGGTTGATTCTGGAAGAAATTTAATGTTTTATAACAGGTTTTGTAGTGCCCTCATTTGCATGACCTGTGGATTAACAAGAGTTGGGGGTCTTATCCCTTTGAAAAATGCAATTAAGTTATTAGAGACTATTTCTGCCATTTTTGAACGCGTTTCATAACTTGCACTAGATATATGGGGAGCCACGATTAGATTATCAAGTTGTAATAATGGATTGCTGTCAGGCGTCGGTTCTTTTTCAAATACGTCAAGGGCGGCCCCAGCGATTCGTTTCTCCTTCAGGGCGTGATATAATGCTTTTTCGTCTACAACCGGGCCTCGTGAATTATTAATCAGGTAAGCAGTTTCTTTCATGAGTCCGAGTTTACCAGCATCAATTAATTTATGGGTCTCTTTCATCAAAGGCACGTGAACACTTACAAAGTCGGCTTCTCTCAAGAGGGAGTCTAGGTCCACTTTTTTAGCCCCTAACTCTCTTTCGATTCCTGGTCTAGCAACAACATCATAATACAAAATCCTCATTTTGAAGCCTTTTGCTCTTTGTGCAACGGCGGTTCCGATTCTTCCTGCTCCAACTATGCCTAATGTTGCGCCATAAATGTCGCTACCTAGAAGCATGTTGGGATGCCATCCTACTTTCCATTGTTTTGCACGTATGTATTTGTCCGCCTCCACAACGCGTCTTGCGATAGCCATCAATAGTGCCCAAGCAAAGTCGGCAGTGGTCTCTGTTAACACACCAGGGGTATTTGTTACGTATATTCCCCTTTTTGTGGCTTCTTTTACGTCAATATTATCAAAGCCGACGGCAAACTGGGAGACTATTTTCAACTCTGGAGCCGCATTGAAAACTTCTGCATCAATACTGTCAGATAGAAGAGAGACAATGGCATCCACTTCACCAGCCTCCTGAAGGATCACATCTTTCGGGGGCGGAGCATATTCTGGCCATATTTTTACGTTAAAATTCTTCTTGATTACATCTAAACCTCTCAGAGGAATCTCACGTGTTACATAGACTTTTGGTTGTGGCATACAGTTCACTGAATCCCAGATTTATGGAACCTTTTATTAACATTAACTTATTACAGTTACGATTTAACATTGATAGAGAGATTATTATTGGGACTACTGCATGATCACAATACAGAATAAAGAGCAGCTCATTAAAAATGGCCTTACAAACAATGATAGAAAAGTGAGATCAACCGTTTTAGGATGTTTTGAACATGCGTTAAATGCTGTTGATCCAAAACAACTGATCAAATCAAGACTACTATTGAAAAAGTCAATACTTAAAATCGGTAATCACGTTTTTGATTTGCGAAAATTCAAGAATGTATACGTAATTGGCGGCGGTAAAGCAAGCGGTTCAATGACTGAGGCTCTAGAAGAAATTCTGGTTGACAGGATAACAGATGGAACAGTTAATGTCCCATACAGTTGTTCAGAGAAAACACGATTTGTTAAGCTTCAGAAAGCAGGTCATCCAATTCCTGATCAAGAAGGGTTTGAGGGAGTATCTCGAATGCTCAAGATCGCGGAAGATGCAAAAGAAGATGACTTGATCATTTGTCTGATTTCAGGCGGAGGATCAAGCCTCATGCCTCATCCTCGCGAAGATATTGCTTTGGATGATAAGAGAAAGATTACAGATTCTCTACTTAAGTGTGGAGCAACGATAACTGAAATTAACACCGTCAGGAAGCACCTTTCAGATTTCAAAGGTGGATGGCTGGCAAAAAAGGCGTTTCCAGCCACTACCCTAAACCTCATCCTCTCAGATGTAATTGGAGACCCATTAGAGTTTATTGCTTCAGGCCCATATTCTCCAGATTCAACGACATTTAACGAGGCAATTACTGTCCTAAGAAAATTCCAATTATGGGACACTGCACCACAGTCAATAAAAAAAACATTGTCCAATGGACATAAGGGAATTATCTCTGAAACCCCAAAAATCGGTGATCCAGTTTTTACCAGAGTCCACAATGTACTGATCGGGAACAATAGATACGCTAGTTCAGCAATGTGTGAAAAATTAAGATTTGGTGGAATGAATAGTGTCTTACTTACCACTACGATGGAAGGAGAAGCAAGACATGTTGGTGTCGTGCTGGCCTCTATAGCTCAAGAAATCTCTACATCAGATAATCTAATTTCAAAACCAGCCGGAATTGTAGCAGGTGGGGAAACAACAGTTACTATTACTGGAAAAGGAGTAGGAGGAAGAAATCAAGAAATAGCCCTCGCAGCAGCTATAAAGATTAGAGGTATGGACCGAGTTATTGTGGCGTCAATTAGTACAGATGGCATTGACGGCCCGACAGACGCAGCAGGCGCAATTGCAGATGGCACCACCATCTCCCGGGCAATGAAGATGAACCTTAATCCTGAAAAATTTTTGGCCAATAATGACTCATATAATTTTTTCTCTAGATTAAATGAACTTATCTTTACAGGACCAACACAAACGAATGTTAATGACATATCTGTTATAATGGCCTATAATGAAACAAAATAAGAAAGGTAATATGGAATATGGTAATGAGGAAGTTTTTATATCGATTTACTAGTAGGATGAAAAAAGTTTGAAGCTTCTTGCAATAGAATCAAACATTGTTGAGAAAGGAAAAGATATTGTGGCAATGATTTCAGAATCATTAGAAAAGAGGGGCTTAGATTTAGAAGATGGCGATATACTGGCTCTAGCCTCAAAAATTGTTTCATATGCAGAAAACCGCGTAATCAATTTGGAGAAGGTTGCACCATCAGAAAGGGCAAAACAGCTTGCAGATAGATATTGCCTTCAACCAGAATTTACTGAGACAATATTACAAGAAGCAGATGAGATCTATGAAGGTGTTAATGGAGCTATTCTAACATTTAAAAATGGAGTCCTCACAGTTAATGCGGGCATAGATAACAAAAACGCTCCACTTGGAGAAGCAGTATTGTGGCCTGCCAACGTTAAAAGATCCGTTAAAAACATTCAAAGCAGGATTACAAGGTTATATGGAAAGAATGTTGGAATTTTGATAGTTGATAGCAGCTTACGACCACTTAGATTAGGTACAAATGGCCTAGCACTAGCTGTTGCTGGGTTTGAACCAATTATAGATTTGATAGGTAAAACGGATGCCTTTGGAAAGCCGATTAAAATCACTCGTCATGCATTCGCAGATGACCTGGCATCTGCAGCCCATAGTATAATGGGAGAAGCTGCTGAGAAGACTCCAATCGTTCTTATCAGGAACGCTCCAATCGTTCTTAACAAGAAAGCCTATGATTCCAAGGATATGATGATCTTACCACACAACTGCGTATTCATGACTAATATTAAAAGTGCACATAAGAAACATAATAAGAAGAATTAAGGAACAGGTATCTAGTGATTTTTCAATTCATTTAGAAGATGGTTTAATTTAGCACAAAGGCGGAAAATCGGTATTCGATGCTTGATGGATTGCAGGTTTGTTTTATATAGTTTTTTAATCGAGAGCAATATAACGTAAAACTTAAGATACAAGATACGTAAGGACATATATCCGGAAGAATTTGAATGCGGGAAACTGCACTAGTCACAGCTTTCTATATATCACTAGCTTGGACACTAATGATCAGTTACCAATTTTTCACTCAAACAGCGGTTGAGACAGTTACCTCTTCAATCACAAATACTTGGCCATCCTTGGGTTCTTGGCTTGCATCAAGAATGGATATGATAGTGTTCATACATGCTTTTGCATGGGTTTTTCTTTTGGCTTCTGCCATCCCCTCCATTATATTGGGGAAAAACAAGGGGGTACTTCCCCAGTTTGCTGTATGTTTAGCTTTAACGTTCTCTGCCTTCATTCTACAGGATATTCTAATCGCATATGGAGGTGGAACCTTCAATTCCATTCTTAGCTTGGCTTCGTTGTTTTATAGTCCTCTGTTTGCCATTGGTTATTTAGCTATGCCATATCTCTTGATGTTCAGCTTCGATATTTATTCCAAGCAAAAGGAAGATGAAGAAATTATTGAGAACAATATGGATGAATCTTTGGATGATGGTGATCAAGAAGAAGTTGTACAAATGAATGAATGGGTTGAAGAACAAGAAAAATTACAAGAAGAAGAATGTACATACTAACAAGCATGCATAATTCAATTATTACTTTAACGACAGATTTTGGTTGGAGAGATTCCTATGTTGCTCAAATGAAAGGTGTCATTCTCAATCTTTGTCCAAAAGCCAGAATCGTTGATATAACGCATCAGATAGAAAAATTTAACATAACTATGGGCGCTTATGTACTTGCATCAGCGATTCCACATTTTCCAAGCGGAACAATACACGTAGCGATGATTGATCCGGGCGTAGGTACAAAACGAAAAGCCATTATTATACAAACAAAAAACGCATTTTTCATAGGGCCGGATAATGGGCTACTCTCGATGGCAGCAGGTCAGAAAATAATGCACATTTACACAATCAAAGATAGAAAACTCATGCTTTCAGAGATATCAAGCACTTTTCATGGAAGAGACATATTCTGTGCAGCTGCAGGTCACCTTGCAAATGGAGTTTTACCTTCAGACTTCGGAACAGAAAATAATGAAATCGTGAAACTTGGATTTGACAAAGTAGAAAAAAAACTGGATTGCCTTACAGGCCAAGTTATTCACATAGATAATTTCGGAAACATCATTACAAACCTTTCAAAAAATGTTGTAAAGTCAATGGTAACTGGAAAAAATATTAACCTCCAGATTAAGAATGCCAAACTCAAGCTGAGGCTGTGCCAAGCCTATGAAGAGGTGGAAGCACAAAAGACATTGGCCATAATTGGAAGTCAAAAATTTCTAGAAATCTCCATAAATCATGGTGATGCAGCAAGGATATACCGAGTAAAAGTTGGAGACAGAATTACGGTTTATCGTTCTTAGTTAAATCTTGAAGCCTGCTGATCCCTTTGATTTCTGTAATAAATGCAGCTACTGTAGTGGGAACAAGCTCCTCCCAATTCTCACCTGTCAATATTCTCCTTCTGATCTCTGTTGAAGAATATTGTTTGCGTTCTTTGAATGGGATTGGTCTAACCTCGTACCCGGCTTCAAGAAATAACCTTCGTGTCAAAGGTTCATTAGAGTATGCAATATGAAATAGGGGTGTATAACCCTTAACTGTCGAAACCCAAGTCATGTGTAAATGAACGTCAGGTATTGGTACAACCCAAATTCGCTTCAAGTCAATCTTTACTTCTTCCATCACTCTACGAATCATGACTAGTCTCTCTCCAGCTGTAAAGGGATTAACTAGCTGGTGGCTATACTGAGCACTGCCAACGATAATCACGAGTTCATCCATCTTGCCTAAAACGTATTTAACCGCCCATAGGTGACCAAGATGAAAAGGCTGAAATCTCCCAACTAAAAGACCACGTTTAACCAATCGGAAGCCTCAATTACTATTTTAAACAAGCATGAATTAACGTTTATCCCTTCATGTCTCATACTTTAATTATAAAGAACAAAAAAGATACGCACTATTTCATGTGACATTAAGTTTAATAGTTTGGCTGTACATATCAACAAAAAAGGTGGATTATATGGAGATACAAGGACAACAACGCCAAAGTCTTTGGATTCCTGGAGCAACCACCGTAGGAGTCACATGTTCTCAAGCAGTTATCTTAGCTTCTGAAAAACGAGTCTCATTAGGTTATCTTGTGGTCAGCAAAGGAGGAAAAAAGGTATTCACAATCACCAATAACATAGGCGTAGCCTGTGCAGGACTTGTTTCGGATATGCAGATTCTAGCTAGACAAATGAAGGCACTATCAAAACTATACAATCTTGATGTTGGTAGAAACATCTCTGTTAGATCTGCAGCTAAACTCATATCGAATCTGCTTTTCAATCAAAGATTGGCTCCATTGATTACTCAAACAATCGTAGGCGGAATTGATGAAGAAGGAGCATCACTCTATGTTTTAGATGTCCTAGGGTCACTGATTCCTGATAAATACGCAGCTGCGGGTTCAGGAACAGAAATTGCTATGGGAGTGCTTGAAGAAGGTTACAAAGAAAACCTTACCATGGAAGAAGCCAAAAACCTAGTTGTTAGAGCAATAAAATCTGCAATAAGAAGAGACATAATGAGTGGAGACGGGATAGATTTTCTGATAATCACAAAAGAAGGTATAAGTGAAGAATCAACAAAGTTCTAAAGATTCCACGCGGTTCAATAACCTTTCTACGTCTTATTGTTCACAACCGTTCAATGAGAAGAGGTGAGAAAACTGTGAAAAGTAAACTAGGCATAAAAGAGGGAGAATTTCTCATTAGCCTTGCTCGAAACGCTGTAACGAAATATCTAGAGATAGGAAGAAAAATAGAAATACCAAAAAAAACTCCTCAAAAACTTCTAAACAACCATGGAGTTTTTGTTACCATAAAGGTTCTTGAAGAAAACCAAAAAAAACTGAGAGGATGCATAGGATATCCATACCCAGAAATTCAACTTGTAGAAGCAGTTATTAAATCGGCAATAAGCTCAGCAACCCAAGATCCACGTTTCCGCCCACTTTCGTTAATTGAATTGAACAAAGTAGTCTTCGAGCTGAGTATCCTCACTCAGCCAGTTAAAATAGACGTTGATAAACCGGACAAATATCCTATCAAAATTAGGGTAGGAGAAGATGGTCTTATAATTGAAAAGAACTTGCACAGAGGATTACTTCTTCCTCAAGTACCTGCAGAGTTAGGATGGGATGAAGAAGAATATCTATGTCAATGCTGTATTAAAGCAGGTTTACCACCAGACTGTTGGTTACTAGAGGGTACAAAAATTTACAAGTTTCAGGCAATAATATTTGAGGAGAAAGATCCTGGAGGTACAGTGGTAGAAAAGAGTCTTGGTGGGAATTAGGTTTTATGCGAGCCTATTTTGCTCCAAACGGTGTGGGCTTAGGGCATGTTGGAAGATGTGTTCCAATCGCAAAACGACTAGTACATAATAACGCTGAAGTGTTATTTTCCACTTATGGAGAAGGATTAGAATACGTTGAACATGAAAATTTTCCTCTGATAAAGGCACCTCCAATTGGACTTAAAGTCAAACCTGACGGAACAGTAGACTTTAGACAGACTGCCGTTAAACCTGGTCCCTTTTTAGCATCCTTCACGCTCATGAGACAGGTCAATACTGAAATCAGAGCTATGGAGAGTTACAAACCCGACATTGTAATTTCAGATTCTCGAGCTACACCTTTACTTGCAGCAAGCATCTTGAATATCCCAACGATCTGTATTCTTAATCAGTTTCAGATAATAATCCCTCGAACAAGACACTTATTACGTCTAGCAAGATTTGCTGATGCCATAAACCTAACGATCGTTGGAAAGATCTGGACACTTGGAAGGACGGTTCTTATACCAGATTTTCCAGCTCCAAACACAATAAGCGTTGGGAACTTAACCATCCCGCAATACTATAGAAAAAAGGTGAAATTAATAGGAGGAATTCTGCCAAAATATTCAAGTGAACTACCTTCCCAGAAAGGCTTGCGTAAAAAACTAGGATTATCCCCAGCTCGTACAGTTATTTTTGCCCCTATAAGCGGTCCTGTTGGAGAAAAAAAATTCTTCATAAAGATATTGAAAAAGATCTTTATGAAATTACCAGACGACTACGAAATCATATTTTCTTTAGGCTCACCAAACACTGATCCAGAACCTATATCCTGTGGTAATACTAGAATATTTAATTGGATCCCAAATCGTTTTGAGTACTTAAAGGCCAGTGACTTGGTCATTGCTCGTGCTGGCCATAGCACAATAATGCAGAGCATATTTTATGGAAAACCAATGATTCTTGTACCAACACCCAGCCATTCAGAACAACTTAATAATGCTATGCAAGCTGAGAAAATCGGAGTTGCGAACGTAATTGGACAAGATAGGTTGAACAAAGAGAGTCTTCTAGCGAAAGTTAAGGGAATGCTCAATATAACAGCTCTCGAAAAATTGGAGGAGATTCAATTAATTGTCCAAGAGTACAATGGATTGGAGAAAGCTGTTAGGGAAATAATTGAGATAACCGGTAATAATAACTAGTATACCAGTGCACGATTGAACTTTCAATTCCAAGTCTCGAATTGGCAAGATGGTTGATTGACATTAATAATAATAAGCCTTAAAGTACAAGTCATTTATAGCAAATGAGGAAAAGGCTATGATGGACACGCAAAAAGGACTTCAGCCTGAAGTTAGATGTCCGGACAAATACTTCAATCCCAATAGCTACTGGTGAAAATATGTATCTGCCTCACACACTACTATCAAAGAAGATTATAGAACTGCTAATTGAAGACCTGGGTCAAGGAGACGTTACAACAGGCCTACTTGTCCCAACTTTCACTAGTGTAAAAGCGGAAGTCATAGCAAAAGAGCCGGGAATAATAGCAGGAATAGAAGAAACAAAGACACTTCTCAAAAGTTTTGGAACTGAAGTAAAATGTCTCATAAAAGACGGCGACAAAATTGAAACTGGTAAGGTTCTTATGAGGATCTCTGGAGACGCTCGAACAATACTCTCACTTGAACGCACAATTCTGAACATACTTTCACATATGAGTGGAATTGCAACCACTACAAGATCGCTGATAGAAAAAATCCGTAAGGCTGGATTAAAAGCAAAGGTCGCATGTACACGAAAAGTCTCACCGGGCCTATTATACTTTGACAAAAAAGCAGTCTCAATTGGTGGCGGTGACACACACCGATTTCACCTTGATGATATGATTATTGTCAAGGATAACCACATAGCAATATCAGGAGGTATTGAGAAGGCAATAAAACGAATAAGAGAAAAAGTCTCATTCACCAAGAAGATCGAAGTTGAGGTGTCAAGTGTTGCTGACGCTTTAAAAGCAGCAAAGATGGGAGTCGACATTGTTATGCTAGATAATTTCTCGCCCCAACAAGTTGAGGAAGCAGCAAAATTATTGAAACAGGCCAATTGCAACAGAAATATTTTGATCGAAGTCAGCGGCGGTATTACAAAAGAAAACATATTGAGATTTGCATCAAAAGACGTGGATATTATTAGCCTTGGAGAAATAACTCAAAAAACTAAAGGACTGGATATAAACTTAGAAATACTGAAACCAAAAACCAGATAGCACAAGCACGCTTGGATATTAAGTTACAGAAAAGAAATAATTTATTTTGGGGATATTTCCAGAGCACGAAAACCTCTGGCACAAGGATTCAAGAGCTGAGTTATCCTAACGTCCTCCAGTATTCCTTTTTTATCTTGTGCATGACCTCTTACATCATGTTCTCCAGCAACAAGAGAGTGGAGACATGCCATTTTTTTTGTAGACATAAGTTCACATTTTGTGGGCAGGCCTAACAAAACTGGCTTCTTTTTTTTCAATGACTCTTCGCAAGAATACAATACTGCATGAGCACCAGCAGTTAACTCTGCAATTCTTACAGGTATACTCTCTTTTCCTATAGCTATGACCTCAACACCATGTCTTTGGATAGCCTCACCTGAGATTTTCCTAATCCTAGGTAAGATCCTGATCAAATGCCGTTTGGCTCTACTTGAAACTCTGAGTTTAGAGAATTGAATCGGAGATAACTGCTCTATCGATATCCCACCTAGAGACATGTCAAGATGAACAACATCTGCTTTGGTCAATCTCAGTAATTCCACACAGAGTTCTGCTTCTCGTATAACAGCTTCATGTCCTTTTTCAGCGTCAAGATTGATTGGTTCAGCAATGCAGTTGTTTGAGTCTCTGTAGGGTGGTTCAACCAATACTGCTGCGGCTGCGATAATCTGTTGAGGTTCAAACTTATGGTTTAAAAGAGCAGCAGAGGAGTCCGCTGAGATTATCCTCAAGCATTTCACCAGTACTTCTTTATGATTGACAAGAGAATTTATGTTTGCTGTTTCCTCAGTTCAACCTCATCTTTAATCCAATAAGAAAAGTCTCAGAGCTTTTTGATCGGCTTGCTTCCGGCTTGAAGATTCTCACTACTTTAAAATGGTTTTTTACTTTTCTCACGAAATCATCAAGCAAGTCTCCTTGGAAGACTTTTACAAAAAAGGATCCTGATACTCTAAGTGCTGATGTTGCAATCTGCAGTGCGTGAAAGGCTAGGTCTATTTGACGGGCGTGATCAACTTCCCAAACTCCAGAAATGCTGGGAGAAGCGTCTGAAATCACAGCGTCCGCTTTTCCTGGAAGTAACTTCAAGATTTGCTGCAATGTACTTTCCTGTGTAATGTCATTTTGTATTATCTTGACATTAGTCTCGGGAACTGGATTTATGTAGTTGAGATCTACTCCCACAACGAAACCATCGCTTCCAACGATCTCCCTTACGGCTTGTATCCACCCACCTGGAGCCGCACCTAGATCAACCACAACATCTCCTTTACGAATGAATTTAAATTTCTCAACTGCTTGGAATAGCTTGTATGTTGCTCTGGAACGGTAGCCTTCGCCCATGGCCTTCCTGTAATAATGATCCCGCTTACGTTCTCTAACCCATGCCTTAGGCAAAATTAACTGTCACCGGTTTCGTTTTCAGTTAAGACCGAAATCCATTCTGTAAGTTTCTCACATGACATTGGAGATATCGTGCCTGAAGAACCACATCTCGAGTTTTCTGAGCACATTAAACATGGACAATTAGAAATTGAGTCTATCGAAGCTGGGAACCTTTTTGGGTAGAGCCTGTAAGTCCATCTGCCATTTGAAAGTTCCTTTTCTCTTCGAATTAGCTCTTTGTCCTCTAACCTTAGGGAAATTCTGGAGCCTTCTCTACTACTTTTTCCTAGTTCTCGCCATAATTCTGATTGCAATACTCCATCGTGTCCAGTGTTCATTATTAATTGTAGAGCTTTTTGCTCCAAATTGGTGCGTTCAGGCATTTCCAATCAGTTCCAATCTTCCACTTAATATATAACCTGCCTGAAATAAAAAAGTGTATGGTAACGTAAGAGAAAAGGATGATAAAGCTTCACATGAAAAACAAAACCAAAGGCGAACGTTACTGTTTAGGTATTGAATCAACTGCTGATGATTTCAGTATCGGCATATTAACGTTCAAAGGAGAAATATTGGCAAATGTAATGGATGGATATATCCCAGCGGAGGGAGGCATACATCCAAGAGAAGCAGCAAGACATCACGCGGAGACAGCAGGTAAGACTTTACAAGAAGGATTTAGACAAGCAAAAATAAATCCTGAAGATTTAACCATAGTGGCTTTTTCTCAAGGCCCAGGTTTGGGCCCTTGTCTTCGAACAGGCGCAACAATAGCAAGAGCACTGGCCTTCTATCTAGGGATACCATTGATTGGAGTTAATCATTGTGTTGCGCACATCGAAATAGGGAGGCTTAATAAAAAACTAAGTGACCCTATTACTCTGTATGTTTCTGGCGGGAATACAATAATAACGGCGTTTGAATCAGGAAGCTACAGGGTTTTTGGAGAGACTCTTGATATCGCTCTCGGTAACTGTTTGGATGTCTTTGCTAGAAAAATCGGACTAAAACATAAAAAGGGACTTCCATATGGAGCATCATTGGAGAAACTTGCAGAAAATGGAAAAACCCTGATCCCACTACCATATACCGTTAAGGGCATGGATGTTTCGCTAAGCGGTTTACTAACCGCTGCTACTAACCTAGCAAAAAAGAAGGAGCATCAATTGGAGGATGTCTGCTTTAGTCTTCAAGAAACCGCGTTTTCCATGGTCACCGAAGTTACCGAACGAGCTTTATCCCACACAGAGAAGAAAGAAGTACTGCTAACAGGAGGAGTCGCTGCAAATAAAAGACTGCAAGCAATGATCTCATCTATGGCAAAGGAACATGATGCAGACTTTTATGTTATTCCTAAAGAATTAGCCATTGATAATGGCGCAATGATTGCATGGACAGGCGTATTGGCTTACACACATGACGTGGTTACTCCCATAAAAGAAAGCTTCGTAAAGCTGAAATGGCGGCTTGAAGAGGTCAATATTCCTTGGAGAACATGAAACCGTTCCTACTCAAAAAAGGAGCTGAGGCCAATCTTTACATTATAGATTGGCACGGTAGGAAAGCAATAATGAAAAAACGCTTAGCGAAAAAGTATCGATCACAGGTTCTAGATAAACAGATTAGAAAATATAGAACTACTCATGAACCAAAACTAATCCATGAAGCAAAATCGGCAGGAGTAGCTACTCCTAACATATTCTTTGTGAATCTAAAAAAAGCCACAATAATAATGGAATTCATTAACGGAAAGCAAGTAAAAGAGACCTTGAATTACAATTCTCAAGTTGATCGACAGGAACTGTGTCATAGAATTGGCGAAATAATTGGAAAACTTCATAGATTCGGAATAATTCATGGAGATCTGACTACTTCAAACATGATTGTTAGTCCAAATGGAGAAATCGTGTTTGTAGATTTTGGATTAGGTGAAAAATCAAAGGAAGCTGAAGCCAGAGGGGTAGATCTTCATTTAATGAAAAGGGCCCTTCAAAGCACACATTTCAAAATCGCGGAAGAGTGTTTTAATTTCGTGTTAGAAGGTTACTCCCGAATATTGAACCCCGACGATGTAAAACAAGTTCTAGTTAAAATTAGGGAAATAGAAAGAAGAGGTCGATATGTCGCTGAAAGAAAAATGCGTGCAAAACATAAACAGCTAAACTCAGAACAAAGCTAAAGAAAAAATGCAAGTATCACAGGTAATATTCTGAATGATGGAAGATAAGTCAGAAGGTAATGAATAGGGATGAGTTCTCAATTATCGAGTAAGGTCATAATCTTTGCAACAGGTAATTATCACAAATTTAGTGAAGCACGCGAAATATTGGTTGATTACAAGATTACAATTAGTATGCTCAGATTTAAAAGCCCAGAGATTCAAAGTGATGATCTTGAAAAAGTGGCTTGTAGAAGCGCTTTTGACACATTTAAAAAATGTCATCTACCTCTCATTGTTGAAGATGCAGGTCTTTTTGTTGAAGGAATGAATGGTTTTCCAGGACCATACGCCGCATATGTTCATGGTACGATAGGAAACAAGGGTCTACTGAAGCTAATGGAAGATAAAAATAACAGAAGGGCTAAATTCCGTTCAGTTATGGCTTACCACTCACAAGATCTCGAAGAGCCAGCTTGTTTTTCAGGAGAAGTGGAAGGAAAGATTACTAGAGAGGAGAGAAGAAGAACGAATCAATCAGGTTTCGGGTTTGATCCAATATTTCAACCAAACGCATGTAGCAAGACTTTTGCGGAGATGACTATACATGAAAAGAACAAGATTTCTCATCGAGCCAAAGCTCTCAGGAAATTCGCACAATGGTATGCTAAACGAATAATAACCTAATCAACAATTTTTAAATACGTGTCTATGTTTGCACTTACAGAGTTTAAAGTGAGAAGATAATGCCAAAAAAAGAGAAAGGAAAATCCCATTCAACAAGACCTGTCAGTAGACGATCTCCTAGTTGGTGTAAATACCAGCCCGAAGAAGCAGAAGCATTAATTGTCAAACTAGCAAAAGAAGGACACTCACCAAGCATGATAGGAACAATCTTGCGAGACAGATACGCAATTCCATTGACTAGATCCATAACCGGGAAATCCATAACCAAGATACTTGAAGAAGAAGAACTTGCACCTTCAATGCCAGAAGATCTTGATAACCTTATAAGAAAAGCCACAAAACTTGCAGTTCACTTAGAAAGGCATAAGACAGATCTACATAATAAAAGAGCACTTCAGATTGTTGAAGCAAAAATTCATAAACTCTCAAAATATTATAAACGAGCAGGCATATTGCCTGAAAACTGGAAATTTAGGGTCAGAACAACCACGATTACTTAGCATAAAACATGTTAACACATATTTTGTACATCTCTATCGGCCCTAAACTGAATAGGTTTATACCTACGAGAACTGCAGTTGTTACTGAGACTTAAGGAATTCTTTCAATCACACTGAGGAGAACGCATTGGAAGAAAAGAAAATCAACAGTTTCTTGGATATGACAACTATAGCAGCTGAAAAGATTTCAGAGGCCATAAAAGAAGAAAGGGACATCCTCGTCTTTTCGCATCTCGACGCTGATGGACTCGCTGCCGCTGGCATAATGGGAAAAGCCCTGCTAAGGAAGGATGCTAAATTTCGCATCAGAATAACTCAATGGATTGACGAAAAGATTGTTGAGGAAGTCCTTTCAGAAAAACCACAACTCATAATTTTCACCGATATGGGCAGTGGATACATTGATATTATTGCTGAAAAACTTGCTAAGTTCAAAGCTGTCATTCTAGATCACCACCAAGTGAGTGGAGAGCCTTCATCTGACCTAGTTCAGGTTAACCCCCACTTACATGACATAGATGGCGCCAGGGACATTAGTGGATCCGGCGTCGCGTATTTTGTGGCTAAATCAATGGATGAAAAAAATGTTGATCTGTCACCTGTTGCAGTTGTTGGAGCCTTGGGGGATCTACAGGATAAATACGAACAAAGGATGCTTGGAGGATTAAACAAAAAAATAGTTGAAGACGGTGAAAAGACGGGTCTATTAAAGGTTGAGAAAGACCTAATATTCTTCGGGAGAGAGACTAGACCTATTCATAAAACACTGGCAAACACTACTAATCCGTTTATTCCCGACATAAGTGGAGAAGAAGATAATAGTTTGGCATTTCTGGTAAGCTTGAACATTAGACCAAAGCATGGTGATAAATGGCGAGCTCTAAGGGATCTTTCTAACGAAGAAAGGAAAAGGCTCTGCTCTGCCATAGCTGATCATCTAGTCTCAAAGGGAATGCATTATGAAGTTCCCAACCTTATTGGTCACATATACATCCTAGAACGTGAAGAAGCCTGGACATCAACCAGAGACGCAAGAGAGTTCGGTGTTTTGCTTAACAGCACCGGACGCATGAACCAGCCTAGTCTAGGTGTATCAGTATGTATGGGTGATAGGGGGTTGGCCTTCGAAGAAGCCAACGAAGTTCTTTTAGAATACAGAAGAACCATAGGCAGATATTTGAAATGGATAATGGAAAAAGAGGAGAGAATGAAAGAGCTGGAGAACATCTATGTTGTTCATGGTGAAGACTTCCTGAAAGACAAATTAGTAGGAGCCGTATCATCGATACTTTCCATGAGTCTCCCAAACCCTGAAAAACCATTAATCATCTACGCCAACGTCGAGGAGGAAGGAATCGCCAAGTTTTCTGCAAGAACAGTTGATATGACAGTCAATAAAGGGGTTAATCTTGGGGAGGTCATGCGAATAGCTGCTGAAAAGTGTGAAGGAAAAGGTGGCGGACATAACATTGCAGCAGGAGCACAAGTTACAAAGGATAGGATCACAACATTCATAGAGAATGTTGATAAGCTGGTCAAGAAGCAATTGAAAGGTAAGAAGATTGAAAGCTGAAATCGAATTAGAATACCAAGACGTGAAAACAGCTGAGGCTATTTCCAACGCAATTTCACCAGACAATTTCAAAGCGCCACTAGGATTTCTCATCAATACAACTTGCAAAGAAAATACCTTAGTAACCAACATAACTGGTGCTATGAAGATATCAACATTCATATCAACAATTGATGATCTCTTGTTCTGCATTTCGACAGCAGAAAGCGCTCTAAAAGCGGTTTCAGAAGTATCAGGTCGGGTGCATACAGAATCAGAAAATTAAATAAATGATCCATTTTAACCATAGAAGAGCCCGTTAGATCAAACGTTTCACGAGTGAGAATATGTTAGATATTCAGCTTATCAGAGAGAACACAGAATTCGTAAAAAACAATCTGAAGAAGAGAGGAAACCATGAAAACCTGAGGATCCTAGAAAAGCTAATCAAGCATGATAGAAAATGGAGGCAGTTTTTAACTGAACTAAATGGCAAGAGACATCAAAGAAAACAGATCACATCCAAAATTGCAGAATTAAGGAAAGATAACAAAAAAGCCACTATAGAAATCTCAAAAGCCCGCGCTATTGAAGCTGAGATCACGATATTAAGTAAACAGTTTAAGAAAGAGGAAGAAGTAAGGCGTCACTACCATAGACAGATACCAAATCTTCTACACGACTCAGTTCCTATAGGAACAGATGAAAACGAAAACGTTACAGTAAAGACCTGGGGAAAAACAGCTGAATTCAATTTCTCCATAAAAGATCATATAGATTTAGCATCAAAACTCCACATAGTAGATCTAGAAAGGGCCAGCAAAGTGGCTGGAGCTAGATTCTTCTATTTGGTAAATGAGGGAGTCCTACTAGATATCGCATTAATGCAGTTTGCCCTTGAAGAGATGATAAACAAAGGATTCAAACCTCTAGAGCCCCCTTTTCTCATGAAGCGAGAGCCTTATGAAGGAGTGGTCTCACTTGACAATTTCGAAAAGGATCTCTATAAAGTCCAAGATGAAGACCTGTATTTGATTGCAACATCAGAACATCCGATCGCGGCAATGCATATGAATGAAGTATTGCTGGTTCAAGATTTGCCTGTGAAAATCGCAGGTGTAAGTTCCAACTTCAGAAGGGAAGCGGGAGCACATGGTAAAGATACAAGAGGAATTTTCCGAACACATCAATTCAATAAAGTTGAACAGTTCATTTTCTGTCATCCTGAAGATTCTTGGACCCTTCATGAAGAGCTGATCAGAAATTCAGAGGAGCTTCTTCAGAAACTATCCATACCATATCGCGTTGTGAACGTTTGTACTGGGGATATTGGAAGCTTCGCAGCAAAAAGGTATGATATAGAAGCATGGATGCCTGCTCAAAACGCCTATAGAGAAATCGTTTCATGCAGTAACTGCACCGATTATCAAGCACGGAGGCTTAACATAAAATACAGAATGAAGGAAGGAGCACCACCAGAAGGCTTTTTGCATACTCTGAATTCGACTGCACTAGCTACTGGAAGAACTATTGTGGCGATACTAGAAAATTATCAACAAGAGGATGGAACAGTAATCGTTCCAAGGGTTTTACGAAAATTTATGGGCGGTATTGAAAAGATAAAGTCAGAAGATGGTAAAGGTTTTAATAGCAAGTTGTGAATTTTCAAGCTACATTTGGAGGATAAGCTTGTCCCGGAGAAGACGTGTTAAAGATAAGTGGCGCAGCAAATCATGGTACAGTGTGTTGGCACCTTCATACTTTGGGAATGTGGAGTTGGGGGACGTGCCTACTTCAGAGCCGGAAAGGCTAGTAGGAAGAATAATTGATTCCACATTGTATGAAGTTACGGATGATTTTGCACACCAGTACCTGAAGATACGCTTCCAAATTACTGGTGTCGATGGAAAAACTGCCCATACCATGTTTAAGGGACACCAGTATTCACCTGATTATTTACGAAGTCTTGTTAGACGGCGAACAACAAAAGTGGATGGAATTTTTGAAGTGACCACAAAAGATGGATACAAATTGATGGTTGCAATTTGCGCTTTTACTCTCTTCAGAATTAGAACGTCTCAAGAGAAGAGTATACGAACCATAATGGATAAGATCGGCAAAGAGAAGGCTTCAGTGCTGACATTAGATCAGTTTGCTCAAGAGATGGTACTCGGAAAGATAGCATCTGATATTTACAATGAAGCAAAGAAAATTGCTCCCCTGCGACATGTAGGGGTCAGAAAATCAAAACTCCTAAATCCACTGCAACAACTGATACAGCTACAAGAACCAGTGAAGGCCAAAGGAGACTAAGATCCTTCAGTTATAGATGAACGAAGTTTTTCACCATATTCATATCCTTTTTGGAAGGCGGATAGGTTCAAATCCACAAATCTTTCTGGAACGTTGCGAATTATTGATTCTCTTAAATCATTCACCTTGAACAGACCTGTTATTGCTGCAAGGGCACCTATCATGACTACGTTAGCTATAACCTTTTTTCCAAGATTTTCTGCAATTCTTGTTGCTGGAACATCAAAAGTTTTGATCTTCAAGTTTTTCCTCTGATCCTGAACTAGATCAGGATCCTTTAGAAGGGTGCCGTTCTCCTTTAGATCATCAACATATTCAGAATATGCTTCTTGGGACATGGTAACCAGAATGTCTGGATGCTCTACCTTGGGGAAGTCTATGTCCTCGTCTGATATAATCACTTCAGATCTACAATGGCCGCCTCTGGATTCAGGACCATAGGAAGATGTCTGAATCACGTTTTTATCGTCATAAACACATGAAGCGGTAGCAATGATCAGCCCCGTTCTTATGATGCCTTGCCCTCCAAAACCAGCAATACGGATCTCTATGTGTATATTCTCATCCTCCAGTCAGCTTTTTCTGAATTTTGTTATGTTGTTCTTGAAGCAGTTCTCCGTAGGTTGGTTTCTTGATGTCTAAGAATTCACCTACAACTATCTTCTTTGCCGATACTTCAGCTTCTGAAGGGTTATGATCGGGCTTTACTTCCGATATCTCCTTGAATGTTCGCATAAGATCGACCGCGTCTCCAAGCTTGTTTCGTCTTCCAAAGATCTCTGGACAAGGGGAGATAACTTCAATGAATTTGAAACCCTTTTTTTTCAGAGATTTCTTGATGGAATCTGTGAGCTCTTTAATGTGCATTGTAGTCCATCTTGCAACGTAAACTGCGCCTGAGGCAGCAGCTAGATGTGCTAAATTAAAGGGATGCTCAATGTTACCATAAGGTGTAGTTGTTGTAAACGATCTTAAGGGAGTTGTGGGGGCAAATTGACCCCCAGTCATTCCATAATTAAAATTGTTGGAACATATTACTGTCATGTCTATGTTTCTTCGAGCAGCATGAATGAAATGATTTCCACCGATGGCGAACAAGTCTCCATCTCCGCTTATTACGGCAATTGTCAATTGTGGATCTGCGAGTTTTATTCCTGTTGCTAAAGCTATTGCTCGTCCATGGGTTGTGTGAAAGGAGTCACATTTTACGTATCCCGCAATTCGACCAATACAGCCTATTCCAGAAACTACGACCAGTTTTTTCAAGTTCATTTCTAGTTCATTGAGGGCTGTTACAAAGCTGTTTAGAATTATTCCATTTCCGCAACCTGCGCACCATATGTGCGGAAATCGTTCTAAACGGATGTATCGTTCCTTTGGATGTTTCCTAATCTGTGATGTTGTCATTCTTTTATAGCCCTCCGGATCGCATCGGTGATTTCAGATGGGTTGGGGGGTTCTCCACCAATTTTGGAGAGAAGGTGTACTGGCGTGTCTTTGGCCACTCTTTCAACTTCCCTTACGATTTGTCCACAGTTCATCTCCGGGACAACTATTGCCTTTGAATGGTTACAGATCTCTTCTATTCTTTTATTAGGGAATGGCCATACAGTTACAAGTCTAAGCAGTCCAGCCTTTGTTCCAGACATTCTAGCCTTTTTAACTGCACTCACTGCAGCTCGAGAGGAGATACCGTAAGCAATTACCGTAACTTCTGCGTCGTCAAGCATAAACTCACGAGTTTTTATGATCTTTTCAGCGTTCTTCTCTATCTTATCACATAGCCTATGAACAAGTCTGCGTTGTGTCTCGGGGTCATTGGTCTTTGGGTATCCTTGTTGATCATGGGTTAAGCCCGTAACGTGAACATTGAATCCTTCTCCAAAGCGTGCCATTGGAGGAATCAAATCTTCATCAGGTTTAAAGGGAGTGTACTTCTCTGGCGGGATTTGTGGTTTTTTGCGATTTGTCCTTTTTATTTCTTCAGGTTCTGGGATCACTACGCGTTCCCATAGGTGACCAGTGAAGCCATCCGCCAAGAGAAAAGTTGGTACGCGATATGTTTCTGATAAGTTAAAACACTCGATAGTTAAGTCGAACATCTCTTGAACAGACGCTGGGGCTAGAGCGATTATCTGGTAATCTCCATGCGATCCCCATTTTGTTTGCATAATATCTTGTTGTGCGCCTTCAGTTGGTTGGCCGGTGCTTGGAGCTCCTCTCATAATGTCTACTATTACACACGGTGTTTCAGTCATGACTGCTAATCCAATGTTCTCTTGCATTAAGCTGAAGCCGGGTCCAGAAGTAGCGGTCATGGTTTTCGCTCCAGCCCAGCTTGCCCCAATTATCGCAGCCATGGACGCTAACTCGTCTTCCATTTGCACAAATACGCCATCAACCTCAATCAACCTTCGAGCCATTCGTTCAGCTATTTCTGTTGCAGGGGTTATTGGGTAGCCGGCGAAAAACTTGCATCCTGCAGCTACTGCGCCTTCTGCGCAGGCAATGTCCCCTTGCATCAAGTGTTTTCCTGTTAACACTTCCTTTTGTTTATTCATGACGGCTCTCACTTTTTTCAAGATTTATGGCTAGGTCCGGGCACATCCTTTCACAGAGACCGCAGCCGATGCATGCTACTTGGGTCTTCAGCTTTGGTGGATGTACCCCTCTTGTGTTTATTCTTTCTGAAGTTTCCAGAGCATTGACGGGACATATTTCTATGCAAAGACCGCATTCTTTACAGAAGGCATCAATTACGTGCCAATGGAACTGCTGGTTTTTCCTTTTCTTTGTATTCTGAGTCTTTTGTCCCGTTGGGTTCATCTTTCCATCTCGATGTTGATTCCACTTGCTGTGATAGACGCTTTAAGAGGAATATAAGGGTTTACAAACGTAAAGATTTCAATGTTTGGATAGGCCGAATCATTGATCGCCTCGCGAAATCCGTAAAAGCTAAAAAACAATCTCATTATGATTGTGCACATAATCACAAAGGACGTTGGTATGATGGATAAGGTAAAGGTTCTCTTGTACGGTGTTGGTGCTGTTGGTAGTTTGATAGCAAGAAACCTATTGAAAAAGGAGGGGACTGAAGTTGTCGGTGCAATCGACATAGCTAAGGACAAGATAGGGAAGGATCTAGGTGAGGTTTTAGGAATTGGCAGAAACTTCGGTTTGAAAGTTTCAGACAATGTAACCTCTTTGCTTGAAAATGATAGGCCAGATGTAGCTGTTCATGCTACGTCATCTTTTTTAAGAGACACCTACGAGCAGATCATCCCTTTAGTGAAGGCTGGCATTAATGTTGTATCTACATGTGAAGAGCTCTCTTTCCCAAGTATAGCTGAACCT
>JASFPN010000011.1:0-40014 GCA_050115965.1 Candidatus Bathyarchaeota archaeon
TCCTTTGTTACCTTGACGAGTTCTCCAGTATTTTCCAATTCTTCTAGGAAGTGTCTAAATCCCAATTTTTCTCCCTCTTATGATCTTTCCAAAATCTATTATTTATATCCCAATTTTTGTTTTCAATACTTGAAATCCTTCATTTTCGATTGCTGAAGCAACCTTTTCCTGTAGGGCTTCTCCTGGAGTTAATGCTACCATACAACCTCCACCTCCACCACCTGTGAGTTTGGCCCCATAGGCTCCTTGATCTCGTGCAAAATTTACGAGGTAATCCAGTGCTTCACAGGAGACCACGATTTCCTGAAGCAATTGATGGTTTTTATTCATTAACTCTCCGACTGTTCTCAGATTATGATCTTTTAAGGCATTCCGTGCTGTAAAGACCAAGGCTTCTGCTTCTTTGAATATATGGTTATATTTTCCTGGCTCCTCTTTTTTTCTTGCTGCGACCCCTCTGACCATCGCTTTAGTGTCAGCGACGATTCCAGTGTTACCGATTACAATTTCAACTGGTTCTTTCAAGCTTAATCTTTCAATCGTGTTTGATCCTTCGATAATAGCTTTCTTAAACCATAATAATCCACCATAAGTCGCAGCTGTGTTGTCAATCCCAGAAGGGTTACCAGCATATGCTTTCTCAGCTTCATAAGCGATATCATTTATCTTCTCATTAGGTAAATTCAGGCTAAACTCATCTGCGATAGCTTTGGCAATAGCAACGCTACTCGCAGCTGAAGCACCAATCCCGCTAAAACCAGGAAGATTCCCGCCCAACCAAATTTCCAAAGCGACTTTCCCAGGATCAAATCCCATATATTTGATCATTCGATTGATCGAGTCTCTTTGTTGATCCATCTTCTTTTCAGTATATCCTTTTGCTCCTTTTCGTTCATCCTCGATTCTGATTCCTTCATTTGCCCTTCTTGTCTTTGCAAGTGTTGTTGATTCAATTGCAGATACAATTCCAGGAATTCCATAAACTACAAAATGTTCATTGTAAAGAATGACCTTCCCAAAACCAGATCCTTGCCCCATTTAAATTACCATAGGAGGAATAACAACAGAATAATAAAACGCTTTTCAAATACACAGAACTCGCATCATGTGTTAATAAGGAGTAGGTGATTATTTTGTAAAGGATAGTGCTGCATATCCAACTACACTTGAGTGATCTCCGGTTACATCACCACTGGTCTTATAACATAACAGCTTGACATCCTTTGTTTTCAGAATCTTAGCTGCAGTTACTAATGATGCTATCGGACCATAACCGCAAGCACTGATGTTGTGTTCCCTAATTACCGAGTACAGTTTAGCCTCGTCCATTGCCTTTACCGCTTCAAGGGCCTTTAAATCGTTTCTTTCCGCTTTTTCATGGGTTTGATAATGGGTCATGTCTGAAGAGGCTATGATGACAAAGTTAATTTTTCCTAATGCATCAGCTATAGTGTTTCCAACCTCTCTCGCAGTTGACAGATCCTGCATTAGAAATGATATTGGCACGATCTTGAAACCTGAACCATAAAGATATTGAAGGAATGGAAGTTGAACTTCTAGGGAATGTTCGAATTGGTGACCTGTATCATCAACATCAATTATTTGTGATTGATGGGCAATTTTATTAGCCAACTCAGTGTTAACTTCAACGTCACCTAGTGGTGTACGCCAGAACCCATCTATCATTACAGATAATCCACTACCGCGACCTGTATGATTTGGGCCAAGAAGAAGGATCACATCAGGCTTACCATCCAAGGCTAGTCTATAATATGCATGTGCTGCCACCGGACCTGAAAAAACAAAGCCAGCATGGGGGCAGATCAAGCCCAGTATTTTTCTTGGACCATTCCTTATAACATTAGGAATTTGTCCAGGTCCAAGTCTATGAAGAAAACATTCTTCAATTTGCCTTCGTAATAATTCGGCTGTGTCAGCATAGAAAGACCCAGCTTGGCGGGGAGGCCGAATCTTCAACTTTCAGCCTTCCTCAGTCTTCTTCTCTTGAGATTTTTGCTTCAAAATCCTCAATAGTTAAAGAAAGATCTTCCTCAGTTCCTAATTCACCTTTCTCTCGAAGAATCTGTCTCGCCAATAACCAATATATGATCGCTAAAGCTCTTCGACCCTTGTTGTTGGTTGGAATTACAAGATCAATACCTGAAAACTCATTGTCTGTGCTACACAAGGCAATTATGGGTATACCCATCAACGACGCTTCTCTGACTGCTTGAGAATCTGCTCTTGGATCGGATACGATCAACACCTCTGGTTCAATCCGTTCAGGGTATAATGGGTTCGACAAGAGGCCTGGAATGAAACGGCCAATGATAGGAACTGCACCGATAACCTGACAAAATTTTCTAACTGGTTCTTGTGCGTAAAGTCTAGCTGCCACCGTCGCGATCTTTGATGGCTCGACCCTTGCGAGGAATTTTGCCGCCACTCTGATTCGTTCGTCCGTTCTTTTAACATCGAGCACAAAGAGACCATCAGGCCTAACTCGGTATATGAATTGCTCCATATTCTTAGTTTTCATCCTTGTTCCGATATGAGTTCCTGCAGATAACAATGTGTCCTGAGGTAGTAAAAGCTCTGCATCCATATCTGAACTCGGAGTTTCCTCTTTCTCTATCTCGTTCTCTTCCTTTTCTTCCTTTTTCTCAACATCTGACAAGTTTTTATCCCCCATAAAAATTATAAATCCGCCATTTCAGTTCGATTTAACATGGAATTTTCTATTCTTAACAACTCGTTTGTTTTGGCTATTCTCGTACCTCCAATAATTCCCGATTTTATTATTGGGCAATTAAAGGCCACAGCCAAATGCGATATGTGTTGATTGCAAGTGTCACCCGAACGATGTGAAATGACGGGTAAATGTCTTGATTGCTTTGCCAATTTAATGGTTTCATAGGCATCAGTAAGTGTGCCAACTTGATTTACTTTGATTATCACGGAATTGGCTGCTTTCAACTCTATTCCACGCTTCAACCTTTCAGCGTTCGTTACATATAAATCGTCACCGCAGATTAGACAGTTTTTAATTTCGCCAACGAGTTCCGCTGAGCTCGCATAGTCTTCTTCATGAAATGGGTCTTCAACATAAAATAAATTGTGTTCTTCGATTATTTCTCGAAGAAACTCCAGTTGTTCAAGGGAGTCTCGCTCTGTCTGTCCTCGGTTGTAGACGTACTTTTCCTTCTTGCTGTTCCACAGGGAGGAGGCAGCAACATCTATACCTAACCTAAATTCTATATTCAGTTCACTGCTGACTTCGTTAGAAGCACGGGTTAATGTTTCCAAGGCATCCAAATCTCCGATGTTGGCAATCCATGCTCCTTCATCACTTCTTCCCATACTGAACTGAGTATCCTTTTCCTTTAGAATTTCACTTATCCTTCTATGGATTTGTATGTTGGCAGAGGCGGCTTCAAAAAAGGATTTGGCTCCACTGGGAAGCACTAGAAACTCCTGAAAATCCGGGGTTCTTGCTCCTCCATGTTTTCCACCGCTTATCACGTTTCCAAGAGGATAAGGCAATTTACAAGTTAGGTGCTTACTCAAATTCTTAAAAAGAGGTTGATTTCTAGAATTTGCTGCAGCTTCTGCACTTGCCAAGGATATCGAAAATGCGGTGTTTCCACCTATTACCTCAAAGCTCTCTGTCCCATCTAATTCATGCAAAGTTTTATCGATGTCTTCCTGTAATTGTGCATCTAACCCAATTAGTTGAGGGGCGATATCATTTTTAATTAATTCAACTGTCTTATCAACTCCACCAACAGGATAGTAAATGACTTCAGCTTTCCCACGACTTTTACCGGCAGGAGCTGATGCTCTTCCAAAGGCTGAGTCGGTTACCACATCAACTTCTATGGTTTCTTCTCCACGGTTGTTAAAAACTTTCCTTGAAATTATTTCTTTGATTGTTGTTGACATACCCTGACCGTCAGCATCATTAATAGTAGTAGTTTCTAGCTTTCCTTCTCTTCTCTGCAACTTCATAGAAGCGAAGAACCTCATCAATAATTTCAACGTGGGATAACAGCATTCGTCTACAGCAGTATCTTCTAACACCTAAGCTGTCCAACACGTCTCCTGGTTCCTCGCCTGCCTTTACTTTGTTGGTGAATTCTTCCCATTTATCTCCTATTAAATTACCACAAGTGAAACATCTTACAGGAATAATCATTATTACATTCTTCCTCATCGGTAGCTTTTCTGATCTCGAGCTCTTGCTCCCGGACCTCCAAACTTTTTAGGCTCCTTTCTTCTTGGATCCCCGATGACCATTGTTCTGTCATATTCCACGAAAAGTCTGTGTAGGCGAGAACTTTTTGTCCATTTTAATAATGCATTGGCAACAGCCATTCTTGATGCTTCAGCTTGTCCCATGTATCCACCACCAGACACTTTTACGTCGATGTCCAGCTTTCCTAATACATCTTTTCCTACTTGTGTAATGGGTTCCATGATCTTTTCTCTTGCAATTTCGGGCTCATGAATTTCCAGAGGTACTCTGTTGATCCGTATTCTTCCCTTCCCTAGCTTAACGACTGCACGGGCTATAGCTGTCTTACGTTTTCCGCTTACAACTAACACCTTTGTTGGTATATCTATTCACCTCTATTCCATCCTATCTGTTTAGCAAGTTCACCAAGATTCAGCTGAGGGCATCTCAGTTTTTCTGAATGAGCCTCCTTCAAAGTTTCCATTTCTTTCTCTTCAAGCTCCTTGGGTACACCGATGAAAACTTTAAGTCTCTTGTATGCTTCTTTACCTTTTGGTTTCTTATATGGAAGCATCCCCCTAACTGTTCTTCGGACTACCAAATGAGGGCTTCTATAATGAAATGGTCCTTTTCTTGGATCACCCACATTGAGGAACTCTTTTGCTGCTCTCACCTTGCTCCTTCTTTTCCCAGAAAGCACTGTTTTCTCTGCATTCACAATTACTATTTCTTCTCCCAGTAGTAGTCTCTTGGCTACAAGGCTAGCCATCCTTCCAAGAATCAAGCCTTCAGCATTGATTATTTTTAAGATTTGTTTCCCTTTCTGCATATCCTTTACCTCAATACCTTGATTCTTGATCCTTTCGGGTTTTTCTTGACAAGCTGAAGAAGAGTCAGAGTTTTACCCTTAGCTGATTCGATTTTCTGTTTTGCTGTGTGCGAGAATTGAAACGCGGCCACGTTCACTTGGTGATCGATTTTTCCTGATCCCAAAACTTTACCAGGTATTAACACTGTTTCATTTTTTTCTGTGTGTCTGTTTAAGCGACTTAGGTTAACAGTTATTCGTCTCCGATTGGGTTTTGCCAAGTGGTTGGCTACATCACGCCAGATTTTTACATCTTCCTTGTTACTTTGTTTTCTTAAGAAGCGGATGATTTGAAGAAGCTCAGGGTTTGTGGTTTCAGTTTTACTCAATTTTTTTCACTTTAACTTCATCTATGAACTGCTTCAGTTTTTCATCAAGGATCTTAACCGCTTCTATCATTATTCTCTTGGGTGGAAGCACTCCGGTTGATTCTATATTGAATATAAAGCTGTCATCTTTCCAGCCTATCTTCACAGCTGGAGGATCTTTTGGGCAAACGTCAACACAGTCTTGACATAGGGTACATGCCATAAAATCCCGAATCTCAATTTTCTCTCCACTCTTTGAGAACACTTTCTTAGGACAGATCTTTACGCATTCTCCACACTTGTCACATTGTTCATCATTGATCTCAATTCGTGGTAGATACTTGTACGTACATCTAGTGGTAGGCTGCCATTTAGCATGGTTTTTTCCCTTTCCAAGTCTTGCATATGCTTCAAGTCTTATCCTCTGTTCTTTCGCTAATTTAGCTAAAGGAATCTCAGAACTTACTGGGGTCACATCTAGATTATCTGAGATTAGCTCTCTTGAATAAACGATTCTGGTTCCCTCCTTGGCTTCTGCATCAAGAGTAAGTGAAACTCTGCAAAGATTGCAGCCGAACTCGCTTTCACAAGAGCATTCCTCAGGCAAGTTATAACTATCCAAGTCAGTCTTGAGTGGAGTTAGTCCTAGTCTATGGGCAAGAACCTCATCTTGTAAAACTGATGAGTTCTCAATTATAACAACTTCATCTATTGCCATAGTGGGCACTTCAGTGAGAATAGTTCTTCTCAATGCGTTCATGAAAGGAACATCTACACCCTTTACTACTAAACGCGTCTTCATCTCTTCTTTTTTAAGTACATCTATCTCCACTAGGCTAGCCACCGTTTTGATCTATGGTAATTATCGTGCCGTTCAATAGAATACTGGTGCATTATTTCAACTTTTCTATCTGATAAGTAGAGCTTAGGAATCTTGATCTCCCTATACTCTTCTCCCTCTTCTTCCTCCCGGTCTTCGCGTGCCATCGTGAGGTATGGGGGTGGATTCTTCTATGCGTCCAATTCTGAAACCTTCTCTTGCTAAGGCTCTAATTGCTGCTTGAGCACCAGCACCCGGGGTTCTAGGTCTTGATCCTCCCGGAGCTCTTACCTTTATGTGTATAGAGTTTATTCCTTTATCTTTCGCTATTCTTGCTGCGGCCCCGGCTGCTCTCATTGCTGCATAGGTAGATGATTCCATCCTATCTGCCTTAACAAACATCCCTCCTGACGTTCTCGCGATAGTCTCAGCGCCCGATACATCTGTTATATGAACTATTGTGTTGTTGTATGAACTGTAAATGTGAACTACTCCCCATCGATCCGTTTTCCTACTTGTGCCTTTACTGCTACTCAGGACTTTTCACCTTCTCACGTTTGTTCTGGGCCTTCTTTTTGGGTGCTCGTTGTGACTGTTATTTGTTGGCGTATTGGATGGTCCGGTTTTGTAAGAGTGCTTTGTGGTGCATATTTAATGTGATCAGCTTCTTCATTTTGGACCAAGTAACTTGGAACTGTTACCCGACGTTCTCCTATTACAATGTGTCCATGGACAATGAATTGACGAGATTGGTAGATTGATGTTGCCAGTCCTTTTCGAAAAACGAAAGTCTGAAGTCTACGTTCAAGAATATCTTCAATGCCTAGATCTAAAACATCATCAATTGATGCATCTTGATGTAGGATTCCAAGCTTCTTTAACTTTTGCAAAAGTTTCTCTTCCATGTTCCTTCGCTCCTCAGGCGTCTTTCCTATAAGGGATCGCGCGATGCCTCTAAATTTTGACAACATTGTTTTGTGCCGCCATAATTCACGTTTATTTCTTAACCCATATTGACCAAGAAGCGCAAGTTCTCCTTGTATGATATCGGTTCTCCATAAAAACCTGGGACGTTCATACTTTTTCCTTTGTTTTTTTGGGTCGCCCATAAACTACTACTTCTCCTTCATCCTGACCTTAACTCTGACTCCAACAGCCCTGCCTTTTCTGCCTGTTGACCTCGTCCGTTGTCCGCGGGCTTTCAATCCATAAGCATGCCTATAACCACGCCAAGATTTCATCTCTTTCATTCGTTTAACGTCACCCTTAACAGCCAAATCAAGATCAGGCCCTACTAAATGTAAATCTGCTCCAGTCTGCAAATCTTTTCTTCTATTCAGAAACCATCCTGGCATTCCAAAACTTCTAGGGTCTTGCATAATGTTTTCTATCTTTTCAATTTCAGCATCAGTAAGAAAGCCTGCTCTTTTATCAGGATTTATCTTTGCTTTCTTCAAAATCACACTTGCCAGATTCAGGTTTACACCCCTAATGCTCGCTAGAGCATATGGAACCTTACGGGATCCCATTACGTCTGTATCTGTTATTCTTAATATATGCCTGAATTCTGTTGACACTTGGTAATCACCAATACTAGAGCTAACTACGGAGATAATGTGTGTTTATTTAAACTTTACTAGTAAGAATGAATGCTAAATCCTAGCTTTGAAATCCAATATTCGGCATCACGAACCCTTTGTAGATTGTGTAAAAGTTAGTATCTTACTTCTCGTTTTTAGTAACCAGATCACTACTTCAAGTGTTCAAGCGATAATTAGATTTCAAATTTTTCTATTATTTTACGTTCTTCTTTGGCCATTATTTCTGCTATTACATGTATGTGTTTTTCAAGTCCTGAGTTCTGGATTCTAGCCTTAAGAAGTTCATCGACTTGAAAGATGCCTGCTGAATTAGCCATTTTCACTCTTATGACAATGGGTTTTTCCTTTCCTTCCAAGATCTCCACTTGTTCTATTGACAAAGCAGAAACAGAATGAATGTCAACTTTTCCAGATTCAAAAGGTATTCTTGCCCTTCCTTGTTCCATATCTAGCGCGTCTGCAACACGCACAATTCCTGCCTCTAAAGTTAGAACCTGCTGATCTGGATGATGCGCTAATACAGTGTGCAGTACTTCTGAACAGATTATTGATGACTCTTCAACAGTATAGACCGAATTTAGATTTCTCCGAATAAAATCGTAAGCTATGAAGACACTGTACATTTCATGATTCTCTCTTGCCACTATCATTCCTAAGTCGTGAAGAACTGATCCAAGAACAACTATTACTTCAGCGTCCTCAACTGTCAGGTTATAATCCTCAACCACATTAGGCACGACTCCTTTGCCAACAAGGATTCTTAGGATTTTCAAGGCAGAGTTCGCGACAATTTTAACATGAGTCGGACCATGGTCTGTATAGCTTAGACGGTCAATGGCCATGATGTTGGAACATCTCCAAAATGTTTGTAGTTGGATATCATCCTTGATTAGACCTACGATCCTTTCCAATTTGTTATTATCCTTATATGGCAACACAAATTCAAATGACAATTCTTCACCGTCCAGCTATATTCTGTTATAAAAGATAGGTTCATTATTAATATGTATCAAAATTTACAAGAGATGAAATCATAACAACGCGCGTCTCTACGCTAGTTCTCCAAAGTTTCTTGATATAAAGCCTCATATTTGGGTAAGATTTTCTTCGGGACGTATCTATTAAGGACTTTTTCCCTAGCGTTCCTACCAAATTTTTCTCGTAGTTCTGGATCTTGCAGAATTTTTATCGAGTGTTTAGCAAGCGCGTCAACGTCTCCGACTTTAATTAAGTACCCGTCAACTCCAGGGGAGATTAGCTCCTTTAAACCACCCACATTGCTTGAGATCACCGGAACTTCACAACTCATAGCTTCTAAAGCTGCTAGTCCAAAGCTTTCATCTTCTGATGGTAGAAGAAACAGATCTGATTTTCCAAGGATCTCTGGAACGTCTTTCACATTTCCAAAGAAGGTTATTCGCTCCAATACGCCAAGGTCTTTCGCGCTTTCTTCAGCCTTTAACCTGTCAGGTCCATCTCCAATGAGGAATAATTGGCAGTCGATTTCATCGGATATCAGTTTAAAGGCTTGTATGATGTCTTGAGTTCGTTTGATTGGTCTGAAATTTGATGAATGGCATATGATCTTTTGAACTTTCTTTTTCTTCCGTTTCCTGAATTTTTGGGAATCCACGAAATTTGGTATGACCGTAATCTTTCTTGAAATGTCAAACTCGGTCATTGTACGTTTCTTCAAGTAATCAGAGACTGTTGTTAAAGCATCACTCTGTTGCATACTGAACTGTGTCACTTCTTTGTAGGAGGGATGGAGGCCAACAAGATAGGAATCAGTTCCATGAAGTGTGGTCACTAGTTTTGCTGAGTCTGTGCAGATTTTCTTTGCCAGGTAGGCTGATGTTGCATTGGGAACAGCATAGTGGGCGTGAACAATGTCTAGATCGTAGGATCTAATCACTTCCACAAGTTTTGAGATTAAGGCTAAAGAATAACAACAGGGAACCCGCTCAAAAAGAGGGTATGAGAATAGATCTACCTTGTGAAAGGAGAATCCGCTTTTCTTGCCCAATCGAACTGGTCTATCGTAACTGACCAAATGTAGCTCGTGGTTTCTTGCCAGTAGGTGTGCTAACTCTGTAGCTATAATCCCGCTTCCACCGTAGGTGGGAAAACAAGCGATGCCTATCTTCATTTCAGTAACGCCACTGGATCATCTATTCTTAAAGGGGTGGAGCAAAAGAAGGGTTCGCCATATTTAAAGCCCATTCTTGAACCATAAAGCTGATCTCTTAGTTCAATTAATTTAAGAAGGCCTTCATTGCCTAAAATCAATTCCATCTGTGATTTATAGGCTTTGACTGCATTCAATTTTTTTCCATAGACTCCAGTAACATTGACCACGAAGGAGGGTTTGAATCGTTTATGAAGCATGAAATACACTATGTTTCTAACTGAGTGGGGTTCATAGTTTGTATCTATCTTTACAAGTTTTGCAAAGAAGGCTGCCTTATCAACGAGTTTTCTACTGGCTGCATGATCAGGGTGAGAATCGTCTCCGTATGGAGCTATTAGAATTGATGGTTTATGTTTTCTAATTATGTGAACTAATTTCTTGGCCATTTCAAAGCTTGGATTTAAGCGGCAGTCCCCGAAGTCCATGTTTTTACGAATCTTAACTCCCAATATTTTTGCAGCGTTGGCTGCTTCTTTTACTCTAATTTCTCCAGTTCCTCCAGTTCCCAATTCACCCTTGTTAAGATCCACTATTCCCACGCTGTATCCTTTCTCACTCATTCTTGCGAGGAGACCGCCACAGCAAAGTTCCACATCATCAGGATGGGGACTGAAAGCCATCAAGTCTAACATTCAATCACCTTGTGTTGACCGTAATCAGCTTCTGAGAAGTTTCCGTAAACAGTTTTTAGAAACAACTTTCCATATTTCATGAGATACTCCAAGATATTAATCTGCCTTTCCTGCAGGTTACCGAGGGGAAAAAGGTTATTGTAGGCTTTTGTTATCTGTTGTCTGGCAATAAAGTCGTTCTTTTTCAGTTTAGTAGTTATTTTGTTTTCCAGAATGTCAATCGTCTTCAAGATCCTTCCTCTTGCAAGAAAACAGGGGTCTGCAAGTTTTTCATCAATAGACATAGCTTGGTTAGTTAAGTCGTCAACGTTTTTTAGAACCTCACTTCTCAGCGTGGAAAAGATGGCGTCAACGTTTACTCTAGCCAGCTTTTTCAGGAGTCTCTCCGGATTCCTTAATTCTTGAATTCCCGTTGAGTACTTGCTAATAATTTTACTGATTTTTTTCTCAAGTATGGTAGCGCCAAACCGAGGATATATCACGGGTAATTCTAAAGAAAAATGATCATATACTTTCTTCAGTTGTGCCAGATATGCTATCTCACCTGGTCCAGCAACATAAGCAAACGAGGGAAGAACGAAGTCCTGTGTGATCGGCCGTGTGACTGCATTTGCACTAAATTTGGAGGGAGCTTTCTTTAAAAGGCGTAAGAGTTCTCTTTGTGAAAAGACGTCTTCAGAGACATGAAATTGGCCATTATATGTGACTCGCCTTCTTTCACCATTATCATCAAGGATGTAGAAGTTGCACATACTTGGTTTTTTATGTATTTTAGGTGAATAACCAAGTTTGGAAAGTCGTGAGCCTTCCTCATTAAGTATTCTTGTACATTCGGTTGGGCTACTGATCAACTGTTCGAAAACAGGAGTCATCAGATCTCTCAAGTGTTGTGGTTCAATCATAATGAGACCAAGTTCTCCCAAGATGTGGATCATGAACATAGAGAAGAAATCAGCAATTGTAGACGCATTTTGTACAATTCTTTTCGCTTCTCTTATTAGATGAGCCTTAAATTCAGAATTTGGCGAGGTATCTTCGATTAGTCCAATCATCCTCTTCAGTTCTGATTTATCTAGGCTCACATGTGAAAGGGCTATGTTATTTGAGGTAGATGTGTAACGGATTTCATATGGTTCGTTTCCATTAAAAACAGTGATTGAACCGACTTCCGGAAGATCATGATCTTCAGATGCATTCCAGAAAATTGGTACAAACCTAGAGTTCTCGGTGGATAATCGTCCACATGCAACGATTGCTGATATTGCCTTGTATATTGTGTATAATGGTCCTGAGAATATACCGGGTTGTTGACCTGTTATTATGGCATAGGTTTTCGATTGAGACAGATATTCTATGTTCTGGATAACTTGCTCGGGGGGGTTCAGTCTTTCATTGTATTCTTGGAGTTTTATTGTGAGTTCTTTGCGATCTACTTTTAATCTTCTAATGGTTGGTTCTCTAAAATGCTTTGGAAATGATTCTTTAAGATTCCTAGAATGGTTGAAGTAATCAATAGCTATCTTTTCAGAAGTGACAAAGTTGTAAGGTAAGGAACTCAGATTCACTGTGACTCACATTTTCCTTCGTTAGGTTGATAGTTAAGGTTATTTTAACCTACCTCCAACTTATGGAAGCCTAGCTACTATTTACTTTCCATAACAGAAGGTTTGGATGCCTGTTGTTATGTATCGAGTTTAAGTAGTTTTGCAGCATTCTTTCGGAAAATTTTGTCTATACTTTGATTTTCAAGTCCGATTGATCGGCAGGCTTTGATCTGCTCTCTCAGATACTGAATGCTGAAACCTCTTGGGAAGTAGCTTGAATCGCTTCCAAAGATCACACGATCAGGACCAACAGTCTCTATGACTTTTCTGAAGAGTGTTTTTAAGCTGATTTCGAAGGGCAGCCAATTCATCCATCTATTTGAGCCAGAGGTATCTATGTATACGTTGGGACAGGACCAACACAGCAGAAGAAGTTCCCGGAGGTAACCAGCTCCAAAGTGGGGAATGACAAAGGGGATTTTTGGGAAAGTCTTGGCTACTTCCCATAGTGTCAGCGGGTTCATATTCCTTAAATCCAGAGCTGGTCCTCCTCCCCCACCAAGGACTCCGAAATGCATGGTTATGGGAATTGCTAATTTTTCCGCCGTCTCCCAAACAGGGTAGAGGGACCTATCGTCTATGGGCGTTACTTGTGAAGAGGCTATTACTTTGTATCCTTTCAGTCCAAGCTGTTTGATAGCCCTTTCAAGCTCTTGGGAAGCGTCTTCCGAGAATATGTTGTGGTGTGCAAATCCTGAGAATTTATCAGGGTGCAGCTTCACCATTTTAGCTAAGTTATCGTTTCCGCCCCCAGTCATGAAGTTCACCCTTTCAACGCCTTTCTCCTTAAGATCTGAAGCCCATCTTGATGCTTGCTTCTTATCTGAGCTTACTTCAGATTCAGGTGGAGCAAATCCCCAGAGTTTTCTCATGTCCTCTCTATCTTGAGTTGCTTGTTCTATGAGTATCTGAGCCTTCTCATCTCCATATTTTCCTGTTAATCTTTCTTTCCATGAAGCTGCCCATTTGGTCCAGTACACAGTTGGGAAATGCGCGTGATAATCAATGATCTTCAAGTCGTGAAATGACATGGAATTTTTCCTCTCCCCTTTCATACTATAATCCAAGATAATTCTTTTGGTTTCAATTCAAACATGATTATGTGTCTTCATAAAAGGATATTAAGGCTGCGAAAGTCTTGGTAACTTATGAATTTATTGGCAAAGAAGAGAGAAGAATCATCGCTGGCTTTTGGTGGACAAGCGTTAATAGAAGGTGTTATGATGCGTTCTCGTAGACACATGGTAATCTGTGTGAGACAACCTACGAATGAGATAATGACGCATACTGAAAAAATTAACTCAGTGTCTGAGAAGTATCGAGTTCTAAGAGTGCCATTTCTGAGAGGTATCATCGCATTAATTGAGACTTTCTATCTTGGCTTTAAAGGACTTCAATTCTCTGCTAATGCTGTTCTTGATGAAGATGAAGAGTTTACTTTAGCGGAGTTTGGTATAGTGGTTGTTCTTGCGTTGGGGTTGACTTCTTTCTTTTTTGTGGTGCCTTTTCTATTAACCAACTTGCTTAATCTAACAGGACTGGCCTTCAATATCATTGAAGCAATCGTTCGTCTTGGAATTTTTCTGCTCTACCTTTCATTGATAGCCTTGTGGGGTGAGTATAGGAGAGTGCTACAGTATCATGGTGCTGAACATAAAACCATCAATGCCCATGAAGCAGGAGTAGAGTTGAACATTGCTAACATAAAGAAATTTTCTAGATTTCATCCTAGGTGTGGAACCTCATTCATTTTTATTGTTATAATTATAAGTATCTTGTTGTTTTCAATCATGCCAAATCTCGGATTTGCTGTTAGAATCGCGTACAGAATTCTCCTAATCCCAGTTATTGGGACAATATCTTATGAAATCTTGAAGCTCAGTGGCAAATATCGGAATTCCATAATCATGAAAATTCTAACGAAGCCAGGGCTTGCTTTTCAACGTCTTACCACTAGGGAGCCAAGTGAAGACATGATTGAGGTGGCAATGGAAGCAGTAAAGGAAATTAAGAGAGAGATTGAACCTACTTAAGCACAATCGGGCTTTGCTTTATGTGTAGGCTGAGAAGCCCTTTCCTAAAATTGTGTAGCCAGTTATTAGTTTCATCATTTCAGTTGTGCCATCTGGAATTGTCATCATTCTTGCGTCTCTATAATATCTCTCTATGGGTAGTTCATCTGAGAGTCCGAGGCCACCATGTATTTGCATTGCGTCATATGCGACTTTGACCGCTGCCTCTCCTCCATATACTTTGGCCATTGATGATAGTCTTCTAGCTTCTCCACTACCTTTAGTGATGGCATCTATGGCCTTATATCCAAGCAGTCTTCCTGTCTCGATTAAAACATTCATTTTATAGAGCATCTCTTGGATTAACTGGAATTTCCCAAGAGGCTTTCCAAACTGGACTCTTTCTTTTGCGTGTTTAGCAGAAGCTTCAAAAGCTGCTTGAGCGATTCCAATGGAAGCTAGCCCCATGCTACATCGTGGCAGCGTCATAAGCGCAGTGAAAGGTGACAATTGGCTGAGTAGTTTTGTCATTCCTTCAGAAATTGGTAAAAGCTTCATTAACTCAGGATCTGAGAAGGCTTTGCCCATCATAAGACTCATTTCATTCTCTTTCGGAACCTTACAATCTTCAAAGTAAATCTCGCCGGTAGGAGCAGCTTTCCATCCAATTTTGTGCAACTCACTTGAATCAAAAGGAGATGTTTCCTTGTCAACTAAAAAAAAAGTCTCTGTTCCAGTGCTTAGGTCTTTTGCTCCGACGAAGGCTACATCTGCTATAGACGCATTGCTGATCCATGTTTTGGTGCCATTAATAACATAGTGATCTCCTTCTGGTTTGGCTGTTGTTTTTAGATCTGATGTATCGCATCCAGCTTCCGGTTCTGTCTCAGCAAAGCAGCCTATGAGTTCCGACTTTTCAAGTTTAGGTATCAATCTTTGCTTTGTTTCATCAGAGGCCAATGGAATGAACATTGCTGGAAGTCCTGTCATACCGAGTAAAGGTAACAAGCTCATCCAGACTCTACCCACTTCTTCTGACAGTATGCCATATATTATTGGATCTTCAACAAAAAGGGCCTTTGCACTCTCCGGGTCAAAGGCAACACCAATCTTCCTAAACTTTTTCATAATGCTTATTGCTTCTTCTTTCTTGAATGGCCCTTCTTTATCTCTTTCATTAGCTATCGGGGTAAATTCTTTCTCCAAGAATTCTCGGATGCTGTTCTTGAACATCTTTTCTTCTTTCGAAAGTTCGAAATCCACTTTCACAACCTCAACATCAACGTGTAACGATTGTTTGAAAAATTGGTTCTTATAAACATATGTGAATTGTAAAGATCATTTGGGTTAAAAATATGTATTACACAGGTCAATTCTCTTTTTCAACAATTGTTGCTATGCCCACTCCGCCCCCTCCACATAGAGTCTCAAGCCCGTATCGGAGCTTTCTTCGCTGCATCTCATAAATCATTTCAGTGAAGTATATTACGCCGGTTGCGCCTATGGGATGACCAAGAGCAATGGCACCTCCGGTGGGATTGACTCTTGGATCTTTGAAGTCGTATTTGAACTCTTTTGCAAAGGCTAGAGGTGGACTTGCAAAGGCCTCGTTTGGTTCGATTATGCTCATGTCGCTCATTTCCAAGTTGCCAGCTCTAGCTAATGCTTTTTTCATAGCTGGGATTGGACCTAACAGCATCAAGGTTGGGTCATCTCCAGCCACTGCCATTGATTTGATTGTCGCCATGGGTTTTAATCCCAGTTCATCTGCTTTTTCTTCAGACATTAACATCACTGCGGAGGCTCCGTCCACAATTTGGGAGGAGTTTCCAGGCGTGTGGACGCCATCTTCGGTAAATCTTGCTTTAAGCTGAGCCATTTTAGTATAGGCGATTTCAGGTTCGTCTAAGGATTGGGTTCTGACTGTCTCATCCTCTGTGACAGTTTTTATGGTTCCGTTTGATTGGGGAACATCTACTTTTGCAATTCTTTTGCGGTACCATTCTTTTTCTCTCAGAGCCTTTGTGGCTTTTTGATGGCTCCATAATGCAAATTTGTCGCAGTCTTCTCTGGTTATGTCATACTTTTTTGCTACCATGTCGGCTGCAACACCCATCGGAGTGAAAACGTTTCTCTCGTATATCTTGTCACTGATCATTACTGGAAATCCTGCTGCTTCAGCAACGCTGATACTTGACATCATAGGATAATGGGACATGTGTTCAACTCCTGCTGCGATCATTATTTCACCACATTCTGACATTATTGCTTGAGCCATCGAGTTTATTGCTTGCAGGCCGGCGTTACAATATCTATCGATCGTCATTCCAGCTATCTCATCAGGAAGATCGGCCAAGAAGACCGCAAGTCTACCAATGTTTCCTCCCTGTTCTCCAATCTGACTTAAACAGCCAACAGCTATGTCCTCAACTTCTTTCGGATTAAAGGAGCTTACTCTTTCTTTGACGCGTTTCACCAATTCTGAAATTACGGTTCCCAAAAGAAGTTGAGCGGAAACATGGGCGAATTGTCCTCCTTTTTTCGTACCATTCCACCCAGATTTACCAATGGGAGTTCTTACAGCATCGATGACAACACATTTCTTCATGATAATCCAACATAGAGGATTTGAATAAGCATTTCAACTTGAGAGGTTTAAGCCTATTCTTGTTAACAGTTTGTTATTAGCTAAAGAGTGCTTACGCCACTCATTTATTCGGAACTTATTTTGAAAATTTACTCCGATTTCGTTTAAATCTCTTCTTGCATTTCAAACTGCAGAAATAATAGTTTTCCCCTTCATGCTTCATCTTGAATTTGGCTGTTCTGTCATTCAGGGTTGCTCCACATACTGGATCTCTATACATCTTTGCTACTAACCATTTATCTTATTGCTGTTATGCCTTATAAGTTACCTTTTCTCAAGAACTTTGAGTTTTCCACTTCTTCCAACCCTTAATTGGCGCCTTCCTCTAAAGGTTACAACTCGCGCGTTCTCAACTTCGATCAAATCACCAACGGATACGTTGGATATTTGTTTGTTCCATAAGGGTAATTGAATGATGCCGGTTTCATCCTTGATCTTTGCATTGGTTACAACAGATCCACCAAGACGTGTAATGACAGACCTTGGCTCTGGAATTTCAAGAACCTTTGCCTTAAGATTAATTTTTTTCATCCCAGACTTTAAATCACTGATCTGTAATTCTTGAACTCTAGATTTTTCAAATCGATTGGTCATTGATTCGTTTAAATAAACAAGTCTCTTAAGGGGATTAGTTTCCTCAAGAAGGTGCGTAGGGAAAGAGAATTGAGCAACCACTCTGTGATCAGTCATTATGAGAAAGACGGCCTTATCTCGATCTGTTTTCCGGCATGTGATTGAGAGATTTTCACAGGAGGAATGGTTATTTTTCCATGCATCAACCATGCTGTTGAAGAGAGTATCAGCACTTACTGCATATTTGTTTGAAATTAGGAGTAGATATTCAAGATTTTTAGACTCCGCTGACGACCAACCATTGCTACGAGGTCGACCCCTAATCCTTCTTCCCCTCATCCCATACTCGTTCCTGTGGATAAACTTCATAATCTCGCCATTTAAACAACTTTGTATCTAGGTTCTTTCCTATTGAATCTTTCTATTTTCATCATTACGTCATTGGGATATCAGGTTTGAAGTAATCCCTTTCTTCTCAACCATTCAGTCTGATTTCTTTTATAACGCCATATGATGTCACCGCGCTTTTCAAATTGAAAGTCCCAAGGTGACACTAGAACAATGTCTCCCTGCCTGATCCATGCTCTTCTCTTCATTTTTCCTCGAATTCTGCAAAGGCGTTGATAACCATCTTGACATTTCACTAAGACTCTATCAAAGCCTAGTAATTTCTCTGCAACACCCAAGACGTCACTGCCTTCAGGTAATACCATGTTACTGAATTGATCTTCGCTTATCACCTTTCTTTTACCCAACACAAACACCCATGTTCTTAATAGAGCCTTTCTATTGGTGGTTTTTGATACTCCCAGCATTGCTTGCAGTATATAGGTCTATCCTTGTCAGGTTTAAAGGGAACAGTACATTCACTTCCACAATCTGAGCAGATTGCACTAAAACTCTCATGAAAAGCTTCAGTATCTGGAAAAGCTCTCCCTTCGATTTCCTCGATTTTGGTATTCGTCAAGGCTCTAATTCGGTTCAGCTCTTCCATCTCTCTGAAACCTACAAGAGTTATGGCTGTCCCTTCACCACCCATTCGGGCTGTTCGTCCAATTCTATGGAAATACACAAGGGCGTCCAGCGGTATATCATAGTTAATTATATGAGTTATTCCTTGGATGTCCAAACCTCTTGCTGCGACATCTGTCGCGACGAGTAATTTTAAACTTCCTTTTCTGAAAATAGCAGTAACATAATCTCTCCGCGCTTGAGAGAGTCCTCCATGAATAGGTTCTGCATTATATCCTCGCCTTCTTAACTGGTTGGCTAATCTGCTAGTGCCTATGCGCGTCTTGCAGAAAATTATGGCTCGCTTAACGTTATTTTCATCTAAAATGTTGCACAAAATGTGAAGTTTCCTCTTGGGATTCACGACCATATAGTATTGTTCAATCTGTGTAAGGGCAATTTCGTCTTTACTGACCAAGATCTTCTCAGGTTTGTTCATGTATCGGTTGCACACATTCATTACAGATCGATCAATAGTTGCAGAGAAAAGGCTTGTCTGTCGGTTTTTTGGCACACGTGCAAGGATGTATTCTATGTCATCGATGAATCCCATATCAAGCATTCTGTCTGCTTCATCCAAAACAACGACTTTAACTGATTTGAAATTTAGCCATCCACGTTTCATAAGATCTATTAAGCGGCCTGGCGTTCCTACGACAATGTGGACACCCCGTTCAAGTTCTGATATTTGTCTCTGGATAGATGTTCCACCATAAACTGGTAAGATCCTGAAAGGTGTGTATCGACTGATTCGGCTTAAGTGGTCTGCAACCTGATTGGCAAGTTCTCGAGTTGGAACTAAGATAAGTCCCTGAACGTTTGAGTTATTCGGGTTTAGGCTTTCAACCATCGGGATTCCGAAAGCAGCAGTCTTTCCTGTTCCTGTTCGGGCTTGTCCAATGACATCTTTGCCCTTAAGTAACGGAATTATGGCTTGAGCTTGGATTGGGAAAAGATTATTGAATCCAAGTTTCTCTATGCCATTCATAATTTCTTGACTTAACGGTAAGTCTTCAAAGTGTTCTATTTGCATTTTTATACCTCCATCACAAAAATTCCTTAAACAGTTATCAAAAGCCTTCAAAAGCTTCATTAACGACGAATAATTGTGACTGGTCCCTTCAATGGAGAGGTTCTATAAAAAGGTTTACTAGAGATAGTAATGATATAGCGGGAGAACCCAGAGTCATTTTGGGCACTAGATTCGATGCAGCCCATTCGACTCTCGAATTGATTCCAAGGATTATTCCAAAACATGCAACACGTTAATAGTTACGGGTAAACAAATCTACGGTAGATTATCTGGTGTGATTATCCACTGAATGGCCCAGTGTTTTTGATGATCTCGCTCAAGACACGAAATAGCGCCCATTCTAAAGGTTATCACTTCACTATCTTCATTAGAACAAAGTAAATCTGAAGCAAGTTTGCTTAGATGCGGTAAGTGACCTACCAACATAATGTCTCTCTCAACTTTTTCTAAGCTTGTTCGCCAGACTTTTGGATCAGCCAAGGGTTCCAAGGCTTCGTTAACAATCACTTCTTTGGATGAAGAGAGACGTTCTGCGAGAATCACTGCTGTTTGTTTAGCTCGTAACTTACCACTATGGAATATTTGTGCAACTTCAACGCATAAATTCTGCTTGGCAAACTCAGCGATCTTTTTAATGTTCGTCAAACCCTTATCTGAAAGGGGTCTTTCTGGATCTTCTGCCTTACTTTTAGCCTCAGCGTGTTGTACTAGATAAAGCTTCAAGACCATCACCAAAGGGTGATCTAATGTCAAGGATAATTAACCTTGCGCAAACAAAAAACATCAAGTAGGCATACCAAATGAACAAATTGTTAGACATAGATTAGGCAGTTGACCATAGTATTCAGACTTATAAGTTACAGGATTGTATTTTTCTGTATGAAAGTTGGACTTCAGATCCCAAATTTTACGTTTCCCAATGGACCTGACAATTTCGCTAATGACGTAAAAGAAATAGTCACCACTGCTGAAAAAGCTGGATTCTTCAGTATATGGGTAATGGATCATTTTTTTCAACTTGGACGAGAAGGTGGCATTCTTTTGGGACCCGTAGAAGATGACATGCATGAAGGCTACTCTCTCCTAAGCCACGTCGCTGCTTTAACAAGGAAAGTTAAACTTGGCACAATGGTTACTGGAAACATATACAGGCACCCTGGAGTATTGGTGAAAACTGCTACGACCTTGGACGTTCTTTCTAAAGGTCGATCTTACTTGGGTATTGGTGCAGGCTGGTTTGAGAGAGAATCTGATGGGTTAGGCATCCCATTTTATAATTGGAGAATTCGTTTCGAGATGTTGGAGGAGGCTCTTCAAATTGCGAAGCAGATGTGGAGTAGTAACAATGGTGAATTCATTGGTAAACATTACAAATTGAAAGAGACCCTTTGCAGCCCTCTTCCCCTTCAAAAACCTCACCCTCCAATACTCATAGGGGGAATGGGGCCGAAAAAGACTTTGCGTTTTGTCGCTAAATACGCTGACGCCTGCAATCTCTTTACAAGAGTTGGTGTAGATTATGTTAAAAATTCGTTGGATGTCCTTAAGAAGCATTGCAAGTCGGTTGGGCGATCCTTTGATCAGATTGAAAAGACAACTTTAGGATCCGTACATTTAGGTCATTCAGGATTGCCAGATTTTATTGAGTCAAAAAGAAGGGATGGTACAAGTTATAGAACAAAAATTTTGAAGACTGAAGAAGACACTATTCAATATCTAAAAGAACTAGCGAATATTGGTATTGAACATGCAATAGTTAATATGAGAAATCCCCTTGATGAACATCGGCCATTGGAAATTTTCCAAAATGAGATAATTCCCGTAGTATCAGAGCTTTAACCAACTGATTCACTAGATTGGCATCTCACGAGATCTGGAATCGCGAACTTATTTTTCACTTGACTTTCTCTTGACAGCTTCAACTAAACCTATAGGACCAGTCATCATCATGTCACCTGCTGGTGAAGCGAAATGAACCGGATACTTTAGTTGGGTTAGAAGGTTTCGATTAGGTCCCGTGGCAACGACCATTCCTAAATTGGAGAAGCCTGGCGGTTCGGTTAAAAACGTCAAACCATGACCTCTATCGTTAAAAATCTCTTCGTTGGTAAGTTTTCCATCAGCAAAGTGAATTAGCATATTCTCAATCTTCAGCGGGTTTAACAGGTTTGTGTGGTGTTCCATGATCGCTGTGATTTCTCCATTTAAGATTATAGCAGCCATAGTGTGGCTATTTCCGATATTTACTACCAAAACTGGATCAGCTTCCCTGACTAAAGGATCTTTCAGACAGCCAAGGATTGCGTCTGGTGACGTGTCCATGAGTAGGACTTCTGTATCTGGTAACTGTCTTTTTGAAGCTTGGGCTGCTGATCTCATCCTTAGGAAGTGTTGCGGGATCTCGTTTTCATAATAGGCTAATGCTTCAGGTTTAGGATTTTTTTCCAACAGTTTCCTCGTCTTTTCGATGCGACTACGTCTATTGCTGACTCCTTGAGGGGAGATTCCATGGTCTTGAACAGCAATAGCCACAAAATCAATGTCTGATAAAGGTTCGTCAAACACTGTTAAAAATCGTGCTAATTCTATGATGTTAACTTCTTCAATCACCAACGTTTTTCCATTGAATTCCTTGAGCTGGTCTTTAACAACCTTAATCCCCAGCTTTTTAACCTCTTCAAGATCATTTCTTATGGAATAGGCTGCTGTCTTCGTCATGAGAGCCATTAATCCTGCTTCAACGTGTTTTCTTAAAGCATGAGCAAATACTCCACCGCCTATGGTGTCTCCGGTTATGAAAAGATTTTTTCGCATATTAGTAATTGCTTTCACATTCTTTGAAAAGACTTGAGATGGAGAGGGTAACACCATCTTAACACAGTTTTCAACACTCTTCTTTTCATCATCATATAATAGAATGTCTTCTGTGCCAGCACCTATGTCTATGGCTAGAATCTTCATGAATTATGCTCCTTTAATCTTGTAAGTTTGCATATGTGGTCCTTTGTGAAGTTTTAAATGTATTTGTAATTCTGATTTTCTTCTGGTTTTTTTTATTTATTCCCATATTTTCCGAATAAGGATATTCCAATAATTACGACTGAAACGCTAATTATTGAGATGACTCCAAGGTCTAGGAAAATGTTTGTATTCATCCAGTCTCCTTCGAAGATCATTGTTAATGCGTCAAGTAAGTAGTAGCTCGGGATAAATTTCGCGATCTGCTGAGTTGTAGCAGTTATTGGGACAAAGGTTCCAAAGAACATTTGGGGGAGGATGAATATGAATGAGATACCTGTGGCGGCTTCGGGAGTTTTGGAAATTGTGGCGGTTATTAACCCTAGACCAACTGAACTTAGTGAAAATATGGTTGTTATGGGTAACGCCAAAAATATTCCTTGAACACCACTGTTCGGTCTGAATCCTAATAGAAAAGCTAAGGCGAAGACAATGACGGCTTGTAAAATTGATATTAGCATATGCGTTATTATTTGGCTTCCCATAAACTCGCTTGAAGTCATAGGTGTGGTATTCAACCTCCTCAGTAACCCTTCCTGTCTCTCTGAAGAAAACGACTGGGCGATGGTCATAATCACAAAAATTACGGCGTAGACAATCAATCCTGGGATCACTGCATTTAGGTTCATTCCCAATTCTGGATCTGCAAAAGTAAAAATGAACACAATTGTAAGAACTGCAGGGAACAAAAGGTTCATAAATAGGTTTGTCGGTTGCCGGACCAACTTCTTCAGTTCCATGTCTACTAAAGCCATTAAACTTTGAAATTTCAACTAGATTCCCTCCAAAATCCTTCGACCCGTTATTTTTAGGAAAACTTCTTCTAAATTCTTGGTCTCATGTTTTTCCATTAATTCCTGAGGAGTCCCTAGCTCTATGAGTTTTCCATAATCAATGATTCCCACTCTATCGCTGAGGGCTTCTGCTTCTTCTATGTAGTGGGTTGTTAGTATAATTGTCTTATTTTGATCTTTGAGTGAACCAATAAATTTCCATGTTTTTCTTCGGGCTCGTGGATCCATTCCAACTGTTGGTTCGTCGAGGAAGGCGATCTTTGGATCACCAATTAAAGCCATTATGAGGTTTAATTTTCTAAGCATTCCACCGCTATAACCTTTGGCTGGCCTTCCACTTGCTTCTGTCAACCCTAAGAGTTCCAGAAATGTGTCTGTTCGTTCTTTCAGCTGTTTCTTCGGTACATTATGCAAGTTTCCAAAGAGTTCTATGTTTTCGCGTGCATTTAGAAACTTGAAGACTGCTGCAGACTGAGGGCACACGCCAATTAGTGCTTTAACCTTTTCCAAGTTCTTTGTTACGTCAAAACCTGCTATTATTGCGGTTCCTTTTGAAGGTTCAAGTATTCCGCTGAGGATATTGATTGTTGTGGTTTTTCCAGCACCATTTGGCCCCAGTAGACTGAAAAGTTCCCCCTGCTTAATTTCAAGATTCAGACCATCAACTGCAGTCATATCCTCAAATTGCTTCACGAGATCCTTTATGATTATTGTTGAAACATCACTCGATTTTGCACTTGGGACTATAGGTTTTGTTTCTACGATCTGGATATCCTGCGCGGACACATTTTGAGCAAGAAGTTCTACGATAAGTGTCTTAGGCCAGTTCTTGGGGATATTGATACTCTTCAGGTTGGCTATTTCATAGAGCTTCGTTGCATCCAGTTGTTCAAGCATACTTTTAATATCGGAAGACAAAGAATCCCCTTTTCACAAGCGCAGTATCAGAAAAATTGTTTATCAAAATGCCGAATATAATAGTTTGTACCTACACGAACACATGGGAGTACAGGGAAGATAACGAAAATTGGTGAGTGAAATAGTAATTAGCGAAAAACTTGTTGAAGCCACTTACCTAGCAAGATCAAACCGTTTCTTAGCCATTGTGAAGATAGAAGATGAGAAGTTACCTAGTTTTCTTCCTAATCCCGGGAGGATGAATGAAATGTTGCAACCGGGAGTTAAAGTGATCCTAAGAGTAGCAAAGAAAATTGGGAGAAAGACCAGTTATGACTTGATTGGAGTCTCTCACCGAGACTTAATCATTTCTGTTGATTCCCGCATCCCTAACAAGTTGGTTTTTTCAGCTTTAAAGAATGGAGACATTTGGGAATTAAAGGGATACAAAGGAATTAGGCCCGAGTACAAGTACGACAATGTTAGGTTTGACTTTCTCTTAACTAACAATTCAAAGCCTTGTTTATTGGAGGTGAAATCTTGCACTTTGGTTAGGGCAAGTAGAGCATTGTTTCCTGATTCGGTTACTGTTAGAGGGAGGAAACATATGGAAAAGCTTGCGGAAGCAGTGGGAAGGGGATATCGTGCATGCGTGATGTTTATTGTACAAAGAGATGACGCTGATGTTTTTTCTCCTAACGATGAGGTTGACCCACGCGCGCGCGAGAGATCTAGGGTCATACACAATAGAGGGAATTTGCAGATAAATCAGAAAAGCTAACACTCATTATCGCTGAAAACTTTTAAGGCTGGAAAAACTGATCTAAAGTAGGAATGCTCGTGAAGCTCGATGAAATAGAGAGAACTGTCTTAGTGTTACGCGAGCTTGGTTTGAGTTATGAAGAAACCGCCAAATTGATGAGTGAGTTCACTCAGGATCTAAAAGGATTAAGGTCTCTATGGGGAAAGCCTGGATCACCAGAACGTAAGGGTGCCAGCCTTATCAAACTTGGCGTAGGTCTGATAGCATTTCCAATACCCACAATTGGCATTAAGAAAAGCTTGGGCACCTTTCTGATAGCTGCTGGTTTGTTGCGGCAGAAAATGGAACGCATAAACGTAGCAGATGTCTTCACCACCTTCAAAGACCTTTCAATAGAACTGGAGAAAACACGCAAGGAACTAGAACGCATGACTTCATAAATCGTGAGTAGCACACAATAGTGTAAGAAAAATGGTATATGAAAATGAATGCTATGAAAAATTGACTTGTTCATGTTTCACCTTGTTTGCAGTTTCTGTTTCATGTTTTGAGCAAACTCTTCTGCTTGTTTAAGGTCTTCAGCATTAGGTCTGCCTTTATTCATTCCTCCAAAATATTTTATGAAACTATTAGTGTTGAAACCCTTACATTGAAATTCATCAACAATCGCGTAACCTTTGGATTGTAGCTTTTCTCGTAGCATAGAGTGATCTTTTTCAGCTTTGGCTTCTCCTGTCAGTGCACTGGTTGAGAAAATGAATGCTTTCTTGTTGGTGACTTGTGACAGTTTATCAGCAAGGTCGAGGAGAAGTTTATGGTGTTTTTCACCGTATATCCCTGAGCCAAAGCCTACTAGATTATACTCTTGAAGTTCTTCCGGGGTTATTTGTTGAGGCGTCTTTATTTGTGCGTTAAAAACCTTTGCGATAATTTTAGCTACTTTCTCAGTATTTTTATGATGATAGGAAAACAAGACCAATAAACAATTCATTGGCAACACAACATCAACAGCGTTGAAGCATCAACCAATGGATATATCACTCGATCAGGCTATTTTTATTTTTACTCTTTAGCACATAATAAAAACTATAAAATGACTATAGGTCAGGATATACACGAAGGATTTTAAAAATGCGCGTACTGATGAAAGGCCTTTCTATCAAGGTGAAAAGAATGTTTTTCACCATTATCGGTACGTTATTTCTTGGAATAGGATTAATTGGTATCGTTATTCCAGTTTTACCAACCACTCCTTTCCTGTTACTTGCTGCAGCCTGTTATTTTCGTGGCTCAGAAAGATTACATCGATGGTTGATCAATAACAGGATTTTTGGAGAGTTCATTAGAAATTACATGGCAGGAAAAGGGATCAAGACTAAGCAGAAAATTATCACGATAATATTCCTGTGGTCTGTGATAATTTTTTCATTGTTGTTTATGGTTAAGAGCATAGTCATTAAGGGTCTCTTGATATTCATTGCCGCGATTATTAGTGTGCATATAATCACACTACCAAATGCAATGTGATCCTCCCCCAATGAAAATAAGTTACACGTTAGAATTTTGTAGACTACCAAAATCGCGCGCGCGCGAGTAGTCAGCATCATTTTTACATACACAATTGTAGTTGGGCTCATGTATTCAGCTTGTCTGTAAGAGATGAACTGTCGTCAGCTTCGTCAGTTTTGCTAATTCCGTCATTTCCGTCAGATTTGTCAAGTATCTGTGCCCCACGTGTCCCCGATTGATTTTGAGTGTTGTTAGTTATTGATTTGTATAAACGAAATTAACGGAGCCAAAACTGTTTAAGAAGGGAATGACGAAATGCTGTTAGCACATCTGAGCCGATTGTCACTGAAATCTCTCCGAGCCTTTTCTTTAGAGATGCAAAAGTGTAACCTCTTTTTTTAGTACCTAAGATGTAGCCTCAAGAGAAGATCATAGACCAAAAACGTTTCTATGATGGAGATCAGTCTCAAGAACTGAGCACTTGAAAAACATCCATGTGAAAAAGACATCAATAACATAGCTAACGCTATGTATCTACCTGCTTTGAAGGAGACTTGCACCACCTACCATACCAAATTTTTATGTATAGTAGGATGAAAGTAAGGTTTTGGAGTTACGGGCCAATTAAGAGACATTTATTTCTTGTGCGTCTTCCGATATCGTGTTCCATCAGGTCTTTGCCAAAGCTCTACGACCAGGACATGCTTGGCATTTGGACTTTTCATTTCCCAAGATTTTACGAATTTATCACCCATGTAGATTCACGACTACCTATATTGTCCATATGGGTATTTAATAATTACCTTCACAATTTAACGAGCAGAGTAATGACTATCCATCACATCTAATTTTATAAAAGCAGTTTAAGTCACTTATTATTTACGAGCGTACGATTACATTCAACTCTTTTTAGGTATAGACCCTTTTTCATCATCTTTTTCACCAGTTTTTTTCTCCAATTCATCAATAGTTTCAACACCAGGGGTTAACTCCACCAACCTTTCCTTTTCCTCAACACTCAGATCACCCTTTTCTTCTAATGCTTGTTTCTCTTCGAGTTCTCTCTTTTTCTGTTCTTGCCTCTTCTTTTGAACTTCCAGCTGTTTTTCCATAGATTCCTCTTTTATATCTGAGCTTGCCGGTTTTTGATTGCACCGTTTACAAAGACCAGCATAATTAAGAAACCTATTTGACTTGCAAAGTTTGCATTTTCCAAATTTCTTTACCATAACATTACCTTAGCAATTTACTTTTATAAATTAAACGTAATCTACCCGGGTTCATTTGATGCATACAAAGACATGTGCAAAGTTTTTATGGGTTGACCTTAACCAAAGTATCCTAAGGTGGAAGAATGATAGCTAAATATAGAGTTCATAGGCTTGATATTAAAATGGATACAGATCAGAGCAAGCTCGAGCAGTTCTTGAATAATTTGGAGGGGGAAATTGTGGCAGTCATCCCGAAAGTTTCTCCCAAATTTACTCCCGGAGGAATGGGTGCCAAAGTTAGCTTTCTCTGGATTGTCGAAAAAAAGAGCTAGACAGTAGTGCTGTGTAAATATTCCGAGTCTGGTGGAAACAAGACCGTGTTACCCTATCACGTAATGAATGAAATATCACCCGAAGTAATTCCTACAAACTCCTTTTTTGAGTACATCAAAAATTATAAAAAGCATAATCAATGACATTTTTTATGGAGAACAATTCTTCAAAAAACATACAGAATGGAGTTATATTGATTTGAATGATAAGAAGAACCCTACAACTAGCCGCACACGTATGTCGATCCGAGACTGGTGGCCAAACCAGTTGAACCTGAATATCCTGCACCAGCATTCTCCCCTGTCCAATCCGATGGGCAAGGAGTTCAATTACGCTAATGAATTCAAGAAACTCAACCTGAAAGCACTAAAGAAGGACCTCTATGCGCTGATGACCGATTCGCAGAACTGGTGGCCAGCTGATTATGGTCACTATGGGGGGCTCTTCATCCGGATGGCGTGGCACAGTGCAGGCACCTACCGCCAGGGAGACGGTCGTGGAGGCGCTTCCTCAGGTTCGCAGCGTTTGGCGCCTATCAACAGCTGGCCGGATAACGCTAACCTCGACAAAGCGCGTCGTTTGCTTTGGCCGATCAAGCAGAAATATGGCAGGAAAATCTCTTGGGCTGACCTGATGATCCTCGCAGGTAACTGCGCTCTGGAGTCAATGGGGTTTAAGACATTTGGCTTCGGTGGCGGGCGTGAAGATGTTTGGGAGCCTGAAGAGGACATTTATTGGGGGACTGAGAGCGAGTGGCTGAACGATAAGCGTTACAATGGGAATCGGGAACTTGAGAATCCTCTCGCCGCTGTGCAGATGGGATTGATCTATGTGAACCCAGAAGGACCGAATGGCAAGCCTGATCCCGTCGAATCGGGTCGCGACATTCGCGAGACCTTCGCGCGCATGGCGATGAACGACAAAGAGACCGTCGCACTCATCGCTGGTGGACACACTTTCGGCAAATGCCATGGTGCTGGTGATCCCGCTCTTGTTGGTCCCGAGCCAGAAGGTACCAACATCGAAGAGCAGGGCCTTGGTTGGATCAGCAGATTCCGCAGTGGTAAAGGAGATGACACGATCACAAGCGGTCTAGAAGGTGCCTGGACGCCGAATCCAACCCGGTGGGGCATGGGCTATTTCCACATGCTGTTCGACTACGAGTGGGAATTAACGAAGAGTCCTGCTGGAGCTTGGCAGTGGAGGCCCAAAGACGTGGCTGATAAGGACCTTGCACCGTCTGCTCACGATCAGTCGAAGCGGGTCCCGACCATGATGACCACCGCTGACTTGGCGTTGCGGATGGACCCGATTTATGAGGCGATCTCGCGGCGTTTCTATGAGAACCCCGATGAGTTCGCGGACGCGTTTGCTCGGGCGTGGTTCAAACTGACCCATCGCGACATGGGTCCTAGATCACGCTATCTCGGACCCGAGGTTCCTGAGGAAGAACTCATTTGGCAAGACCCAGTCCCCGAAGTCGATCATGAACTGATCGATGCACAGGACATCGCAGATCTCAAAAGTAAGATTCTTATCTCAGGTCTGTCGATCTCGGAACTGGTGTCGACTGCTTGGGCATCAGCATCCACATTCCGTGGTTCCGACAAACGGGGCGGTGCGAATGGGGCACGCATCCGTCTCGCGCCGCAAAAGGATTGGGAAGTCAACCAGCCAGTCCAACTGAAGATTGTGCTGCAGACCTTTGAGGGAATTCAAAAGGAGTTCAACAGCGTGCAGTCAGGAGGGAAGAAGGTTTCACTCGCTGACTTGATTATACTTGGTGGATGCGTAGGTATCGAGCAAGCTGCAAGGAATGCCGGTCACGATATTAAAGTTCCCTTCACACCAGGACGCACAGATGCATCGCAGGAGCAAACTGACGTGGAGTCGTTCGCTGTACTCGAACCGGTTGCAGATGGATTCCGGAACTACCTCAAAACCAAATACGCTGTATCGGCAGAGGAACTGCTAGTTGATCGTGCACAGCTGCTGACGCTGACTGCTCCTGAGATGACGGTTCTCGTTGGTGGTATGCGCGTCTTGAATACCAACTTTGGACAGTCCCAGCACGGAGTCTTCACCAAGAGACCAGAGACGCTTACCAAAGACTTCTTCGTGAATCTGCTCGACATGAACACGAAATGGAAGACAACCTCAGAAGATGAAGACGTATTTGAGGGTCGTGATCACGGAACAGGCAAACTCAAGTGGACTGGTACCCGTGTCGACCTCATCTTCGGTTCGAACTCCCAACTCCGGGCTATAGCGGAAGTCTACGCATGTGAGGACTCTCAGGAGAAGTTTCTGCATGACTTCATAGTAGCGTGGAACAAGGTAATGAACCTTGACCGCTTCGATCTCGCCTGATCGTAGCAAGAGCTACCTAGCAATGACAACGTGTAAGTCGCCAAGTTAAAATCAATTTAAGTCTAGATTTAAACCCTCGTCACAGTGGAGAAATCGCATGCAAATCTCCCATTTTTTCAGTATGCACACCACGTTCGCGCGTGTATATGTATAGGCAGTACGTGGCGAAGATTTAAACAATAAAAGATTCAACATATCAGAGACTCCTTTATGAACCAGGTTGATGTTAAACTCACGGATATACTAAAGGCTTCCAATAGAATCAAGGATCATGTAACCTATACTCCAGTGCAATTGTCACCCATATTGAGTCGTGAAATTGGATCAATTGTTTATTTAAAACTAGAATGCTATCAATCAATTGGCGTTTTCAAAATACGAGGGGCTTTAAATAAAATTCTGAGTTTGCCCGAATCCAAGCTTAAAAAAGGATTGATAACAGCATCCTCAGGAAATCATGGGATAGCAGTTGCTTATGGCGCCAAAATTGCCCATTCAAAAGCGACTGTTGTTGTACCTGATAATGCTGTTGAAGAGAAGGTTAAATCCATAAGAAGTTATGGTGGAAACATCATAAAGCATGGAAGAAACTATGATGCTGCATTCAATAAAGCAATGGAAATTCAAGATGAAACTGGGAAAATCTTTGTACATCCTTTCGATGATCCGTTTGTAGTGGCTGGACAAGGATCTATTGGATTAGAACTATTATCAAAAATTCCCAACTTGGACACAATCATTGTTCCAATTGGTGGCGGTGGCTTAATTTCTGGAATAGCAATTGCAGCTAAAACGCTGAGTTCAAAAATTAAGGTAATTGGAGTCCAATCCGAAGGAGCGCCCTCAATGTACAATTCATGGAAAGCTGGAAGAATTCTTGAACTAGACTCGATTGAAACGATTGCTGATGGTTTAGCAGCACGAAAACCAAGTGAACTGACCTTTAAGATAGTAAAAAATAGAGTAGATGACATTCTGCTTGTATCAGATCAGGAAATCGGTTTAGCTGTCATGAAGCTTCTAAAAAACACAAATATCCTAGCCGAACCTTCTGGAGCAGCTCCTCTCGCAGCGTTAAGTAAGTACCATTCCAGACCCCATGAGAGAATTGCATTAATTGTCACTGGAAGAAATATCTCCATGAGATATCTTGCAGATTTATTCAAGAAATCATTGAACTAACAGGTTTGTCACGCGCACGGATGGAATTGACTAGCGTGCGCGAAAACTCATATACCTTAGAAAATCATCATGAGTTTCAAATTCTTGACTATTTATTCTGGAGGCCCTCGTTCGATTATCTTTTGAATTTCCTTCAAAGAACACCGTTCTTGCCAGAAAGCCTCCAATAGCCAATTAGCACCAAGGTCCATGAATTGATGTATATAGGCATCTTCCTCTTTGTCTCCAACGGTTACAATGCTTTTTACAACATCAAATGAGTCCAGTGATTTCCTATATTCTCGAATATAGCTCAAAATTTCTTGATAATCTTGGGGATATAATGAGGGATCAGATCCAGCTTTCAATGGAAAAATTCCATCATATTTCGCAGCTCGTCGAAATGGTTTTTTGTTTGGCCAATTACCTCCGACCCAGATCTTTATATTACCTTCTGGTTTAAATTTAACTGGTTCTTTTATTTTGAAGTGTTTTCCATTAAAAGTAAAGGGTTTTCCAGACCACAAACCTTTTAGAATCTCTAAAGATTCATCAAGTATATCCCCTCTAATCTTCGGGTTCTCCTCTTCACCTAGAGCTTTAAATTCTGCTGTACCTCCCAAACCCACACCAAGAATAAATCTTCCACTAGAAAGCCTATCTATTGTAATAGCTTCTCTTGCTATTATCATTGGCCTTCTTCTTGCTAATGGTGTTACTGTTGTACCAATAGTGATTTTATTCGTTTGAGTAGCTATTGCAGACAATATAATCCATGGATCTAAGACGTCCTGATCTGCTGCCCACGGTAGAAAAACGTGATCCCATAAGAAGAAACCGTCCCATCCACATTCTTCCCCACTCTTAGCTAACTTGATGTAATCTTGTGGATTACTTGTAATTCCATGGTTAGCAATATATATGCCAAATTTTACCTTGTTGTTCAAAATATCACCAAAATTAATAATAAACCAGTTCTTAAAACATATTGTACGGGGTAAAAAATTTTCTCCTAGCGCACACTAGTGTTGCAGGTACATCTAAACAATGGTTTTGGCGCCGCCGGTAGGACTTTAACCAGCGACCAGTGGAGATATCACCGCAAAACCCACTTTTTTCTGTTCGAACTTGCAGTGATCGAAATCAAGAAAAATAGATTAGGTGAGGTAGCACACGAGTTAGTATTCTGGGAATGGTAGTTTCGCATCTGTTGTTAGATTTAGGCCTACTTGTTGTAGTGTTTTTTCGTTGCCTTCGTTCATGAGATGTGTTGTGTGCATCTCACAGCCTTTCAGTTTGCCGAGAGCATTTAGGCATCTTTGCGATGTTTGATCTGATACTGCGCTTGCAGCTAACGCGTTAAGTATTTCTTTAACATCTAGTGACGTGTTGCTTACCCCGATTGTAGTTTTCAATTGTATCATGCTTTGGATTACGTTTAGAGATATAACATCAACCTCATCAGGTATTCCTGCCAGAATTTTTGTTGCATTTAGAAGTGCTGCTGGCTCTGCATAGAGTAGTGGTGAGTTTTTACCCGTAACTATTAGGGCTTTGCCTGAATCTGAGAAGATTTCGATTGCTGCGCCACAGAACCTGTTCTCGTATCCCTTTCCTAGATCCTTTTTTCTTCTAGCTTCTTTTGCTGCTTCTCTTGCAGGCAATACCACTGAACGATCTTCAGGTTTAACACCTATTTTCTTCATAATCTTCTTCATTATTTCAATTGTTGTGTGGAAAGTATCACCCTCTACAAATTCTCTCTGGTATCTGAAATATCGTCTCACAATCTCTTGTTTGCTTGCTTCTTGGACTAGTGGATCGTCAATTATCCCCTCTTTGGCCATGTTAACTCCCATGTCAGTCGGAGATCTGTATTTCATCATTGGATGGTCTTCATTGACTAGTTTGTCGATTATCTTTTTCATTATTGTAAAGTTTTCCACATCTCTATTGTAGTTGATCGCAGTCTGCCCGTATTCTTTCTTGTGAAATGGATCTACAATGTTATAATCTCCTATGTCTGCTGTTGCTGCTTCATAGGCGATATTTACTGGATGGTTAAGATTAAGATTCCATATTGGAAAAGTTTCGAATTTAGCAAAACCAGATTGAACCCCATGTTTTCTGTCGTTGCAGATTTGTGACATACAGAATGAGAATTTTCCACTGCCAGGTCCAGGTGCCGTCACCACCACTATTTCTTTCTCAGTTTTCACGTACTCCTGTTTTCCGTATCCCTTCTCGCCTACAACAAGATCTAAATCCTTTGGGTAGTTTGGTATCTCATAGTGGATGAAGACAGGTATCTCTCTGTTGTGAAGTTTTTGTCTGAATCTTTTCGCAGTTACTTCATTGTTGAACCTGTTTATTACTACAGCGGAGACCTTTAGATCGATTTCTAGAAGATCATTCATATCTTTGAACGCTTGATCATCGTATGTTAGCCCAAAATCTCGTCTAATCTTTCTTCCTTCTATGTCCTTTGCGCTGATACACTGTATTACTTCGATCTTTTCTTTTAGTTGCTTAAGCATCTGTACTTTTGTATCAACCTCATAGCCTGGAAGCACGCGTGAAGCATGATGGTCATAACATAGTTTCCCACCGAATTCCAGGTACAACTTGTCAAATAGCGAGACACGATCAAGTATCTTCTTAATCTGTGCTTTCAAATACTTCTTTGTGTCAAACCCGACTTTCCTAGTCATTCGATAACCCTACTACTGAGACATTACACGTATTCTGACATGCGCTCTCTGGAGCCTGATGCCTTCAGCACGCAGTCCAAGGTGTAAAATCAATCTTGTCTCTATTTCTGTATTTCTATCCACCTTGGAAACCTAATGCATGCGCAGTCAGAAGTGAATATCGCCAACTTGCTGATTGAACAAAAAGCGCGCGCGCCATACGTGTGTGAAATGGATGAAGCCAAACTGTTCAGGAAACGAAAATAGCAGAGTGTCGTAGGTAGATCTAAAATATGGTTTTGGCGCCGCCGGTAGGACTTGAACCTACGACCCGCTGGTTAACAGCCAGCCGCTCAACCTAACTGAGCTACGGCGGCTAACAACTTCCTTTGCACTTTCATGTTTTTGATTATCCAAGATATTTAAGTTTAGCCGCCTAGAAAGCTCTTGAATGCACCATCTAATAGATCAAACTGAGGAATGATATTCCAAAGTCATGGATTTGAATTGTAAGAGCGGTGATATGGTCTTAACAATTCTTCAAGTATGGAAAGCATTGTGGGAACCTTGGTCACAATGTCCGTAAATGTCAATATACCAACGATTTTGTCCTTATTCATTACTGGAAGCTTCTTTACCCTCCTCTTCGCCATTAGCTGAGCTGCTTCATCTATACTAGCTGTCTGATCTATGGTAACCACGGGGCTGCTCATAACCTGTCTTGCAGTCAAAGCTTGTGGCACCATGTTCGCTTCCACAACCCTTCGAAGAATATCACGTTCAGTGATGATACCTACTGGTCTTCCGCTTTGAACAACCAGAATGGATCCAATATCGAACTTGTTCATTGTTGCCACAACTTCTTTAACACTAGAATCAGGACGAACAACTCGAATTTTCTTGGACATGATGTCTCTGATAAGAACTATACCAGCCATCCTAAACTTCTCCAAATCTCGGTCTATGATATTCACCTCAACCCTTTATGTTTTTTCATACCTCAGGACTTTCAAACTTCCTACAAAATGTTTCAAAAGAAACTCTTTCCCAACTCAGAAACATGTATATGTCAGAATCCGCAATTAGGTTGAAAGATTAATGGAGAGCTATGTATTGCAAGAGATTCTAGAGGTGCGATGGCACGGACGAGGGGGTCAAGGTGCATGGACCGCCAGTGAACTGCTAGCACGAGCAGCTATTCACGAAGGAAAGTACATACAATCTTTTCCAGAGTTCGGCCCAGAACGTATGGGAGCACCTGTGGCAGCTTTCACAAGAATAAGTGAAATCCCCATAAAGATCCACTGTGCTGTTTACAGCCCTGATGTGGTGGCTGTTCTGGATCCTACCTTACTGAGAACGGTTCCAGTAACAAAGGGAATAAACGAGGGTGCAATTGTGATCGTAAACTCAGATTCAGATCCAGCAGAGATGAGAGAAACTTTAAAGATGAATAATGGGAGAGTGTTCACACTTTCTGCTACAGAGATAGCATTGAGGATCCTAGGTAGGCCAATCACAAACACAGCTATGCTGGGGGGTGTAGCAAAGGTGACAGGAATGGTGAAGATGGAAAGCATTGAGAATGTCATTAAAGAACGGTTCAAAAACACGATTGCTGAAAGAAACATAGCCGTTTTAAAGGAGGCTTACAAGGAGGTAAAGTCAGAATAATGACACAAAAGAAGACCTGGAAGGAAATTCCACCAGCAGGTGTATGCTGGAAACCCAGCACGGAGTATTTAACCGGGGATTGGAAAACTTACATGCCAATAAGAGATATTGAAAAATGTACACGTTGCACTTTTTGTGTCATCTATTGTCCGGATGGAGCAATCCATTGGGATACCGAAAAAGAGGATATAAAGTTTGATTATGATTTTTGCAAGGGATGTGGTATTTGTGCAAATGAATGCCCAGTTGACGCCATTAAAATGGAGAGGGAATAGGAGATAAGGTAAAGATGTTGAATGTTGCAGAACAAAAGACTATGGCCATGAACGGAGATGAGGCAGTTGCCTACGCAGCAAAACAGTCAAACGTTGATGTTGTTGCTGCTTATCCTGTGACTCCTCAAACAATAATCGTTGAAAGATTCAGCGAATATGTGGCAAACGGCGAAGTGGACACTGAGTTTGTGTGTGTAGAATCTGAGCATAGCGCTATGACTGCCTGTGTTACAGCGTCAGCCACAGGAGCAAGAACCTTTACAGCTACTGCTGCTCCGGGTTTAGCTCTTATGCATGAGATGCTTTTTGTAGCTTCAGGATGTCGTGCGCCAATTGTAATGGCAGTTGCAAACAGAGCCTTGTCAGCACCAATAAACATCCACTGCGATCACTCAGACAGTATGGGTGACAGAGACAGTGGATGGATACAAATTTACGCTGAAAACTCTCAAGAAGCCTACGACTCGTTGATCCAAGCTTTTCGAATAGCTGAAGATCCAGATATTCTCTTACCAACTATGGTTTGTTTAGATGGCTTCACCCTGAGTCACACCTTGGAAAAAGTGATGACCCTACCAGACAAAATCGTCAAGGACTTTGTTGGAGCACGCCAGTTCTCTCAAGTAATGACACATGAAGGTAAGAAGGGAGGCTTCAAACTTAATCCAGAGACGCCACTCAGTATTGGACCAATAGCTCTGCAAGATTATTACTTCGAATTTAAGCGTCAGCAAGAAGAAGCCATGAAGAAAGCATCAACAGTCATACAAAAGGTGCATGGAGAATACGCAAATATCTGCAAGAGAAACTATGGAGACGGATTACTTGAACATTACCATCTCGAAGATGCACAGATAGCAATTGTGTGTCTAGGCAGTACAGCAGGAACAGTGAAACAAGTAGTAGATGAACTAAGAAAAGAAGGCGTCAAAGCAGGCCTACTTAGAATCCGCACCTTTAGACCCGTCCCAAACGACGGAATCGCAACAGCTCTCAAGAACGTGAAAGCTATAGCGGTTATGGATCGCAGTATGAGTTTTGGAGGGTATGGTGGCCCAGTATTTCATGAGATCCGTCATACGCTATACGAAACAACATCACGACCTATTACAGTCAACTACATTTACGGTTTAGGGGGAAGAGACACTAGCCCCAACCAAATACGTAGAATATACACGGACTTACAGGACATCTTGAATGTAGAACCCAGCACCATCAAAAACCCAATACGGTATTTAGGATTAAGAGAAGGAGGAAACTGAGAAATGCTTTCTGAATGGAAATTCACTGCTAAAGACATAGCTGCAAAACCTGATCTTTTCATGCCAGGTCACAGGGCATGTGCAGGATGTGCTCCAGCAACCGTTATAAGACTGGTACTGAAGGCAACTAGAGGACCAACCATAGTGACCTCTGCAACAGGATGCATGGAAGTCGTCTCAAGCATATATCCCTACACTTCATGGGCTACACCATGGATACATACAGCCTTCGAGAATGCTGCAGCAAATGCTTCAGGAATAGAAGCAGCGTTGAAGGTGTTAAAAAGGAAGAAGAGGATTGGACAGGAGCATGTTGATGTCATCGCCTTTGCTGGAGATGGTGGTACCTACGACATAGGATTCCAAGCATTATCAGGAGCTGTGGAGAGAGGACACGATTTCATGTATGTGCTGTATGATAACGAAGCTTACATGAACACCGGCATTCAAAGGAGTGGAGGTACACCTCATGGAGCCTCAACCACAACATCGCCAGCAGGCTCAGTCATACCGGGTAAACCCCAATACAAGAAGCCTATTGCAGACATCATGGTTGCCCATGACATGCCTTACGTAGCTACAGCGTCAGCATATTACTGGAAAGACCTCATAACCAAGTCTAGAAAAGGAATAGAAGTAGAGGGCCCGAGTTTTCTACACGTGTTTGCTCCATGTCCAAGGGGATGGCGAAGCGATCCCAGCAAATCCATCGAGATCTCACGCCTAGCAGTTGAAACCTGCATATTCCCATTGTGGGAAAACATCAAAGGAGAGTATAGGCTATCAACACCAAGTAAGATCATCGCTGACAAACCCGAGAAAAAGAAACAAGTAAAGGAATACTTAAAGGCGCAAGGACGATTCAGACACCTGTTCACACCAGAGTTTAACCATGTTGTTGATGAAATCCAAAGAATAACAGATCAGAGATGGCACCGCCTACTGAAAAAATGCAAGACCACTTAGCAGACTGAAGTAAACAACAATTATTGCTCAGTGGACACGTACGTTAATTAGGTCCCAACTGAGCTGCCAAGTATTTTTCAATCTCGGTCTCTGCATTATCTGCTTTGATGAATATTGGTACGTTCTCAATGCCTGTTGCTATGTAGCTTGAGAGCAGCCATTCACCTGGTGCAAACTCCAACGTCTTTTCTAATATGCCTTGATCAATCATGAAAGTGCTACTGACCACTTGCCTATCGTAAGGTCTTGGTAGTGTGCCAGCAAAGTAGGTGTGTAACTGTTGCAAAGCATTGGTATTTAGGTAAGCAATTCTCTGGGTGGCTACGCATCCTCCGAGACCATACTTTCTGCCTTGTCTAAGAAGGGTCTCCACGCGTTTTGAGCATTTACTATCAATTCCTATCGCGTTGGAAGGAATGAATTCTTGAGCTTCATCGAAAACAAAAAGAACGTAAGGTTCTACCTTGAATTCTCTTTTTCTACCTGCAAGCATATTACGGGTTAACGTTATTACGATGTTCTTGATTGTGATTGGGTCTGAAATCGAGATGCAAACAAGCCTTTCTTCGCCTTCAATCAATCGTTGAATATGGTTTGTTGTAAGTCCTTTGATCTCCTTCTGCTCTTCCTCTCTACTTTTCCTGAAAATGTCAAGAAGTTCAATTCTTGTCGTCGCCCAGGCAAATAGTCCACTCTTTTCAAAGACTTTGTATCTTTTAACAGCTTTGGAGGCGGTTTCATGTAGAAACGTTACGAACTCATCAGTTATAGGTTGGTTATCAACGAGCCTGTTTTCTTCCATGTACCTGATTAACGCGCTCTTTATTTCATCTAAGGCGTTAATGTAGTGAGGTCTATCTGAAACATTTTTTCGAAAATTTTTCAGTTCACCTAGTAATTTTGCGTAATTTGGAATAACCACCTTTGGTTGTGTAAAAAAGCCAATCCGGTCCTTCATGTTGAATATGTCATGAAGAATCTGGATCACTCTTTCATCAGCGCCATATTCTTTTGGCTTTACTATTGAGTTGTAGAGTTGTTGAACATTGTCCACTCTGTTCTCAAAGATTATCTTTGAAGGAATCTGTGGATCTGCGAAAACATCCATTAGTAAAAATGGATATTCTGCGCTGATATCGAAGATCACTACCTTCGTATCTGTGGTGTGATACAGAATTCGTCTGAGGATGTTTGACATGAGATTGCTTTTTCCACCGCCCGTGAAGGCAAAGATACCGAAGTGGTAGCGTACCAAGTCCTCGAAATCTAAGTAGATCGGGATCCCAGCCTTCAGTGTTTCAAACATCTTCACCAAACCAATTCTAGGATCTTTTCTTGCGTTGGCATATGTAATAGAAGAGTCAATTCCAAGTTTCTGAACGATCTTCTGGTTATACATCAGATTGATCAAGCCACTGTTAAGAATGTAGGCTTCGCTGGCTATGACTGGATATGAGAATCCCTTGTTGAAATGACAGACTAACTGACTATCTAGGATTAGATCATAGTTTACTGGTATGGAGCTGATTTGCACCATCATTGCTGATTTATCGTTTG
>JASFPN010000012.1:0-38853 GCA_050115965.1 Candidatus Bathyarchaeota archaeon
ATTTGCTTTACTGATGCGTCGCATGTGTTAGCTAGGTTTCTTCTTTGAAGAAACATGCTTCACTGCAAAGGCAATCATGAAGATTATTATTAATGTTAGGGCAATCAGTCCCAGGTAATTATTTTCACTTTGGGAACCATGAGTCCATAGGTTCGTGTCAATAACTTTTGTAATTCCCATGGTATAAGATGCTTCATGGAAAATTTCAAGTGCCACACCCGTTTCTTTGTCCCAGAATATTAGGACATGGAAGCCTTTACTATAGAATTGAGCCCATAGAACCGTGCGATAGGTGCCTAAATAGGATCTTTGATCTGAACCGTTTATTCTGACGGGATCAAAGCCCTCTATGAATATAATGTCCTCAGGTATAGAATTTGAAGGGATAAACACCATCGCTGCAGTTCCGTTGCCATTTACGATATTACCTGTTCCGTTATCAATCTCAATCGTTCCATCAGACAATTCCTGCGTTACCTCAACTGTTATTGTTGGACCGTCAACTGCCAGAACCTTTCGCTTTATTCGTATCGGATATTGATTTGGAGGAGATCGAGTCCAGTTGATTTCATACTCAATCCAATCACCCGATTCCACACCCACCTCATAACCATGTACAAAGATTCTTTCAACATCTAACTGTAAAATAAATACAAGCGGCAGAGCAAGACAGAGACTTGCAAATAGACAAACAAGTAATCTTTTCAAAACGCTGTTTGAAATGAAATCTAACATGGTCCCCCACACTTGAATATTGGTTTATGCACCTTCAAACTTTCTAATAATAATATTCACGTGAGTTATTAATAGATACCTAGACAAGCGCGCGCTTTCAGCAAAAAGCGTGGGTAAATTAATCCCAAAGCTTATGTCTTAGTGATTGATGAAGATATAGATAGGGACGTAATTGTACCGCGTCAACTTGGAGATAGCCTGTCCAAGACATGGCTTTGAAAGATACAGTATTAAAGTCCTAAAAAGATTCAACATGCCTTCTAAGAACATAACTCCACGTTTTAGTAAACTAAGACCACAAGAGATGAGTCGACTTTATGTTGGTAGAGATGTTACTCAAAAAGAAATCAAGAGGTTCTTCAATGACTACTTTTTGAGAACAGGTATGAAAGAAGCAGTACTAAAAATGAAGATCCAACAAACCATCTAGAGAGCACTAATACAAACCTAAAAATCTCTAGCGCGCGCAACATTTCTTGTAAGCTGGTGTCTTAGAAACGTAAATCTTCACAGGATTTTCCTGATGATTACTGGTGAAGTATCTATTACACTAATGCTTATATCATGCGTTACTAAGTTGTTATTCATAGATACGTATGCCACGTATAATGTGTCCGAATTGTGGTCTGACTATTAGTATGGAAGAACGTAGAAACATCGATATTAACCTTATTAAGAATGCTACAAGCAAGCAACCAACTAGTTTTACGGGATTATTGCACATTACTAAACTTCCTAGGAAGACTTTAGCTCTAAGGCTTAAGGATATGTGTGAAGAGAAGATACTCGTCAAAGAGAATGGATTGTACAAGCTAAACGGCGCATCAAGCTTTTATGATAATAGTAACACTTCGAAAGGTTTCGCAAGTATTCTTAAGGACAAAAGATTCAGAACTGGTTTGATGCTAATTGTGTTCTTGATTGGTTCCTCAGCATCTGGATATGCTTTGGCAAGATTTTTTACCACCACTGAAATTTCTTCCGGTCCTCAAGTTTTAGGTGAATTCAGGATGACGATTGAAGTCAATGGTGTAACTGATCTATATACCTGGCAGGTTCTGATGACCTTCAACTCTAGCGAGTTAGTCGTTACTAATGCTTATCCTGGCAGATTTTTTGAGATAGATTATCCATTCTTTCTCAATGCAACAGACATTGGCGAAGGGAAGTTACTTCTTGGAGGCACATTATCCGGTGATATCCCTGGAGAGAGTGGTAGTGGAACATTGGCGACAGTGGTTTTCGGTTATCTAACACCAGAATACAAGGAACCTGAAATTTCGTTTAATGAGAAGGGCTTCTTCCAAACATTATTGATAGATTCAACACGTGCTGACATTCCAAATAAAGAATCAAAAATAACATTAACGCTATTGCCCTAAACACCATGCATCAAGAGGTGCATGTTAAGCGTTCTTCTCCATTTTTCTAAACTGATTTTTGTACATTGTCACTATTTCCATATTTGTTGTTGCATCTTCAGCTCCTTTGTCGATTCTATAGTTTCCAGTGAATCTTGGAAACCTGATGGCTAGCCCACTTCCTTTTCGAATTACGTCAATAGCACAAACATGAACGGGGCTTAAGGTAATTTCTGCTCCTTGGATTTCTATCACCGTGTATGGTTGAAACCAAATATCTGCTTCGATTTTTGAACGGACACGAAGATGCTTTTGCGGGATGACCTGTTTGTGCATCATTTTAGGTAGTTTCTCCAAGTCTTCGTCTGTAAACCCTGTTCCACATCTAGTCACGGTTTCAAAAATGTTCTCTTTTGGATTGTATGCTGCGAGTAGTAGTGCTCCATAATTACCAGCTCGTCTTCCTTTACCATGAAAGGCTCCAACGATCACCAGGTCAACTGAGTCTGTCATCTCACTCTTGTAATCGCGTTTGTATTTTATCCACAACCATCCTCTGGCCCCGGCTTGATAAATGGAATTACTGGCAATAGATTTACAGACCAAGCCCTCGCAGCCTTCCTCTACGGCCTTTGTGAAGAAATTTTCAAGAACTTCAATTTCGTCAGTGGTTACCTGTTCCGCACTTCTGATTCTTTCTTCTTCCCTTATAGATTGTTCAAGCAACTGTCGTCTGACAGGATATGGTTTAGTGGTTAAGTCTTCGCCATTAATGTACAAAGCATCAAACAAGAACAATGCTACTGGATATCTTTTCATAGTTTCTGCGATATCATGCTTGCGTCTTCGATGCATGAGTTCTTGGAAGGGAAGTATTTCGCCAGTGTCAGGATTCACAGCTACACATTCAGCCTCTAAAATTGCATCTTCTGCCAACACACATCTCTTGAGTAGCTCAATAGCATCTGGATATTGATTTGATATCTTTTCAAGACGTCTGGAAAATAGGCTGATGTCATCGGCTTGTTTATGGGCTTGTATTCTTTCGCCATCATATTTATACTCGGCTGCACATTTCCCACCTAGTTTTTCAAGAATCTCCAACGGGGAGGAGAGTCTCTCTGCCATCATTGGACGTATTGGATTCCCAATTGAAACGCGGAAATCAGTGACTCCTTTCAAGCCTTTTTCAGCTAATGTTATTGCAACTTTTCCAAGGTCTGAAGAGATATTATAAGCACGTTCAATGCGGTCTCTATGTTCTTTTCCACCTCCAAAGGCGATTGCAAGACCGTCCAAAACCGTCATTGCTGCTATGCCCAAACGTAGGTTTCCAGTAACAGTTCTTATTATGTATCGCCCTTCCTTTGGTGAGGCATTTGATAGAAGGCCGGCTAGAAGAGAAATTTTCAGATCGATTGAGCCTGGACCTGCAGCTTTAGCCATTCTTTCAAAGGTTTCATAAACACTCAGAACAGTCAATGATTGATGGAAAAGAGTAGCTTGTTTTTTATCATTGACTAAAAATTCTGTTGTCTCTCCAAGATCACCGGTTTTCTCTAAATCCGTTTTAATCTGGTCTTCCTTTCTTCCAGTGGCTCGTGCAATAGCCTTCATTGCAAGTTTCTCAGCGATACCTATCTCAAGATCAACAAAGTCAGGGTATATCTTACCCTGTGTTAGATAAACAACTTTATCCAAAACTTCCTGTGGCGTATTCTTTAGAAGAGTGACAAGAAAATCTGTCATTTCCAATCTTTTGGTTGTCTTCTCAATCTTCTCATAAACATCAGAAAGTGCAGAATACTTCAACCACGGACCCTGACATAACAAAAGGCGAACATATTAAAAGCTCATTCTATAAAATCTACGCAAAATCCATCAGTCTTTCCTATTTCTCAACACCCTTTTGTTCTTCCTTTCGAGATATTTCTGAACGCACAGAACATTTTTTCTTGCTTGGAAAGTATTTTCACAAGCATCTAATAGTTCATTATCACTCATTTGACTAGTAATTTTCCTGATTAGATCTTTTGTTTGATCCAACGTGGGCCTTAGTTCCCTGCTTTTAATCCCAGGGCCAGGAGTCCATGAGGATTTATCATGTTCCCTTTCAATTGTAATAGTTAAAAGGAATAATGCGTATTCGAGTTCTGCTGCTAGATGCCAAACATTATCTGCTAACATCTTGTAGTCTTCCTTGTCCACTGCTTTAATTGACTCGTTAACATAGGTAAGTGCGAGGACTAAAGATTTTGCTATCTTGTTTTTAAAATCCATTATCGGAGACCTTTTAGTATGTAGGACGTTAATACCTGTTTGCTGATTTTTTATTTGTTTTGTCGGATTCCAAGTTACCTCCTTTAACGACAAAGAATACCCCAAGAAGGATTAAACATGCTCCTAAAATAAAGAAGGGAGCGGGAATTTCCTGAAAAATGATCATACCTAGAATCGTAGCACCTATGGGTTCAAGTAAGGCCATGGTTGCAGTTTCAAAGGATTTCAAGTTGGATAAAGAAGAAAAATATAAAGTGTGGGCTGCTGCTGTTGGTAATATGCCTAAACCAATTAAAGGAACAAGCACTCCGAGGTTAATTGGTGGATTCAAAACATTCGCTCTGAAGGCAATACTTAGGGCTCCTACGAGGAGGGCTGTTACTACATAGATCGGAAACATAGTTGAGACTGTGTTTGTCCGTTTCCTTATTTTTCGACCATAATTTAGGTAGAAAGCTTCAACCAATGCAGCTAGAACTGCCTCCAGATCTCCTCTTAGTGTTGGAGTACGACCCACTATGTTGGTATTCACTGAAACGGTTTCAGCGAGTGTAATTACAAGTATACCGAAGAAGGATAAGAACAACGCTAAGATAGCGAGACCATACGGTTTTTCACGGAAAAGAAGGCTTGACACCAATATTGAGAAAATCGGAGTAGTATTGACAAGCACTGTCGCGTTTAGAATTGATGTGTCATTTACTGCTGAAATAAAAAATATGAAGTGAAGAGCAAGGAAAAAGCTTAGGACAGAATATTCCTTGATATTTTTCCTAATTACATTAAAATCCTGAGACCTACGAATAAAACAGAACAGGGCTCCTAAAGCGAAGCAAGCGATTATCAACCGCCAAAAAGCAATGTAGAAAGAGTCTAAACCCGTATTCTGCAAGATTCTAATAAAGATCGCTGCGGTTCCAAAGAGCGACCCAGCTAATACTCCCTCTATCAGAGCTAATTTTCTTGTTCTATCCTGCATATTTAATTTCCTTTGTAGTTCAAACGAATTGAAGTAATTACGTACTACTTCTATTTCAAGCCGCTTTTCATCATTATATTTGTTACGTTCACACAAATAGGAGAGAGGTAATGGATGTTTCTCATATAGGAATCTTGATACTTCGCGCGCGCGCAAGAAAACTTATATTCCAAAAATACCCGTTGACATTCCAAGCATAATCATTGACATGTGATTGAAATGATTAAAGATCTTAATTCTCTTTATTCAAAAAACGCATTAAACATGAAACGCTCTGAGATTAGGGAACTTCTCAAGCTCACACGCCAGCCAGACATCATCTCTTTTGCAGGTGGACTTCCTGATCCAAGCACTTTTCCAGTAGAAGACCTAGAAAAGATCTCGTGCGAGATCCTGCGAGAAAAAGGAGCGTTGGCCTTACAATATGGGCCAACAGAGGGAGAGCTTCTTCTTAGATCTGAAATTGCCAAATGGTTAAGCCGAGAGAAACCAGAAATCAAGCCTGAAAACGTTCTGGTAACAGCAGGTTCACAACAAGGGTTAGACATAATTGCTAAGGTCTTTCTAGATCCACAGGACATTGTGATAATGGAGCTTCCATCATACATTGGCGGTCTTCAAGCCTTCACAGCATACAGAGCCAAAATGATCGGTATACAACAAGATGTTCATGGCATGAAGATGGAGATTCTTGAAAAAGAGTTGAAGAAACTTTCAAAAACAAACAAGAAACCAAAATTCATCTATGTTGTACCGGATTTTCAGAATCCCTCAGGAACAACCATGTCCTTGAAAAGAAGAAAGAAACTCCTTGAGCTAGCCTACGATTTTGAGATCCCAATCATAGAAGATAGTCCATACAGAGACCTTCGCTACCAAGGAGAACATGTTCCAGCCATCTATAGCCTAGACACGGAGGAACAGGTTATTGCAGTCGGCACCTTTTCCAAATTGTTGTGCCCAGGGTTAAGGTTAGCGTGGATAATGGCTCCAACTGAATGGTTGGATCGCATGGTAATATCAAAACAAGGCATGGATCTCTGCTCTCCAACCTACACTCAACTTATTGTTGCTGAATACCTAAAGCAAGGCTTATTATCCAACCAGATAGAAAAACTTTGCAAGTTGTATGGAAAGAAACTTGAAGTCATGTTGAAAGCTTTGACAAGACACATGCCTAAATGCGTGCAGTGGTCAAAACCAGATGGTGGATTGTTTCTATGGGTAGAATTACCTGACAACATGAACACTAATGATCTATTTCCGAAAGCCATTCAAAAGAAGGTTGCATACGTTGTAGGATCCGCTTTCCACTGTAACGGAACTGGGCAGAATACAATGAGAATCAACTTTTCATATTCAACAGAGGAACAAATACGCAAGGGAATAGAAAGACTAGGCAAGATGATAAAGGAAAACATGTAACATATTCCTTTAACAGAACATGTTAACCTAATAGGATCTTAGGTCTCAATACGCCGTTACCAAGTGAACCTATTTCTACTTGAAAGACTCAGTATAATGCTCAAAGTTTGGAGACAGGAGATTGCTAGATACTGAAGATGTCATGCAATTATCGTTGGATCTTGCTGGTTTAAAGGAAATCCCAGAGGATACTGCAATACATGTTTCTGGCGATAACATCAGTAATGTTCTTTTCGGGATAGATGCTGGAGTTCCTGAGCTTCTGTTTGCTAAAGAACATGGTTATGATTGTGTTATCACTCATCACCCTCAAGGGACAGCCATAATAAATTTTCACAAAGTCTTCAGAAGACACATCTCACAAATGATTGAAGCAGGTGTTCCAAAGAAAGCAGCAGAGAAAACTGTAATGAAGAAACTGAGAGAATTGGAAATACAAAACCACACAAGAAATTATGCTCATGCAGTTAACTTTGCAAAACTTCTAGGTATGCCGTACATGAATATCCACACTCCATTAGACGAGGTCGGCAGGAGACGGATGATCAAGAAGATCCAAAGGGGATTCGTGAGCAAAACAACAGTACAAGATTTGGTTAACTCTCTAAACGAATTAACTGAATTCCAAAACGCAGCCACAGAAATCAAAATTCGACTAGGAAGCCCAGAAAACCTAGCTGGAAAAGTCGTAGTATCACATGGAGCAGGAACAAACGGAGGATACGAAATAGCAAAAACATACTTTGAACATGGCATTAGTACAGTTATATATATCCACATTCATCCAAGTGATCTTGAGAAACTAAAGGCAGACGAGAGGGGAAATCTGATAGTTACTGGGCATATTGTAAGTGATTCAATAGGCATAAACCCTTTCATCAATGAACTCGGAAAAAGAAACGTTGTTGTTGATAGAATTGATGTTATCCCAGGATAGAAGGGATATCATTGAACATTGTTCGTTATCGTCATAAAGGACGAGAGTTGTATGGAGCTCTGGATAACAACAAAGTTATCTGTCTTCACGAATTAGCCCAACGTCAAGGAACAGAACTCCCTGAATCTCTGAAAGACTTCGTAACGCAAGGTTCTCAAGGGATCAGAACCGTTGAGAAAATGCTTGAGGAAGCTAAGAAAAAAGAAGTTGACAATGTTTCTTCAATGATCAGTGAAACAACCATCTTAGCTCCCATAGCCTTTCCTCCAAAAATTTTGTGCTTAGGATTAAATTATAGAGATCACGCAGCAGAACAGAATGCAGCTATACCTGATGAACCAATAATCTTCATGAAACCTCATACAACCATAATTGGTCCCAATGATAACATTATAAAACCATCTTCAGTTCATCAGTTAGACTATGAGGCTGAATTAACAATTATCGTCGGAAAAGAAGCAAAAAGAGTCTCGGTCTCAAGAGCTGAATCCTACATCTTCGGATACACCATAATGAATGATGTTTCCGCAAGAGATGTTCAGTTCAAAGATGGACAGTGGACAAGAGGAAAAAGCTTTGACACTTTTGCCCCTACAGGACCATGGATCACAACAGTGAATCAGCTTAAGGATACATCAGATCTGTCTATTCGAACCTGGGTCAACAGCAAGATCCGACAAGATTCTACGACGAGAAACATGGTCTTCACGGTTCACGAGATAATTCATCATCTAAGCCAAGTTATGACTCTGAAACCAAATGACATTATTGCAACGGGCACTCCTTCAGGAGTGGGGGTTGCATCAAAGCCGAAACCAATGTTTCTACAATCAGGTGACATTGTAAAAATAGAAATTGAGGGAATCGGCATATTACAAAATCGTGTCACAGAGGACAGTCAACGATCCTAGAGTAGTCTAACTCTAAGATTAACGCGTAGCATCGTGTGTGTTAACTTTTATGTTTTAGCTAGAATCTTTGTTGTATCACATTCTTTATCAAGCATTATTACAAAGTCTGCTTTTTCAGCAAAAGCTTCGCTGTGGGTTACAGCTATTATCTGCTCTATCGCTTTGTATTGAGATATTGCTTCTGCCATTCTAGTAATAGAGCCATCCTCCATTCCAAGGCTTTCGGTGGGTTCATCAAGCACAAGAAAGCTTAAGCCTCGACCTGATCTAGATTGCATAATCAGTTGACCCAATCCAAGTCGGTATGCAAAGGCTAGTAATGTTCTCTCTCCCCCTGACAGGTTTGGTGCGGTTCGTTCAACAGTCCCTTCAATCTTTAGAAATGGAGTATAGTTATCATCGATGAATGTATTCATAAAGGATTCTGACTCCTTTGTCATGTTGTCAAGAACCCGCTGAACAAAGGTTTCTAGGATCTTGACAAATTCGCTTCTTAATATGGGTTGTATGCTCCTGTAAGCTCCACGAATACTTCCAATTATATCAATCAGTTCTGAAATCTTCTCCTTTCGTTCCATCTTTCTTTGAGTCTTATCAATTTCCTCTTTCAATTGATCTAGACGCTGGGCTAAGTTTGATTTTTTATTCTCTAAAATTTGTAATTTTGATTGCAGATCGTGGAATTTCTCGAAGGCTTTCTCTCTTTTAGTTTTTATGGTTTTAACTTTCGATAGGTCAAAGTTCCTAATCTTTGTTTGAAGAGCATTGGAAAGATCAAGCCACTTCTTCTCTAATCCCATCCTTTCTTTAAATTCCCTCGTTAGCTCAGTCAGGATTTTACTTTCCTCGTTCATTTTATGATTTGATTCATTTATTTTTGTATTCAAGATTTCCAAGTTTGAGAACACGTTAGATGCCATGTTTCTTATCTGTTCAAGCTCCTTGATCTCATTTTGGTATTTCACTGAAGCATCTCTCTGCTCATCTTGCTCCTTACGAATTCCTTCCATCAAATCGTTCTTGTAGGTTTTTGTTATTGTCTGAAAACAGAGTGGACAGCGACTTTCGCTGAAAAGTGAATTGATTCTTTTTTCAATTGTCGCTATATTTCTAATCATGGCTTTATGATTACCCTTCAGATTGATGATCCGATCATCAAGGTTTGCCAAGTGTTCTCTCAAGGCCTCTATCGGTTGATTTGGTGGAACTCCAATTCCATTGAGCTTTTTCTTATATAATGCACCCTTTACCTTGTATTTGTGTAAATTCTGTTTCAGGTTATCCAAAACTGTCTTCTTTCTTTTGATTCTTTTATTCAGAAATTCTAACGTTTCTTTCGCGCTTTTGAGATTCGCCATTATGTGAGCTTCCTCCAACCTAAATTTCTCGGTTGCTGCTTTCGCTCTTTCTAGTTTTTCAAGCTTAGAATCAATCTCCTCCAAAATCTTTTTGGACATGTTCAACTGTTCCAAAGCTTCTTGTTTCTGAATCTCGGTAGTTGAGAACTCTTCGGCTGTTCTGACATATTCCTTGTTCATGGTTTCTATTCTTGCGATATCTGGATCATTTTCATATGCTCTCTTCTCCCCTTCGTATTCATGATGAAATACTGCTAAAGCACTCCACGCATTTTCGTAATTTGATAGGCCAAAAAGTTCATCTAGTTTTTTCTGTCTTTCTCGAGGGCTGATGTCTAAGAGTTCCTTAAGATGCTCTTGTCTGATCCACACTATTTCGCGAAAAAGTTCTTTGTCTAATTCGGTAATTGCTCTTAGCTGTTCAGCTACAGCGTCAGTTTTACCACTCGCTATCAACTGTTCATCCTTGGTTAACTCAAGTTTGTCAGGGTCTTGCCTTACACTTTTTCCACGTCTTTCAAGTCCACGTGATATTCTGTAATGGATTCCTTTCTCGCTGAATTGGAGAATGACTCTCCCGTTTTTTGCATCTTCACGTAATAGATAATCATAACTTCTACCTAGTGGTTCTCCTAGTAATGCAAAATCAATGGCGTATAATATGCTAGATTTGCCACATCCAAGACCTCCTACAAGACAGTTGAACCCTTTTGAAAAAGTGATTATTGATTTAGTATGAGAGCGTATGTTCTCTAGTTCAACTGATTCAATTATCATTCAACAAACCTCTTTAGTATTTTCCTGATTTTTTCATCCTCTTTTTCTGTTGAAAATTCAACAAGTTTCACTGCAACGTCAGCTATATTTTCAGCTTCTTCTTGAGTGTAACGTTTTGAAAAAATCTGCAAAAAATATTCGAAAGCCTTCGTTTTCATATCTTTGAACTCTGTTTCGAATATTGAACGAACTGTCTCCACAGGAACTTCGGTTTCACGCAGTTGCATAATTGGATGTACAAGCAAAGCTTTTTTCGCAGCATTTCGAAGTTTGGTCATCCTCAAATCTGAACGCTTTGCTTCAGGGGGTAGTAGTCCTTTCAATACAGGAACAATAACTATACCTTCTTCATCTACTCCTTTGACAAGCTGAACAGCTTGATCAATTATTTTCGGAGGGTTAATACCAGTGAAGTCCTGCTCTAGAATCATAAACTTGCGTGGTGAATCCAGATTCATGAATTGTAATGAGATTTCGCCGTCTTGGTCAACTTCTACTTGGTAAAATCCTTTGCTTTTATTCCTTGCTTCAGCATAATTGACAGTTTCTGTGCTCCCGCTATACACTAGTGTTCCTGTTTTGAACTTGCCTACATAGGGTGCGTGCAGATGACCTGCAGCATAGTAGTTGAAATTGTCGGGAATAAGCTCTGGTGTTGCTTCAGCTTCTACATATGAGGGTGTGATCAACGGATCATCTAATGCCATATGAAAAGCAAAAATGTTGAATAGATTCGGTACAGGTTTAGGTTTGCTATCCTTCATGAAAGCTGGAAGGAATTCTTCAGTTTTCCTCCTTGTCCTGAAGTTAGGGACTCCATATACATAGCAACAATTCTTCTTGCGCCAGCAGGCGCCTTTATGTCTTGGTAGATGATAAATCAACCCTGCACTATCAAGTGGGTTTAAAATTGTCCCCGTTAGCATGTTAGGTTCTGAATCATGAGAACCATCAACCGTTAAGACAGGTATTCCTATATCCCGTAATTGTCTGAAACTTTTAATTGCATTCTCCAGTGTTATATTTGATGGGCGTGCATGATGAAATAAGTCCCCAGCCAGAATCAGAAAGTCTGGTTTAAGTTCAATGCTTTTTTCAATTAGTTCTCCAAAGGCATTTTGAAAGTCTTCACGCCTTGTTTCCAAGGCATATTGGGAATAGCCCAAGTGCAAGTCAGCTGCATGAATAAAACTGAAAGGATTCAAAGGTTCTTCTCTCCTACAATCACGCCACTACAAGATCAAGCTTGCCATTCGTATTTTTGTCAATATTGGATATATGCATAGTGCACAAATTAAGGTAGAAACATATAACAACAACGAAAATTTTAGTGTAGAGAGGCGCCTTGACATGAAGTGCCGATTATGCAGTGAAGAAGTTGCCTTACCATTCAAATGCCCATATTGTAAAGGTCTTTACTGCTCTGAACATCGATTACCGGAAAATCACGATTGCTTAAAAAAAGAGTTGGCACTGGCACCTAAGAAAGAAAATGTTAAGATTATACAATGGAACCAAGATAATTTCGAATCTAATATTCCATATAGAAACTTGAATGTTAGAAGAATCTGGTTCAGTCGTGATGAGATAAAGCATTTGGTAATAGCTGAATTGGTTATTATGATTATAGGATTATCCACAATCCTGTATCAATTACAGACGAACTATGTAATATTGTTCGCCATTATTCTCATGGTGTCATTCTTGATTCATGAGATGGCTCATAAGATAATAGCCAAGAAAATGGGGTTATGGGCAGAGTTTCAATTGATTCCTTTTGGTTTAATCTTAACGTTGGTTTCAATTGTTTCACCGTTTTTCAAAATGATATATCCAGGCACAGTATTGGTAAAAGGGATTTCTGATAGAAAGAGTATGGGAATGATATCTTTAGTTGGTCCGTTGACCAATATTCTGTTATGTTTGTTGTTTATTGGGATAGCTTTCTCAGTATCTCAAATGGTGTTTTTCGTGGGAGCTGTTTTCAACTCGTGGATTGCTCTCTTTAACATGATTCCTTTTGGAATGGTTGATGGATTCAAGGTTTTTTTCTGGAATAAGTCTGTATGGATTTTGACATTTACAACAAGTCTTATTCTAGTAATAATATGCTATGTCTACATCCCCTTCTTTTAAAAAGACCAAGTTTTTTTCACGGGGACGATTAAAGAAGTTCTATTGTTACATGGACTTCTTCTGGAACCCTAATTCGCATTATACGTCTCATTACACGTTCCTCTGCATCTATGTCGATCAGACGCTTATGGATTCGCATCTCCCAGCGATCCCAGGTTGCAGTTCCTTCACCACATGGTGATTTCCTTACGGGAACCCTCAACCTTTTTGTGGGAAGAGGAACTGGCCCAGTTATCTTGACACCTGTTCTATCTGCTATGGTCTTAAGTTCATCACATACCGTTTCCAGCCGCTTATAACTTGTACTTGTTAAACGAATTCGGGCTTTTCTGACCATTTTGACTCGCTCTGGTTTCTAGTTCTTATCCCTGGGTATTTTAGTCTACAACATCGAGGGCAAATAAAAACCTATCGAAAGAAGATTACACAAAAAAGAAAGGACTACTCCAATGCCTTTGGCAAGAGTGGTGGTTAGTTTCATTCATATTTTCCAAAGTAATATGTTTTCATGCATCGAAAACGAAAATATTTCTTTAGAAGACTTATAGAACTATATATAAATAAAGTTAATTAACGGCCTACTCACAGATTATTGTGGAGAAGGTTTCGAAGCGGGAGTAGGCTAATGAATTTCGTAGAAGTTCTATTGTCGGAAAAACTGAAGAGTAAAAATCCAATGTTGGATGTCTTCGGTTCTGATCGCAAAGTGCTTCAAATCGCATGCCAAGACATGATAAACTACCTTAAGGTACATTGGAAACTGGTGGGAAAAGATGCAAACGAGTGCGAACTTGTAGATAAACTAGAGGAGTTCTATGAGAAAGAGCCTGAAGAACTAGAAGAATTTGTGAATTTTTGGACAGGAATGTGGTTAAAGAAATGGAAAGAACGAGTGAAACTAATGATAGGAAAGCCTAACTCCAAGAGATGGAAGAAAGTCAGAAAAACCCTTGATAAAGCAACACCCATATGGAGAAAATTAGATAAACGCACTGAAATGGAAGAAATCGTAGTTGGGAAACTTATTAAAAATGGAGAGATTTGTGGAACCTCAATTTTAGCTGAAAACCTTCTAAAAATGGAATTAGGTCAAAACAAGAAAAAATGCCAAAGCGAAGAAGAACTTGCTCTAAAGGTAGTAAATAATGTTCTGAGAAAGGCTCGCGAAGTCGCTCAAAGTAGTGGACCACTAATCTTTGTTAAAATTGACAAGGGCTACTATAACTTAAAATAACTACACATAATTTTGAGAAAAAGAACCTAAGCGTTTACGCTTAGTCAATTACAGCCCAATATGCTGTGACTTGTGGACTTTTGACAGTAAATTTATCTGTAGAAATAGTAAACTTTGCCTTAAGACAAGCTGTTGAAATGGGTTAAGAACTACTAATGAATTCTATTCCTACGAATGTCTCTGGTTCTCCATGAGGGTACCTTAATGGTTGCTGTTTCACCATAGCCACAAGCTGAACAACGTTTCTTGGAAACATGGTAAGCTCTCCTTCCACAACGTCTACACCGTATGTGAACAGTCTTCCCAGCCCGTTTTCCAAAGGAGGGTGTTCCTTTTCCCAAAGAGGTCACCTTGGTGGGGGCGAAATAATAACGACGTTATCTCCCCGAACTATGATCAAACCCAGTTTCTTCACGTCCTCAACATCGGTTGTGTTTTCAGTCTCCTCTAAAACCAGATTCAGATGCTGATCGAATCCTTTTAGAACGCCCCGTAAGCTTCTTCCACCCTTTAGTCTCACGATTACCTTTTTCCCAAGATTTTCCTCAAGGATCTCGGTTGTCATTTCACTCATTTTTTCCCCTCAACTATAATTTACTTCTTTTATACTTAAATCTATACTATCAAACCTGTCAAGAGAGTTTAGCATGTCAACACAATATAAAAGGCATTTTATCAAAAGTAAAAAGGTGAAACTTCTAGTAAGAGTAATCTCTGAAAAACTAAAGATAAATCATCGTACGATTTTTGATGGCAAAGACAGTATGGAGATTGTTTCAACTAATTTTGGCGAAATTTATCTCATAAAGGGTAGTCCATTAATAGTTAAGACGAAGGAAAAGTTATTTCCAACCTTAATTTCAGTAAAAGTTCTTTCTCTCCTGCCAAGAGTCACTGTTGATATGGGTGCTGTTCCAAAAGTATGCAATGGTGCAAACATTATGGCTCCGGGGATTATACGCTATGATGGAGAATTTATGAAGGGCGACCTTGTTTTAATTTCTGATGAAAAGCATGGTAAAACTGTGGCAGTAGGACAGGCCATGTACAACATGAGTGAAGCTAAGGGAATTGAAGAAGGTGTTATTGTGCAAAACTTGCATTATGTTGGAGATAAAATATGGACATTCATAAAGAAGATGGAGAAAAGACAGAAACAATAAGAAATAATTCAGGTAAGCGCAAATTTTTAGATCAACTTAGGAAATACTTAAACATTTTAAAGTTGAATATGTTTTAGAGAGGAAGACTTTGCCTGGTTTAAGGGGCATAAGACGTATTCTCAAGAAGACTGAAAATAACAAATTGAGTGATAAAACTGAAGATTCCCTTAGAAGTACCTATTTGAAAGCCATGCCTCTCAATAGTCTAACGGATTTAGACATTATTAAGAAGGAAGTTAGCTCAGGTAAGGTGTTAATTCTAAGAGTAACTCCCCTTGCAGAAGTAAGTATTGAAGACGTGAAATTTGCTGTAAATGAGTTATGCAAGTTTACAAAGTCCATTGATGGGGACATTGCCCGTTTAGGTGAAGAACGGGTTGTGATTTGTCCACCAAACATAAAGATCTGGCGGGAAAAAACGACAATATCAAATAAAGCTATGCCTACTGCAGTCTGAAGGTTTCCATGTTTGCTGGCACTATTGTTCTAATTCCTTTTTGTCTTCGAATGAATCCTGCTATGCTTAGACATTTTTCCTTCTCACCATGACACACGAAAACATTCTCAGGTTTTGGCTTGATGTGGCCTATATAATTCAGTATTTGACGTCTGTCAGAATGACCTGAAAAGCCTTCTACTGATTCTCTCTGCATTTTAACGTGAACAACCTCTATTCTTCCATTGTTGTTCATCATTGATACCTCAGATACCCCTTTCTGCACTCTTCTACCTAGAGTCCCTTCAATCTGGTAGCTTACAAAAATTATGGTGTTTTTCTCATCATCAGCTAGGTTTCTGAAATAGTCAATTGCTGGCCCACCTTCAAGCATTCCAGAGGTGGCTAGTATAATACAAGGTTCTCCATCAATAATTTCTTGTCTGATACTTGGGTTTTCAACAATTGTGAAGTAATCTGATTGAAAAGGATTGATGCCATCATATAGAATGCTTCTTCGTACTTCTCTTCCAAGATATTCCGGATAAGCTGTGTGAATTGCTGTAGCCTCTGAGATCATTCCCTCGATAAATACTGGAGACTCCTTCATTAACCCTCGTCGCATATACCCATCAATGACAAGCATAATCTCTTGGGCCCTACCTACGGCTGGCAATGGAATTAAGATCTTTCCCTTTCTTTCCAAGGTAAGATTTATTTTAGAGGTCAATAGTTCCTCAGCTTCAAATCTTGAAGGCATCATATCTTTGGGACTGCCATATGTGCTTTCGGTTATTAGCGTCTCGACCCTTGGAAACTTGGTAACTGCAGCCTCCAACAACATGCTTCGCCCGTACTTGTAATCACCCGTGTAAACTATGTTGTGTAATCCTTCACCTACATGCAAATGTACAACTGACGATCCTAGAATGTGTCCAGCATTGTGTAGAGTAAGTCGCAAATCTGGAGCGATGTCTGTTACAACACCATGTCTCAATGGAATAGTGTGTAAAACACAATCGCGAACGTCCTTTTGATCATATGGTGAAACGATGCCTTGCTTGCCTGCTACATCCAGGCAGTCTAATTGAAGAAGAGTCATTAGGTTTGACGTAGGAGCTGAACAATAGATAGGCCCATCATACCCGTATTTATACAAGAATGGAACCAAACCACAATGATCAAGATGTGCGTGGCTTATTACAACAGCATCCAATGAATCAATTTCAAAAGTTGGTGAATCCAACCTTGGAAACATTGTGAATGGATCGGATGATCCAGGATTTAATCCGCAATCCAGTAGTACACTGCTTTCTCTCGTTTGAACCAGAAAAGCTGATCTTCCAACCTCTTGAACGCCACCTAACGCTGTGATTCTTAAATCTCCAACCTCAAAAAGCTTAGGTCTGAAGATTCTCTCCCCAACCGTACGTAGAACGCGATCCCGCTCTTTACTTTCGGAATGAAGATAATGTCGCATATTGGTAACAATCTTAGAGCGAAGAGGAGGACTTCTTAAAACACGAGGACGCCATCTTGTTTTTCTAACGATCTCCTGAAGAACCGAACCATTTCTCCCAATCACCACACCTGGTTTCTCAGCTTCAATGATTATCTCGCCCAGACTTGGATCAAAGTTTACATTGGTTACCTCTGCTTCAGGTGGAATAATGTCTTTAACCATTTTTTCAGCTTTCTTTTCAGGAGCCCTCACTGAAGGGTCTGAGCGAACAACTATCCTCTTTCTTAGAGTATTTACTATATCAGCGATTATGTTACTTTCTTCAACTAGTACCTCTGGCTTCTTAGCGTAGATCGCAAGCTTTGGGCCTTCATATTCTATTCTGGCAACTTCAGCTTGTTCAGGAACATGCTCCAGAATATATTGACTCATTTCAATTTTGTCTTTACCAGAATTACCTGCCACTCTATAGACTTCCTCAGCCTGCCAGATACTGTTTCTTCTCCGCTTCGCTTAATTCATGGTAGCCCTGATCACCTATCACTGACACATCAAAGCTGTCACCGCTACCTATATCCCTCTTCATAGCAGACTTAACTGCTTTTACGATTACTGGGAGTATCTTCTCCATTGACTCATTTTCTTTGTATCGATCTTCTAAAACACCATAAGCTATGGGTGATCCGGAGCCAGTGGCAACACATTTCTCTTCTGTTAGACTGCCAAATGGATCCAAAGAGAATACATGTGGTCCCGTATCATCAATCCCTCCAATCAAAACTTGTGTTATGAGTGGAGCATACCTTGATGAAAACAACAGGTTTGCAATGATTCTTCCAGCAGCAGCCACGGGCATAGGTCTGCCGATATTTAACTTGTAGAGTTTGGCATTAACCTTCAGAATGTCCACAGCTCTTTGTGAATCAGCAACGCTTCCTGATATGGTCATTGCTAAATGATCAGTTATTTTGTATATTTTTTTACCATGTTTATGGGCCACATAATTGCCCATTGTTACTCTAGTATCTGATGCTAGTATCACACCATCGTTACAAATTAGACCTATGGTTGTTGTTCCTTTCATTATTAATTGATTTACTCTATCGTTGCTCATCATTTCATCTTCCCTAAAATCCAAAGCCGCAGTTGACGATGTTTCATCAGCAAGCAGCATCATGTAATCATAAACAACTATTTATTAAGATTACGGTTCATGATGGGAAGATTAATTAAAGCTTTAAGGATGAGGAAACTACATTAAAAGAATAAGTTTAACCGATGATTGAGTTGGCATCACAATATCACCGTATGCAACTTCCCAGAGAGGTCATTGTAGGAAACGGCATAATTGATAAAGTTGTAGAAGTTTCTAATAGACTTGGATATAAAAAGTCTGCACTCATAGTCACTGGCATAACAACGCATGACACTGCAGGTAAAACGGTTAAAGGGTATCTAGAGGAGGAAGGGGTCAAGGTTGATACCTTGATTGTCAAATCAGCTGGTATCAAAGATGTTGTAACGGTCGAGAACCAGATAAAAGAATTGAGACCCCAAGTTGTCCTTGGAGTTGGGGGAGGAACAAGAATAGATGTTGCGAAGCTAAGTTCCGCTCATCAAAAAACTCCTTTCATCAGTGTTCCAACAACAGCTTCTCACGATGGGATCGCAAGCCCTCTTTCTTCATTAAAAGGATCTGAAAAACCCCATTCTGTTATGGCTCAGGCGCCAATAGCCATCTTGGCAGATACGGGAATAATTATGCAAGCACCATGGCGGTGTGCTGTAAGCGGATGTGGAGATGTTATCTCAAAATTCACATCGGTTAAGGATTGGAGATTAGCTCATAAGGAGAGAGGAGAGTATTATGGGGAATACGCAGCCAGTTTAGCACTTATGAGTGCCAAACTTGTAATGAAGAATGCAGACATAATAATGGCGCAAAGAGAGAAAGGATTGCGAATTCTCTTAGAGGCCTTGATAAGCTGTGGAGTTGCTATGAGTATCGCTGGAAGTAGTCATCCATGTAGTGGCTCTGAGCATATGTTCAGCCATGCTCTCGACATGATTGAGCCTAACCATGCTATGCATGGAGAACAATGTGGTGTGGGAGCCATAATGATGGCATACCTACACAAATTAGATTGGAGAAAAATAAAAGAGACATTGGAACGCCTAAACGCGCCAACTGACGCAAAGGATCTTGGAGTACGTGAGGAAAACATCGTAAAAGCACTAGAAATCTCCCCAACTGTAAGACCAGAGCGGTACACAATATTGAACAAGCTCGAACTAAGTCATGAAGATTACAACAATCTAGTAAAAATGACAAACATTATTTAACAAGATTTGCTATCTTCCGAATTAAGGATTTGACTTGTGTTGGATTACTTTCTGGTGAACTGATCAAGTAATAACATAATTTTCTCTATCATTATCTTGGGAGGAGTTTCCAAGTCTTCGCAAAAAACGTCTTTTAGAAGGCTTTTTTTCCGATAATAGTCTATCAAAGGCTGAGTCTTTTGTCGGTATAGATTTAGTCGTTCTTGTACAACTTCAGGTTCATCGTCTTTTCTTTGAATTAGTTCACCTTCACATTTGTCGCAAACGCCATTTAATCTGGGTTTTAGTGTAATTCTGTTGTAGATTGTACCGCAATCTCTGCATGTAAGCCTGTTTGATAAACGTTGGATTATGATTTCATCTGGAACATTCAAGTTTATGACCATGTCAATAACAGCAATTTCCTCCAAGGCTTCTGCTTGTTTCTTCGTCCTTGGAAAACCATCCAGAATAAAACCATTCTCGCAATCAGATTGACCTATTCTCTTTTTTAAAAGCTGTATAATAATCTGATCAGGTACAAGTCCACCTTTGTTGCTATGTTCTTTTATCGCTTCGCCCAATTTTGTTTGTTCAGATATTTCTTTCCTTACCATGGCACCTGTAGCTATGTGAGGAATATTTAGGATTGGAGATAATCTAGAAGCGTATGTTCCTTTGCCTGATCCTGGAGGGCCTAATAAGACGATTCTCATCATTTATCTCCTTAGCTTGGGTAGTGTTTGCTAAGTTTTTGTTTGTGTTTTTGGTTTTGTCTTAAAGGCTTCAACAAAACTGACTGTTTTCACTAGAGGAAAAAACCTTTGGATATCCATGGCTATTCCTCTTTTAGCAAGTTGTATTCCTTCGATATAGAAGGTCTCTTCCGGCATTTTTATTTGAACTGTTTTTGTCTTAATGGTTAGTTTGAACTTCGATGCTTCAACCGAAGGTATTCGACGATGAGTTAAGGCTAGTATCTTATCGTCTTTGAGTTTCAGTTCTTTTGTGAGTGTCACTTCGTATACTAATGTCTTCCCAGCAAGAGGTTGATTGAAATCCAATAAAACGCGTCCTGCACCTATAGTTCTGACTGTTGCCATCTTTCCATTATATTCTATCCGCATTCCAAGATTGGGAGTTATTCCCTTACTAGTTAATTGTTTTAGCGAAACTCTCCTAACTTTCTCTGGATCTCTTACTCCAAAGGCTTTCTCTTGGGGTATTTCAATTTTTTCTTTCTTGTTTATTTTCAATTTAGTCAGATTTTCATCTAGAGCTTTTAGCACCCACCCTTCTCCTATGACAACAAGTTTCGGCTCATAGATCTCCCCTTCCTTGTATAGGTTCTCTTTCTTAGCTAGATCATAGCTTGTGGTATCAAATACCTTGCTAGTTTCTTTTATTGTTCCCACATAGTCTATAATTATGAAATCTCCTTTCTTCAGTACCATGGTAAACCATCTCTAAGGCATTTGCGAAGATTGTTCCTCACCTTTCATAAAAGCTTTCTCATAGAAAGATTTGGACTTCAATACTTGATTTTTGGGTTTTAAGATAAGTTGTTCAATTAGGTCTAATATCCTGCGTGCATGCTCGCCATTTTTTGATAAAGTTCATGGCGAAAAGGTTTAAAAGTCGTTAGGCAAAATGGTTCTCTTCATAAAAGAGCTTGTGCGCGTGCTTTGTATAAAGGAGAAAAATGAATTGGATAAGTATAGATGTTCGGTTTGTGGATATATTTATGATCCTGAGAAAGGAGACGAGAGTTCTGGAATAGAACCAGGAACCCGATTTGAAGAGCTACCAGGAGATTGGGTATGCCCTCTCTGTGGTGCTTCAAAGGAAGAGTTTGAAAAAGTTGAATAGAATGGGAATAAAATGAAAAGAGGAGTTATAGCAGACGTATTTTACGTAGGAGCTATAGATTGGGATAGACGCCTTTTTGACGAACTTATTCCGCTACCTGATGGTACAAGTTACAACTCATACTTGGTTAAAGGTAGCGAAAAAACCGCCTTGATAGATACAGTGGATCCAACCAAGATGGATGTATTACTCGAAAACCTAGAAGAGCTTCACATTGAAAAACTGGATTACGTTGTAACGAATCATGCTGAACAAGATCATTCAGGAACATTACCTCGCGTCCTAAGCAAATACCCAGAAGCCAAAGTGTTAACAACTCAGAAATGCAAGAGTCTATTAGTAAGTCTACTTTGCATACCTGAAAATAGGATTTTGACTGTTGAAAATGAACAAATATTAAGTCTCGGAAATAAAACATTGGAGTTCATTCATTTTCCATGGGTTCACTGGCCTGAAACCATGGTGACATATTTGAAAGAGGATAGAGTTCTTTTCTCGTGTGATCTGTTTGGTTCACATTACGCAACTTCTGATCTATTCGTGGTCGATGAACCAACAATCTATGAGGCTGCAAAAAGGTATTATGCAGAGATTATGATGCCCTTCAGAACAGTGATTAATAAAAACCTTCAAAAAATTCGGGATTTAGAAATTTCTATCATTGCACCAAGCCATGGCCCGATTTATCAAAAACCAGAATTCATAATTGAAGCATATAACGAGTGGATTTCTGCTCCTCCAAAGAACATTGTTGTACTTCCCTATATTTCAATGCATGGTAGCACGAAGAAAATGATAGAACACTTCGTTGATGCCCTAATTGAAAGAGGGATAAAAGTGGAAAGATTTGATTTATCTAGAACAGATATTGGAAAACTTGCTATAAGTCTTGTAGATGCAGCTACAGTAGTGATTGGATCACCCACAGTGCTTGGTGGACCCCATCCCGGGTGTATTGGGCCCACATATCTGGTAAATGCGTTGAGACCTAAGATCAAATATGCCTCCATTATAGGTTCGTATGGCTGGGGAACCCGTATAATCGAAAAACTCACTGGAATGCTTTCCAGCTTGAATCTTGAGTTACTTGAACCCGTTGTAATTAAGGGATTTCCAAGTGAAGAGGATTTCAAGGCTTTGGACAAGTTAGCAGATGAAATCCTTAATAAACATAATAAACTCAGCTCTTCAAAATAATTGCTAGGTTGGCATATCAACATGGGAAGAATATTAATCTGTTATTATAGTCGAACTGGAAACACGGAGAAAATGGCCACTGCAGTGTCTGAAGGAACCAGAGCATTGCCTAATATGGAAGTTGAACTTACGTACCATGTTTCCCCTGAGAAACTTGCAAGTTATGACGCGATTCTAATCGGATGTCCCACATATCATCATGACATGGCAATAGGCGTAAAAAACCTCTTTGAAGAAGCGGCAGAGAAAAATATTTCTTTAAAAAATAAGGTAGGAGCTGCATTTGGATCTTTTGGATGGAGTGGCGAAGCACCGAGACTTGTTAATGAAATTATGAAGAATAAATTTGAAATGGATGTAATAGAACCTCCGCTTATAATCAAATATAAGCCAAGTCCAGCTGGACTTGAAAGATGCAGGCAATTCGGAAAAGCTATCGCCGAAAGACTTATGGCTAAAGGGTAGCATTTCATTCGAGATGGAGGAGATCACCCTGAACTCAAAGAGTGAATTAACAAAATTCTTGAAAGAACAGATAAAGATCGAACATAAGATCATTAAATCATTGAATCAATCCTTAGAAAACGTGGGAAATCTAGCGGTAAAAGGAGTCTTGAAAGGAATATCCTTGGATTCTGAAAAACATGCTCACATGTACACCTCAGCTTTTAATCTTCTTACTGATGTTCAACCAGCCCTCACACAACAAAACCTTGATGAACAAAGAAGGCTTGTTGAAGAACACATAAAACTAGAAGTTGAGCTTATCAATAAGATCAGTAAAAAGATTCCATCCGTAGAAGATAAAAAAGTTAGACTCCTTCTGGAAGCCATCCTAATGGACGAAAGAAGACATCACCAACTTCTGAAGCAAGTACTAGAAATCCTCGTTCAGGGAGAAACTATTACTGAAGAGGCATGGTGGGACTTCATCTGGAAGAGCGCTCCCTTTCATGGAGCACCTGGAGGATAATCCGTCACATCTATGGAGATAATTAGATTGCCGGAAGTAAAAGCAGATTGGAGCAAATGCAATGGAGACGGAATATGTATTGACATATGCCCAGTGGAAGTATTTGAACTTAAAAATCTACCAGAACACCCTGATACTCCAAAATCAGTTCCTGTACGAAAGGAAGAATGCATAGAGTGTATGGCATGCGTAGCATCCTGCCCTACAGAGGCAATAACTGTTGAAAGTTAGGGTCAAGTAAGTTATCTTAATAAATGAATGCGCTTTTCATTTTGAATATCTGAAAATTCCTTAGACCCTAATCAAGGAGTAATGCTATGAAAGTTCTAATCATGGTTGAGAATGGAGTTGCAGAATCTGAGTTTATCTATCCGTATTACCGCTTACAGGAAGAAGGTTATGAAGTAGTAATCGTAGGACCAAAAGGCAAGGAAACATATACTGGAAAACATGGTATTCCCTTCAAGTCAGATCTAGCATCAAGAGATGTGAACATCAACGATTTCGTGGCTGTAATAATACCTGGTGGAAGAGCACCTGATAGAATGCGATTAGATAAGGACTTAATCAGGATATTGAAAGAAGCTAATGAAAAGGAAAAAGTTATTGCTGCAATATGCCATGGCCCGCAGATGCTAATTGAAGCAGATTTGCTTCATGATAAAGATGCTACGTGCTGGAAATCAGTGGCGACAGATTTAAAGAACGCTGGAGCTAATTTCAGCGATGCCTCCGTCATAGTAGACGAGAACCTCGTAACGTCAAGACACCCTGGAGATCTACCAAATTTTTGCAGAGAAATAATAAAAATTCTTAATAAACAAAGAAATCCTAACAGCACAACTTGATAATTACCGGTGCCAACTCCTCTATTGAATGGATGCTTTGTATTGACTCTTCTTCTTGAAGAAAAGCCAGTTATTCTTTCCTTTAAATCTTATTAGGCAATAGTCACCTTTGAGCTTCTCTCCTTTTATTTCAAATATCAGTTTGTTCTGTTCCTTATTCTTCATGGTAAATTCACCTTTATCCCAAATTTCTACGGTTCCAGCTCCATATTCCCCTTTAGGAATTACTCCTTCAAAATTTGCATATTCTATAGGATGATCTTCAGTTTGAACAGCTAATCGTTTGACACCTACAACTGTAGGAGGCGTTTTTGGTATTGTCCAGCTTTTAAGCACCCCGTCCAATTCCAGTCTTAGATCATAATGTAGGTGACTTGCATCATGTTTTTGTACCACATATAAGTGGTCATCAGCTGATTGAACACGGCCTTCGGGTTCTGTTGTTCTTTTAAAATCTCTTTTCTTCTGGTATTTCTTAAGGCTCATTTTGTTGGCATCCACTAGTTAATATTGAAAGAAGCCTATATACTTGAATTGGTGGGTCAGATTGGATTTACTTGGATCTATGTCGCTCGGTTAACGAATTTTTTAAGTGTTTTGGGTTTTACTAAAGTCTTTTTACTTCTCACATGTTTTTATCTCTTCAGATTATAAACTAGAGGGGTTGATACAGGTATGGTGAAGATTGAAATGGAACCCGTTGGTTTCGTGAAGGGGAATGCGTTTGGAAGGGAGGTTCGGAATAAGGCTAGAATCTCAGAGATAATTATTCAGAGTGATCTGAAAGCAGCTTTAGATGGGATTAAGGATTTTTCCCATCTGTTTATAATCTTTTGGATGAATCGAATCTCTGAAGATAAGAGGAGAAGGTTGAAGGTTCATCCTAGAGGAAGAAAGGATTTGCCATTACTTGGGGTTTTCGCTACACGAACCCCATGTCGGGCGAATCCTATTGGATTAACATTGGTTGAACTTTTAGAGGTTCAAGAAAATGTCTTGACTGTTCGAGGTTTAGATGCGTTGGATGGTACACCAATACTGGACATTAAACCTTTTGACCTCTGGGACATGAAAGAAGATGTGAAGGTTCCTGAATGGTGGATTAAAATGGAAAAAGATCGTGCAGCTAAAGGTCAAGTTAATGATACCAAATGATGCGGGAACATAACTTACATCTTGTCAGTAATACATTCGTTTTTTGGAAAAGTATATATGCGTGCCCCTTGTCACGTAGGCATCAAGACTAGTGAGCGTGTGTTAACAGTGGAAGAAGATTTCAAGGATAGAGTTACTGAAGCACTTTCAGAATTGAGACCTAGACTCCAGGCTGATGGAGGAGATATTGAGCTTATGGATGTGACTGATGGGATTATCAAGGTTAAGTTGAAAGGTGCATGTGCAGGATGCCCAATGTCCACAATGACGCTTAAGATGGGAGTAGAGACATATCTCAAGAAGAAAATACCTCAAGTAGTTCGTGTTGAAGCAGTTACCTAAATAAACCTAAATTCACTCGCTCGTTAGCCTAATACTTTAATTTTAAAACTCAAATCCTTTATTCATGCCTAAAGAAAGGACTGACACCTTATGGACGAGGGAACGGGAGATAGTTTTCAGAGAGAAACTAAGTATCATCGTGGGCGAATGCCAAAAGGAGGGCGCGGCTTACCTATTCGCGCAAGCCTTTACAAAGAGTATCCGAAAGTAAAAAGTATAGAATTACCATCCATGGAATCCATTAAAAGAATTGATTTTGACAGAATCCTTAGACTGAGAAAAAGTATACGCGACTTCTCATCAAAACCTGTAACAAAACAACAATTATCTTACCTGTTACTAACTTCAACTGGAATCCACAGAAGAGAGAAAGGATACGAGTTTCGAATAGTTCCTTCTGCAGGAGCTTTATACCCCATAGAAACTTATATTCTCGCAAACAAAGTCTCGGATTTAGAAATGGGCATATATCACTATTCAGTGAAATCACACACTTTAGACGAAGTTAGGTTGGGCGACTTTCGGGAAGATGTCAGTTTTGCAGCTTTAGGACAACGGATGTGTAGTAGAGCTGCAATCATTTTCTTATGGACAGCCATCTTCAACAGATCCAAATGGAAATATAAGCAGAGGGCTTATCGGTATATCTATATTGAGGCTGGGCACATCGCACAAAACTTGGCAATTTCTGCTGTTAATCTTGGTTTAGGAACTTGTCAGATAGGCGCTTTCTATGATGATGAGCTGAATGATTTATTAAATATCGATGGAAAAGGGGAAAGCATAATTTACATGAGTGTAGTTGGTTATCCTAGTTAATGCTAATTCTGACCACTATTGTTCTTAAGCGCGTTTTATCGGTGTGTATACTTAATGTTTCATGCACGCACTTAGATTCTGATCTTTACTGCTTCAATGGTTTCAGGTTTCATGTATTCAAAACTGATGGGCTTTAATTTTATGACTGTATATGTAGGATCGTTGGAGCTATTCCAGAATTCCTTTGCAAAAGAAATATTGTTGAATACATCTGTTTTAATATCTTTGTCTTCGATAATTTGTGCAATACATTCTGCTCGCAACGTTCCTTTTCTCTCATCCTTTTCGAGTAATAAGCAAAACTCTGTCTTAGAATTTTGCCTTATCTGCCTTACTTTGGCATCTTTTGAACCAGTAGTGACGAATAGTTTTCCCTTCAAATGTATTAGTGTTACAGGTCTTACTCTCGGCTGATCATCTTCAACAGTAGCAAGGAAAACATATGGCTCTCCGTCAAAGTATCCCCAAATATCGCTCAATTTAATATTCCTATTGTCCAACAGTAATTCCCTAAAAAACTTCATATAATCTCTGCTTATAAATTAAGTTAAAAATCATGCACGAAGAGGAGATCCAGTCCTTTTATTTCTCCTTATGAATCGTGTCAGTGGCTAATTTGTTAAACTCTCTTATTATCATGTTTCTCGCAGGTCTGATGTTCCCGATGATGTTAATCTTATTGATATCGATTTCACCCAATCCACGATTCCTAGCTTCTCTTAAAATTGGCATATCTGTAGGATCAAAACCGACCAAGTAGGCTCCAACTGCTTCAACTGCAAATGCGTCTCTGCCTACCAATAGTAGTTTTGAAGATACAGTCGTCTTTTTCTTTTTATAGCCTAGAAAAACTCGAGTTCCATCCAATATTGCTAGATCTATCCCCCCAATTGCTTCATACATATCTAAAAGTGCAGTCGGTAGACATTTGTGGAATCTGAACTTTTTCTTGTCCGGGATTAAACCTAGTAAATTCTTGATTATGGAACCCATATTCATAAGATCCTCATTTCCAGCATCTTCATATCTTCTGGGAACGTGAGTGCTAATGAAAGTACTTGGTTCAAAGAGTTTATGGGATAATGGGATACGTTCTCCAGCAACCTCAATTATTTTGGTGTCCTTATCGTCTGAGAGATTAAATGGAGTAGCCCTTTCATTGTAGCAGTCTTTCCATACTTCCAGTCGTTTTAATCCTGGGCCCGCGTAACTATCGGATTCGACTATTAGAATCTCCGGCGCGTTGTCAAAGGATTTGATGATTGAATTAAGTGTATTAACGGTACTGCATATTCCTGTATCAGTGCTATAAATTCCAACCTTGATAACCAACCTTTTTCCAGTATTTAGTTCGTCTATACCACCGATAACATCAATAGCTTTTGTAAATGAATGAATATCAACGACCGCAACATTTGAAGTCACAAAAAAACAACCTTCGAGTGAATGTAAGAGATTACTTATTTAACCCTTAGCAGCTTTGAAACAGGACATCAGTGCGCGCGTTATACTGGAAGAAATCATTTACCAGTGATCCGATCTTCAATTTTACTTGTGAGGGCCCCTGCTGTAACTAGAATTGGTTTAAAGCCCATATGTTTCCAGAATCTTTCACCCTCAATGTTTCCTAGGACATATCTCAAGTAGATGTTCTCTGCTTTTTTAGAGTGGAAAAATCTGCAAGCTTCCCTGATTAACATACTACCAATACCTTGTCTTCTATGGGTTTTTTCTACATAAACTGAAGACAAACTTCCAACAATGCTAGGTAAATAATCAGCTCTTGATACAACCGTTGCCAACAACAAACCTATGATCTTTGTTTTATCTTCTACTATGAGAACCAAGCTATTCTCATCCAACAGATGTTCAGTGTACTGTTTTTTCAACGATCGTTTCCTGTTGTCAGTATGTTTCCAAACAGAAGAACTGCAATTCTCAATATGCTCTTGTAAAAACAAAGCCATTTCAACAATTTCATCCAAGTCAGAAATGGCTGCTTTTCGAATAGTCATACTTTTCATTCTCAGCATCCCACGTTTTCAGATATTCGAATTCAAGTGTGTGTGATATATATTTAGGGAAAGCCAATCTTCTGTAATAGGTTATGATATTTACTAATGAGATTAATAGTCATGGGATTGTGTATCGTAAAGCTGACATTAACGACATTAATACCCTGATTAATTTTCGTATACAGTTTCTTAATGAGTTATACAATCGTGCAGATGATGAAAAAACACAGGTACTAAGAGGATCGCTACATGCCTACTTCACAAAGGCAATTCGCTCCAATGAATTTATTGCATGGCTGGCTGAATACAAAAGAAGGATAATTGGTACAAGCGGCTTGGTTATATGGGAAAGACCAGCAAATTATGAAGGGCTTGAATCTGGAAAACTTGGATATCTACTCAACTTCTATACAATACCAGAAGCTAGAGGAAAAGGTGTTTGTACACAACTACTGGGTAGATTAATTGAAGAAGCAAAATTGATAGGATTGAAGTATCTCCACCTTAATGCCACTAGAAAGGGAATTAATATTTATAGAAAGGCGGGATTTGTCGAACCGAGTGATAAGGGATTGGAGCTGAGGTTATAATAATTCGGGTAAAAGAAAAGTATATAGTGTAAGTGAGTTTCAAGTAAAATATGGTAGGTTTCTTGGAGGCAAGCTATGTTATCAACTGATGAAGTGAAAGAGTTTGCGAGAAATAATAGCGCTGATCTAATTGGCATAGCATCAACTGATCGTTTCACACAGGCTCCTCCTGGACATAAGCCTTCAGACCTGCAGCTAGATGCGCAAAGTGTCATAGTCATGGCAAAGCGCATTCCTATATCAATAGTTAAAACTATTCCAAGTCTCACTTACAGCGCATGTTATCGTTACTTGAACGATCAACTCCGCCTATTGGCTTATAAAATCGCAATTTTTATGGAGGAACAAGGGTTTGATGCACTTCCAATAGATCCGGCTATACCAGATTATGCGCGTGATATACGGATAATACGGGAGAAAGCTGGACCTAGAATAAGAATGCTAGGAGATTTCTCACATAGACATGCAGCCGTCATGGCAGGACTGGGTGAGTTGAGTGCAGGATCATTTGTAGTTGTTCCCAAGTTTGGTCCTAGGATCAGATTTGTCTCAGTAATAAGCACGGCACCACTCAAACCTGATCCTACACTTAACGATGGCATGAGATGGGGTCTGATCTGTAAGCCTGAAGCTTGCGGATTAATGTGCGTCAAGGCCTGCCCACCAAAAGCTCTAGCAGGAGATGGAACTGTTAACCATTTGAAGTGTCGAAGTTACAGAGATCCGAAACTCTATAATCTACAATATTTTGAAGATATTGCCCGATTAAAGAATAGGAAGATCCATGTTCTCGCACGTATGCAATCAACGCATACTGAGATCGAGACGTGTGGTCTTTGCTTGAAGGCTTGCTCAATTGGAACCACTAAGTAGTTGGGTGTGTGTCATTACATCCAGTTTTCTTTAGATTTCAGCCGAACTTGAAAGCTGAGGGGCAAAGGTTATTCATAGTGCAAGCTTTGCATTTTGGGTGTCTGGCAGTACAGACATTTCTTCCATGTGCTATCAGCAGAGTTGATATCATAGGCCATTGATCTTGGTTGAATAGATTCATTAAGTCCTTTTCTATCTTGTTCCTTTCTTTTTCTTCAGTAAGTCTTAATCTCTTGGATAGTCGCATGACATGGGTATCTACTGCAATACCCTCATTTATATTAAAAACATTGGAAAGCACGATGTTTGCAGTCTTGCGAGCGACTCCGGGAAGCTGAGTTAACTTCTCCATTGAAGCTGGAACTTGGGAGTTAAATTCATCAATAAGTTTTTCAGCAGCCAACTTGATGAACCTTGCTTTTCTGTGATAGAATCCAGTAGACTTGATTATGTTTTCTAGTTCCTCGAGATCAACTTTTGCATAGTCTTCAGGGGTCTTGAACTTTTTAAAAAGAATCTTGGTTACCTTGTTTACTTGTTTGTCTGTGCATTGGGCAGAGAGGATGGTGGCAATCAAAAGGTCTAAAGCACTTATGAAACCTAGAGCTGTCCTTTTAATGTCCGGATACTCAAACCTGAGGTGTTTAAAGATCTCTTGACTCTTCACTTTTTTTTCCAAATATCAAAACCTCAATTACTTTAGCCTGTGCCTAATTAAACTGGTGTCGAAACATAACCATAGCAAGTTACGCTAATGGTATCATGTAGAGTAACGGTCATTCTCCCATACATCTGCAGTATCACTGTAACCTCTACTCTCCCAAAATCCTACCTTCTTTTCTTTCGTGAACTCTATTCGCGTGATCCACATTGCACTCTTGTAAGAATATTTCTCTGGAACAACTAATCGTAGCGGAGCCCCAACACCCTTTTCCAAGTACTCATCATTCAGTTCGTAGGCTAAAAGAACATTATCATCTAACAGGTCACTCAATAAAAGTGAAGTGGAGTATCCATCAGCACATTCAATCGAGACAAATAATGCTCCATCCTTTGGTTGCACCATCTCGACGATTTTTCTGAATCGTACGCCACCCCATTTTTGGTTTAAGACGCTCCATCCTTCAACGCAATGAAAATTACTTACAGATTCGACTTTCTCGATTTTCATTAGTTCATCCCACCTTAGTCTAAATGGATTTTCAATTTCTCCTTCTATTAATAAAGACCAATTTTCCATGTCAATTTCCGGAACTGATTTGGAAATAAGTGGATGGTCCAAGCCCCATATTAAGAGATGATCTATCAAAAACTGACCTGGTGGCAAAACATTAGATTTCTCTTTGTGATCTGCTGATGGCATGTAGGTCAAATGGATACTAGCATCAGAGGAGATAAATATTGCCAAACTAGATACACGCGCGCGCTCCATGGGATTTCAGGATGCGTACAATTTATTGGGAGGTATGGACGCTTGGGTAAAGAAGGGATATCCCATTCTGAAAGAGATAAATTAGATCTAAACGAAATTATCGGACGCGCGCGCGCACGAACTCGAAAGGTTTAGAAGAATATTGACATCCAATTAGATAGCATGTTTGATGCTGTTATCTTCGATTGGGATGGGACGCTAGCTGACTCTAAAAAAGTTGTTGTTGAGTCGTTTCAGAATGTACTTCTGGAAATGGGATGTAAAATTGATAATGCCTTCATTGCAAGGCGGATAGGAATTGGAGCCAGAAGAACATTCTCAGAGGCTTTAGAGGCTTGTAACGTTGATTATGATAGTAAAAATCTTGATGCTCTGGTTAAAAAGAAAGTAGAAAATCAAGTTCGTCTCTCAGATGCAATATGTCTTTTTCCAGGAGCCATAGAAATTCTGAGAAATCTACAGGGTAAAGTCAAGATTGCATTGGCAAGTATGAACAATCGCAGGATAGTTGACAAACTCGTCGAAGAAAAGAAACTCAATACATATTTTGATGTGATAATAACAGCTGATGACATAAATTGCCCAAAACCTCATCCAGAAATCTTTTTGACAAGTGTTATGAGACTACATTGCACACCTGAGAAATGTGTAGTAGTGGAAGACTCGATTTTTGGAGTGAAAGCAGCAAAAAAAGCAAAAATGAAGTGCATCGCTGTGCTTTCAGGTTCATACTCCCAAAATGAACTCGTGAAAGAAGGTCCAGATCTAATAGTCCATTCAGTCAACGAACAAAAGAAGATACTTAAATTCATTCTAGGTTGATTCACGTAATTTCCTTTTAACTTGTTTTCCATCTCCAGAACATACTTAAAGAACTTTGTGGTACCCGTGTCTCCAGGCGCGCGCGAGATTATTTGCCTTTACGAACATCCTTTTATATTGATAAAATTACAAGGTAACTCTGCTGATTAACTATGGTAGACGAATTACCATATGATCAAGTCAGAGGGGAAGTCCCAGAACACCTTCTCACGTGTAAAACATCAAATGAATTGGAACCTTTAAGCCAGATTATTGGTCAAGACAGAGCAGTTCGAGCCTTGAAATTTGGTTTAAAGATTAAGGAGAAAGGATTCAACATATATGCAGCTGGACCAAGAGGCACAGGAAAACAGACAGCAATAGAAGACTTTCTGAAAGAGATCGCAAAGATGAGACCAACACCATCAGATTGGTGTTATATAAATAATTTCGATGATCCCCTTAGACCCAACGCGATAAAACTTCCAGCCGGTAAAGGAAAGGACTTCCAGAGAGATATGGAGGATTTCTCCAAAAACATTAGGAGTGCCCTTACACAATCCTTTGAAAGTGATGAATATTCAGGCAAGAGAGAAGAGGTTATCAAAGCTGTACAGGAGAAACAGAAGGAAATATCACAGGAGCTTAACAAAAAAGCTCAGGAAACTGGTTTTCTGATTCAACAAACGCCTGTTGGAGTAGCCTTGGTACCAATAATCAATGGGAAACCAGCTACTAGAGAGCAAATACAAATTCTTCAGCCAGAAGAGAGAATGGAAATTGAACAGAAAAGGCAGAAACTTCAGCAAGAATTCCGGAATATCACTCGAGAGTTAAGGAGTCTAGAAAAAGAAACTCAAATAGCGGTTAAAGAACTTAACAAGAACGTGGCTAACTACGCATTAGATCCTCTTTTTTCAGAACTCGTAGAGAAATATGGTCATATTGATGAGATAAAGGGATTCCTTGATGACGTAGAAGAAAACATTCTTGAAAACCTTGAGATAATTTTAGGAGCACAAAAACAGAGGGCACAACCCCCCACAAACCTTATGCAGATGATGGAGATGAGAGACCCCACCAGTAGATATAAGGTGAATTTGATAGTAAACAACTCAGATTTGAAAGGTGCTCCTGTAAAGATCGAGGTAAATCCAACGTTTCAAAACCTTTTTGGTAAAACTGAGAAGGAAGCCAGATTTGGCGCCTTAGTCACTGATTATTCTATGATTCGCAGTGGATCGATGCATGTAGCGAATGGAGGATTCTTGATAATTCCAATAGAGGGACTTCTCACCAAGCCTTTCGCGTGGGAAGGGCTTAAGAGGGCTCTCATGATTGAGGAGATAGAGATTGAAGAAATCGGTGAACGACTAGGTTTTCTCGCTACAAAATCACTTCGACCAGAAGGGATACCACTCAACTTGAAAGTCATAATTACGGGTGAGCCTCAGATATACCATGCATTGTACATCATGGACAAAGACTTCAAGGAACTTTTCAAAGTTAAAGCTGAATTTGATATTTCAATGGATAGAAATGATGAGAATCTTGGAAAGTATGCATCCTTCATATGCACTGTGTGCAAGAAAGACTCTTTGAAACATCTGGACGCATCTGGTATAGCAGCTGTAGTTGAGTACAGCTCACGTATCGCAGCTGACAAGGAAAAACTATCCACTCAGTTTGCAAAGATAGCAGATGTGATAAAGGAGGCTAACTTTTACGCTCACGAAGACAATTCAGACTACATAAACAGAATTCACGTAAGAAGGGCATTAGAAGAAAAGGTATACCGTTCTAATCTCATACAAGAGAAGATAAAAGAAATGATAACACGAGGTACACTACTTATAGACATCGATGGTGAAGCAGTAGGACAGATCAATGGTTTATCAGTATCAAGTCTTGGGGACTATCAATTCGGGCGTCCAACAAGAGTTACAGTCAGTATCGGCGTAGGTAAGAAAGGTATCATCGATATAGAACGAGAGGCAGAAATGGGTGGACCAATACACACAAAGGGGGTGCAAATCCTTAGTGGCTACCTCAATGAAAAATATGCAAAGGACGTACCTCTTAGTCTAACAGCAAGACTGGTCTTTGAACAGACATACTCAGGGGTAGAAGGGGACAGCGCTTCCAGCACGGAAGTGTATGCAATTCTATCAGCTCTATCGAATAAGCCAATAAAACAATTCTTAGCAGTTACAGGTTCTGTAAACCAAAAAGGAGAAGTGCAAGCAATTGGCGGAGTTAATGAAAAAATTGAAGGATATTACGAAATATGTAAAGCAAAAGGCTTCAAAGAAAATCAAGGAGTAATTATCCCCCAAAGTAATGTTAAGAACCTCATGTTGAAAGAGGAAGTTGTAAATGCTGTCAAAGATGGCAAGTTTCACATATACCCAGTTAAGAACATAGGTGAGGGCATAGAGGTGTTAACAGGCGTTAAAGCTGGACAAAAGAGGTCTGATGGAACATATCCAGAGAATACCATAAACAATCTAGTGTACAAAAGGTTACAAGATATGGCAGAAGCTGTCAAGAAATTTAAAGCATAACTGATTAACCGCTCACGAAACCTTTTAATGCTGGTCCAGTACAGACTTTCAAGTAATATCCAACAACTCATAGATGATTGTAGGAGCCGGAAAAATGGAGAATAAGGAAAAACTAATTGAATTGATTAAGGCACAGATTGAAGTAGAAAAGGAGAACATTAGACAAGTGGATGTAACAGAAAAGAAAATCGATAATGCAGCTGCAAAAATGTCTCTTCTCGAGATTAGAGTAGACTCGCAGAAACACGCTGATATCCTAAATGGAATATTAGAGTTTCTACAAAAAACACCTTCAGCTGAAAACATCTGGAAACATAGACTTTCAGGTTACGTTGACCCGTTCGTTGTAAAAAAAGAACTTGAGAGCCACGAAAAGAGAGAATCACGTGCAATCGAACTTGTGCAAAACGAGATTAAACACACCAAAGATGAAGGATTGAGGCTGCTGCTACAGAACATTCTTGATGATGAAAAGAAGCATCACAAGATGTTAGAGACAATTGTCAAACATTTGCCAAAAATGGAATCTTAGACAAGAAACAGATTTTTCAATCTAAGATCTATCTTTCACCTTTTTGGTTTTCGCTATTTTTTAACTTGGCAAAAATCGCACTCTTTTACATGAAATTTTGGTTCGGCCATTCTGCAGAATTCACACATCAAGCCTTTTTTCCGTATAGTTAAGCATGTTTTGCAGAAAACCGTTAGAAATTCTTGATGTTCAGTATTCTCCTTCAAGAGCAGTTCCAGCATTCGTTTTACAAGAGGTTGAATTTCCTTTATACCACTAGCATCTATGACATGTCCTCTGATATGTCTAGTGTATTTGCTTACTGCAGATTGAGAGATTCCAAGTATCTCAGCGACCTTATCCTGTTTAAGTTTGTAGGATTCTACAAGTTCCATAGCCATTGTTGCTCGTATGGCAGGTATAACTGATTTCACAGCGATTTCGCAGGGGAGTATCATGAATTCACCTGTCTGTAGTTATTGGAGAAAGATATATAAAGATGACGTATGTAATATTATTATGACGTATGTCATAAGGATTGGTTGAAGAGGCTGGAGCTATCACTACACCCTCCTCCTTTCTCTTCGCAGTTCTTCTGATGACATCTCCAACAATCCCTGAGGGGCTACGTCAAGGTGTCTGGCACAATGAAATCCATGTTTCATTCAGCAGTTCTTCAAGAGGTACATGAAAACATAGATGTAGCGGAAGTACTTGAGCAAACAAAAGAAGTCTGCGAACAATGCCATCCGATAACACCAATAATCTGCACGAATAGATGTGCATTCTGGAAACTTAAAAGAGAAATCAGCATATTTCACCAAAAAGCGAAACCGGCAGATTTCACGAAAAAATTACTTAATACAATAAAGAATAACAAACGTCTTCAGATCCTGAAACTACTTTCAAACAGACGACATTCCATAGACGAACTGCAAAAAACCTTGAAGAATCTAGGACATGATCATAGTAAAGGAACAATTGAAGAAGAATACGTCACACCACTAAGAGAAACAGGATTACTGTACGAAAGACGAAACCGTTACGAAATTACGTTACTAGGCTCAAAACTTACAAGACTTTTAGAAAACGTCAAACTTGAAAATCTCTTGCCACCCCACTCCAAATGTTATGAAGAAGAGGTTATTGAAGCCTTATCACAGAATCCTAAAACAATTGAAGAGCTGAAATCCACAACCGAAATACGAAGCCTTTCAAGAACTCTGGCACGCCTTCAAGAAACAGCAATCATAACAAAAGAAAACAGTAGAAATTACGTCTTCTACTTTAAAACGAGAAGAAATCCTCAAAATGAAAACTTTTCACCAACAGAAAAACGAATATACTGGAGAATTCCAGACGAGGGAACAACGGCTCAGAAACTCGCTGAAAAATCAGACGTCTCTTTAAGAAGAGTCTACAAGTATCTTCGTAAATTAAGAGGAAAAAAACTTGTTTTCAAACGAAAACTACCAAAAAAGTTCACTCTCACCGAGAAAGGAGTAGTAATATCAGATCTTCTTGCAAGAATTAATCTACTAATATCAGAATTCAAACGACTCTCAAAACAGAATAAAAAAAGCATATTAGAAACAATCAGAAAAATCGAAACGCCGGACACCATTAAAAATCACATGAAAGAATCGACCAGTATTCTAATCAACCTTAAAAACTGATTCTACGTGTTACTAAGCATAGCGAATAATCAAAAAAGACGATAGTCAACGCTAACCAGGAATCATATTCCGTCTGGACCCTAAATGTCGAGATTTCATTTCAGGCGAAAGAACAGCACGATCCTGTCCAGGGTCGCGTGTACTCACTGTGGAGTATCTGGCTTAATTCTCTCTTTTTTGATCACTTTTCTAAATGCATTCCGACAATTCTTACACTTGTAGAATCCAATAGTCAACCTAAGTTTTTCACCATTCTTGAAAGGTTTGCCTGTCATTTCCCATTTTTTAGTTGGTTTTGTCTCATCTCTGCATTTGGGGCACTCTGACGTCAACGGATCTGATAAGATGATCAATAAATCTTCTCTAAGAGTCTCCCCCTCAGAATTTGCCTTAGCAATTCTATCCGCTAAGTGAGTTTGCTTGAAAACATCTCCCACCCATCTAGCGAAGTCCCCTCTATTTTGATGGAAATCTAAAGAGGAAATCGGTATTTCCTTCACTTGATTCTTGAATTCTCCTAGATCGAAAGCAACACTTTGTAAGGGCCTACCAAGATCCTCATAAAAACGAAAACCTAGTTCACCAACGACCTTCTCCATAGGTAAATCCTCAGAAAAATTTAATTTTGGAAGCTCACCATACTTCTGATCATATTCTTCAACAAGCTTAGCCATTCTTTCCTTCCAGTTTTCAATAGCTTCTCTCCTGTAATATACGGTTTTACGCTTTCGAGGATCAGTAGAGAAGTTGTTTTCTAAGTAGTTTTTGAAAGTCTCTCTAAGATTTCCACTGCCCCCAAGAAAAATCATATTCTTTTCGTCGTTGTAAAAAGCGTATACACCTGCTGTAGCAGGAGCATATTTCGCCCTGTCTTCCCAAACATATAGTTTTCCTGTAATTGGCATTTCTTTCCGAATTAACTTTATAGTAAGGAGATATTTATGAACTCTTCGGCTTTCTTTCTAAAAAAGGTCTATTCTTCTTTACAAGCGCGCGAATCAATTTTTTCTTCACGTCAAGTTAAAGATGAAAATACAGAAAGAGTTTAAAATAAGCCAAGGCAGTTATCTGAAAGAAAGATATTGTACGAAGCAATTATCAGGACAACCGTTCCAATATTCCTTTTAATAGGAGTAGGCCTTCTTTCAAGAAGAATTGGTATCTTGAAAGCTGGGGACGAACGAGTGCTTAGTGCATACGTATACTACTTCGCGCTTCCAGCTCTTTTATTAATAAACATGGCTGAAACTAGCTTCACTCTTGAAACTCTCAGATTCATGTTAGCAAGCGTCATTCCTGTTTTAATAGCGCTGACACTTTATGTCATACTATATTTTACTGCAGGACTTTCAAAGAAGACCATTTACCTATTGATACTTAGCACGATTTTCGGAAGCTTGGCATTCTTCGGAATACCCTTCATAACATTTGCCTTTCCTTTAGAAGGCGAAAAATTGGCAACATTATCAGTAGCATCCATCTCAATTGTAAGCGTAATCATATCGATCACAGTTCTCGAGTTATATCAGCTCGAAGATGGCAAGATCATAAGAGGGTTAAAGATTGTATTAAGAAGACTTTCTCGAAATCCACTAATACTATCAATCATTGTCGGCATCTTACTTTCAATCATTGGAGTTGAATTACCTCTTATTGTATCAAGACCACTTCA
>JASFPN010000013.1:0-32879 GCA_050115965.1 Candidatus Bathyarchaeota archaeon
GTGTGGCTCTATCTCCTTGCAGCTCAATGGCATGAAATCTCGCAGGAAGAAGCATTTGTAGGTCGCTGTGGAGATGTTGGCGACGAACTGGGCTCTAAACTAATAACATCAAGAATAATAGAGAGAGTAATGAGACTATGTTTCTTGATGGAGAAAGAGTACGCACCCTATAGTAAATGGTTTGGTTCAGCATTCTCACGCCTAAGGTCTGCAAAGAAACTGAAGCCGATGTTGAACAAGGTTTTAACGTCTGAGACCTGGAAAGAACGGGAACACCATCTTTCAAAGGCCTATGAGGAAATCGCCAAAATTCATAACAAACTCAGCCTTACAAAAACTATGAAAACCAAAGTATCCAAATTCTACAATAGACCATACCAAGTAATACGTGCAAACACTTTCGCGGATGAAATCAAAAAGTCAATCAAGAACCCAGAATTAAGAAAGCGCGCGCTTCTAGGTGTCAACTGAGTTTGACCTGATCTAGCTATTGGTTTAATGTGCAAGTATGAAATTTGAAGATTCTAAATTTACCAACTAATCGAGTTTACTTCCACATGCAAGGCAATATTTTGATTTTTCAGGAAGATACTCTGATCCACAACTTTTACATTTACGCATGAATGGCCCGTAGGGAATTCGTGGGTCTCCCCCTTCTGCTATGAATTGGCGAATTTTCTCCATGTTAGTCTTTCTCTTTTCTTTAAAGGCCCACAGTCCTTCTGTAGGCTCCATTGATCCGATGTTGAGTGAGAACCAGGCTTTTCCATGTTCCCATGTTAGTCTCCAAACCAGTTCCTTCCACCAGTTGTGTTGGACCTTATAGTACCATAGGCTTGATGGTGAGAGTGTCTTCATCTTATCGATGTATTCCTTTACTTTGCTGTCCAGGTTTTCCTTGGGCACTACAGCGTTGACTACGCCTTGTTTGAGGGCTTCTTCAGCGTTTATCTGGGAACTTAAAAAGACCATCTCAGCAGATTTTTTTATGCTCATATGTAATGGAAGCCATTGGGAAAGTCCTCCCACAGATGTCATGCCCACCCTGGGCCCTGGAGAGATGAACCTTGCATAGTCCACTGCGATGGCGAGATCACAGCAAGCGGCGAATTCCCAGCCTCCTCCTGCCACGGCGCCATTTACTCGGGCAATAACGGGTTTTCCACAGTGCATTATGAGGTCAAATACTCTTGCATAGAACTCTCCCCACTCCCAGAACTTCCAAGGGTTCCGGTTATAAATCTCAGCATATTCATTGACGTTTCCGCCTGTACAAAAAGCTCTATCGCCTACACCTGTCATCACAATGAACTGGACAGAATCATCTCCCATAGCTTTTTCATAACCAGCACAAAGTTCCCTCAAAGTTCCTTTAACGTAAGAATTCATTTCTTCAGGATTGTTTATGGCTACACATGCAGTATAATCATACCATTCAGGATCATATTTCACAGTCCTCCAATCCTTAGGATCTTCAGTGACATGCCAGTCGTACTTCCTTTCCACCATGGAAATCACAACTAACGCATATTTTCAAACCATATTTAAGACTTGTCAGAATATAGTGGTAATAGTACCAACGTAACCCATAGGTTATTTCTGGACTTGTTCTACTCCATCATTTCTGAAGCTTTTCCTATTCTAAGAGAATTTCTTTCTTTAGATATTTGTGATTGGTCATCTTCTTTACTTTCAAGAATTTTTGTAAACCTTTTTCGGTCTCTTTCTCGTAAATGTTGATTTCTCCTTCAAATATACCTACAATCGTTCGAACCTCTTGTTGAGTGTGTATCTCTGTGTCCAGTATTGCTAGAGTTGTGAAACCTTTTGATTTTAGTTCAGGTATAAGGGCATTCAGCCAACGTCTCGTTTGAACCGCGTGGTGTTGTAGTAAAATGTCTGAGACGTGTAAACATATTCGTCTTAATCCTCTCGGTGAGTCAGATAGGTTTCGGAAAGCTGCTGTCAAAGCAATGTTAATGGCGTTAAGGTTTTCAACACCCTTCAGGTTTGTTATGTTCGGTTTGTTGCTGATGATCTTGTCAGCTTGGGGATTACATATGAAAAGGTAGAAATTTGATTGAAACCTTTCTACAAGATCCTTTATTCTGCTTGTCCTTGTAGTTACGTAAAACGTGATTTGATCCTCTGTTACTCCTGATTCAAGAAATCTCTTGACCAATGAGTCTCTTTCATCATATGAAGGTGAAGTCAATATGGTGGCGTAGTTTTGTGGTATACCGCCAAGCAACAAGTCGTCAAGCTTTTTAAACCCTGTAGTGATGTGGCTTGGAAGAACATCCTCAATCACTGGTCTGGGTTCGATTATTTCGCGCCCAGTTTTAATGTAAGTCATTCTTGACCCTATTTTTTCTATGTCTTTCTTAGCGCCCATTTTTTGGAAAATTTCTAATGCTTGGGTGAGCAGGGTGTGAGCTTTCTCCCTGTCGCCTTCAATGTCCCTTTCCAGATGTACTCGAGCATATTCAGATAGAACCATTTTTGCAAAGATATACACGTTCCACTTTTTTGCCTTAAGAACCTTGGACTCTTGAAGGCTCTTTTCGAAATGTTCGATTGATTTTTCCCATTTCTTATGCGTACGGAATAACATTCCTCTAAGTGTATCTACCATGAGGATGAGCTCCCTGTCTTTAACTTCGAAAGCAAACTTGTGAACATTGTCTATTAGGTTCCTTGCCTTGCGAATTTCTCCAAGTTCTATGGATATTAACGCCATCTGCGCGCGCGTGTTCATCTCATGGTATTTTGCGCCAGCCTTTTTGAAGACATCAAGAGCTTTCTCATAGAGTTCTCTCGCCTTCACATATTCATCCTTATTAACATGGAACCATCCAAGAAGCCAATAACAGAAGCCGATTGATTGGAAATCGTTTAGTTTCTCGGCAATGTCTAATGCTTCTTTGTAGTATTGTTCGCTCTTATCCCATTCTCCCTGTACTTGATATAAATATCCAAGCCCATTCAGTGACATAGGAAGGTGAGCGATATTGCCAGTTTTCCTATCTAATGTGACAGCTTCTTCTGCTAAAAGAAATGCTTTATTCACGTTTCCCATATTTAGGTGCATCCATGCTAAATTTCCACCAATCCAAGATTGGAAAGTAATATGTCCCACTTTTTGTGCTAGTTCGAATCCTTTGTTGTTATATTCCAAGACTCTTTCATTTTCTTCTGATGTAAGTGCACTAGCAAGGTTATTATATGTCCGCAACGCGGTTTCCATATAGTTGTTATCAAGTGCTATCTTCAAGGCCTTCTCATGACATTCAACAGATTTCTTCAGGTCTCCAGTGAACGAAAAGATTGTGCCTAGGCTAGCATATGAACTTGCGATAACTTCATGGGCATTCAGCTTTTTGGCAAGCTCAAGTGCTTTCTGAACCCAAGAACTGGCTTTTACCATGTCTCCTATACGATAGTACATGTGAGCCATCTCCTCGTAAAGGCTGGCCAATTCGACGCTTTCAGACACGGTTTCCAAAATCCTTAATGCCTCATTATGGTGCTCCTTAGCTTCTTCTGTGTCGCCAATATTTTCCCAAAGAATGTTCGCCATTTTTCGATGTAATCTTGCAGCATTTCTTTTTTCTGGCAGTTCTTTCCACAATAGCAACGCATCATTCCAGTATTTTCTGCAGATTTCAAATTCTCCAACAAACTTCTTAATATCTCCAATTCTTTCAAGGATGCGTGCTCTCTCATGGATTTCACCTTCTTTTTCTTCAAGAAGCTTGAGTGCAGACTGGAAGTAGGAAGCAGCTTCGCTATTGGCATAGACATTCTCGGCCTTATCTCCTGCTTTTAAAAAGTATTCAAGCGCTTTTTCTTTATCTCCACTCACAAGAAAGTGTAGTGCTAATTCTCCTAGATGTTCATCAATATTTCTGGCATAAACCTTCTCCAAGGCTTGCCCTACAGTTTTATGGAGTTTCTTACGTCTGAAAGGGCTAACTTCCCAGTGTACGACATCTCTTACGATGATGTCTGCGAAGGAACACATATCTTCTCCACGGACAACTGTATGCTTAAATAATCCTTTTTTAATCGTTTTTTCTATTATTTCGAGTAGTTTGTTCTCCTCAATGCCAGTAACTCCACGTAAAGCTTCGAAAGTGAAGTCTTTTCCAATAAAAGAAGCCAACGTCAACACATGTTGGCATTCATCATCCAACCTGCTTATTCTCGCCTTTATGACATCTTTAACCGTTTCTGGGAATTCAATCCTAGGAACTTCTTTGATCTCCCATTTTTTCTCTTTGCGATAGATGACTTGCTCTTCTTTCAGAGATTTTATTACTTCTTCTACAAAGAACGGGTTTCCCTGCGTCTTTTCGTAGATTAATTTGCAGAATTCCCTTGAAACATCATCTTGTTCTAGAATCCGTTTAATCATCTCGATAACATCGTCAAGTGGCATGCGTTTCAGGGGGACAGATCTCAACAAACGTTCTCTATTTAACTCTGTTAGTACAGGTGACAAGGGATGCTTTCTATCAACGTAAGTGTCACGATAGGCTCCTAATATTAATAGGGATTCTTTGTAAACGCCCCTAGCCAGATAATGCATCAGCAAAAGGGAAGATTGGTCAGTCCACTGCAAGTCATCAAGAACGACTAACAATGGAGCTTCTTTGGAGATGTTTGTAATGAATTGGGTGACTGCTTCAAAAAGTCTATCCCGGCTATGTTCAGGGCTTAATGGAAAAGACTGGGGAAAAGTCATGAGTTTCTGTTTCAGTTCTGGAACCAGCTTGGATACTTCAATCGGGTAAGATCCAATAACTCTGAATAACTGGTCTGGACTACAGTATTCAAGATAGTCTTTGATAACCTCTTCCCATAAAATGTAGGGAGGAACACCATCCATCTTGAATAGCGCTGGGCATCTGCCGGACAAGACTTGCATGCCCTTTGAACGGGCATAGGCCCCCAACTCTCTGGCTAATCTCGTCTTACCAATTCCAGCTTCGCCATGTAGAAAAATCGTTTCCCCTTCACCTTGAATTGCCTTGTCAACAGCTTCTCGAAGAACGTTCATCTCCTCAGTTCTGTCAATAAGTTGAATCGATCTTTCACCTGGAGGACGAGGACTTGGAACTATCATTGGTTTACGAGAGGACACAAGAACTACCACTCTTTGACTTACTTCCTATTTCACCATACCAATCTTAAAAGAATATCTTAACTCAAAGTATCCTGACGAGAATATTGTGCGCTAACTGAATTATTCTATCCAGTAAATCCATTTGTTTGCTATCTTGGATTTTTTCAAAACACTCTTCTTCACTCTTCGAGCGAGAGCATTAGAAATCTTTTTCTCTTTTCCTTCAGTTGATAATCCTTTGGACTCTAAGGCTTTGACCACATGTTCTAGTCTTCTCTTGTTGGGTTGTTTGAAGAATCCCTCACGAATTAGTTCTTCAAGCATTTTGCACATTTGATAGCCCCAAGTTTTATGTCCTTTATTTTTTATTGCGTACGGGAAAATCTGCTGAATATCAAATGCATCAATAAGAGCATTCATTTCTATGTTGGTTGGTCGTTTCTCAAATTGTTTGGCTGCGTTTAATACTTTTGGTAACAGTTGCATGTCACCTGCCGTTATTAGAAAGCTATCCTGTAAGCCCAGTGACCAGTGTACAGCCTTATCAATGGCATCTTGTGTTTCTAGCGGTTCATAAAAATATGTGTTATGTGTTTTGGAAAAACCCTCACATGGCCATCTGGCAAGGCACTTCATGGTTTGTACTGCAACGTTGCGTGTGTGACACAACTGAACTAACTCGTTGAAGTCAGCTGCATAACGGGGGCTCTGCATTAATGAATAGTTGTACGGCAACATAACTGTATCAAAATCAAAACGTTCCAAGCTGCGTTTGTGCATTGATGGTACTTTGTTACCATGGCCAGTTACGCCAAGAAACCGTACAAAACCTTTATCGCGTGCTTCAATAAAGGCCTTTAATGCGCCTTCAGGTCCCATTGCTTTTTCCCATCCTGCTGGGTTGGTTAGACCATGTAATTGCCAAAGGTCAATAAAGTCAGTATTTAACCGGTTTAGGGAACATTGAAGATCTTCCTTGGCTCCTTTATATGTACGTTTTCGGGTTTTTGTTGCTAGGAAGAAATCGTCGCGATGTCGTTTCATCCATGATCCGATGCACTTCTCAGCATTTCCATACATTGGAGCTGTATCAATATGATTTACGCCATTCTCCAATAGTATATTCAGCACGTGATCAGCTTCTGGCTGAGTCGCCTTATTTAGGGCCCATGAACCAAATATAATTCGAGTACTAGCGTGTCCAGTCCGACCAAACCTGTTTTTGATAAGCATTCATAAACATCTCCGCGGGCAATTTTCAGTGATATGATGTCTTAAAAGTATTCATGACATGTAAACCACCATTTAATCAGTGTGCTTCTGTCACATTAGATGTTCATATTGGAATTTCCATACCATCAAAGGCAATTTTGAAACCTTTGTTCTCCAAATGTTTTCTTTCTGTACCATTTCTATTGACTGGGTTAGTGTGGTTAATATGAACAAAGACAATTTCTGCATCAGCACCTTCTAGAAGCCTAACGGTTTCCAAGATTGGAGGGTGAGGAGTATTCTCAAAACCTGAAACCTCTTTTCTTGAATGGAACGTACCATCTATCAATGCAACTTCACAATTCCTCACCATCTCTAAAAGTGTAGGAGTCCATTTATCTAAATCAGGCATGTAGAGAACTCTCCTCTTGGACTCAATAACATATGCAACTGTATCGCCAATCTCATCCCTATGAGGAACTTTGATCGGTAAGACTTTCACTCCGTCTAACTCAAACATTTTCTGAGACTCAATTTCTTCAATTCTGACATTCCTGTTCTTGATAAGGAGATTGAAGGGATAATTCTCCTGAAAAAATTGGTGTATCTTCCTCGTTGCGTATATTGGTAGTTCATTCTCTTCCAACACTTCTCTTCCCAAATGCCACAACCCTCCGATATGTCCAAAATGACTATGCGTTAATAGGATTCCATCCAGAGGGATCTTTCCTCCTCTTTTTGTCTTCAGGTTCTCTTCAATAACTGTATCCAATTGAATTTTAAAGTCTGGAGAAGCGTCAACCAGAAAACATAAATCATCATCCAAATCAGCTATTGCTACAGAAGGTCCTAGCCTTCTATATCTGTGATCCTTCCTCGCAAGTATGCAGAGATCACAAAAACAACCAGTATGGGGAATTCCACCATCCTGTCCAGAACCTAGAATCTTCATCTTCATAGAAAATCTCCGAATCTATTAAGAACCCAATCCTAAAAAGATTCGCATAGAAAAGCATACGATGTTTTAATGCAAGGTAGCGCAAGCGCGCGCGCTAGATGGATAACAATGGGATATAAGCATATCAGAAAAAGGGGAAGATGCGGGAATATGTGTGTACCCGTTGTTATCTTATAAAGTGAAAATTGAATATCATTAAGGGAGTTGATTATGTGGGTAATTTTGTAATCTATGATCCAAGGGCTCATCGAGACTTGTTTCTGAAGCTGAATGTGGAGCATTTGAATTGGTTCGTGGAAGAGGCTGTTTCACGTCATTCCATTGATTTATCAGCTTTAGAAGGACCGTCTATCCAAGAATATGTGGAAGCCCACTTGGATGAGTTTACTTCCATTAGACCTCCGAAGGGAATAATTTACATGGTTGAAGCTGAGGGAACCATCGTGGGGATGGGGATATTGAGAGAACTTGAGGAAGGAGTGGGAGAAATTAAACGCATGTATATTCGCCCAAAATATCGGAGACGTGGATTTGGAAAGGCATTACTTAAGATGTTGATGGAGAAGGCTGAGGAGTTTGGGTTCTCAACCCTTCGATTAGATACTGCAGATTTCATGATTGTAGCTCAGAACATTTATAGATCTGCAGGATTCAAAGAAATAGGTGAATATGCAGGTAGCGAAATTCCAGAATGGTATCGGCCCTACACCGTATTTATGGAGAAGATTCTACTAACTTAGAATTCGCGTGCGCTTTTAAACCAGTAGATTTAAAGCCAAAGTATTCATGTTCTTTGTCTTGTGAAATGTTATGCTAGAAAGTATAGCAGCAGATGTTCTTGAAGCCATATTGAATGCGCTTCCAGTAGAAGTTTCGTTCATCAATGCCAATGATGAGGTTGCCTACTTTAACAAGAATGGTGATCGCATCTTTCCCAGACCAAGAAGTGTTATTGGTCGGAAAGTGCAACAGTGTCATCCCCCAAAGAGCTTACATAAAGTTACGCAAATTTTAGATGCCTTTAGGAGTGGAAAAAGGGATGTGGCTGAGTTCTGGATTGATCTTCATGGCAGACAGATCTATATTCGTTATTTTCCAGTCAGAGACAAAAATGGAAGATATCTTGGAACTTTAGAGGTTAGTCAAGACATTACAGCCATCAAGAAGATTGACGGGGAAAAACGGTTGTTGGATTGGAAATAATTCGCACGCGCTGTACACTTAGATGTCTTCGTACACGTTATATACAAAGAGGTCATCAAAGTTGAAGAGGTCGTTGAGTTTCTTCTTGTTTGTAGTGCCGGTTAGTGATGTCATCATTAAGTGTGCTCCGGTAAGGTAATGCTGGTATTTTCTTTTGGTTAGCACTCTTCTGAGATGAGGATCCACAACGGGGCTGAAGAGAATTACCTTTCCCGGACTTTCTCGTTCAATCTGGTTAATGATTATATTTAACTTGTCTTCTGATACGGCGTGGGTATCATTTACGAATACATAACCCTTAAAATCACTCGTGCCTTGCCTAGTATTGGCGAATGATACTATTTGTGAGCCTTTCTTTCCCACCAAGAATTGGTCTTGATAGAAGGGAGCGTTTGCAAGCAATCCATTGAGCCTGCCTATCTCGACAAAATTCTTAGGTCTCTCAATGAATCCAAGACAGTCTTCCTTGAGGGCATAGTACACTTGCCAGAGGGCTGCAGAGTCTCCAGCCTCCTTAAAGTATTCTGTATCAGAAGGTGTATCTTCTCCACCGCGTGAAACCATAAAGTAGTTCGGATAGTTGAGGACACTTCGGTAACCGAGTTTTCTGTCATGAACATCCTGAATACCCTCGAATATCTCTGTAGTAATACTGGAGGAGAATTCTATTCCCCTCTCTCTAAAGTATTCCATCTGTCTTTGTTTCAACTGGGTTCCAATACCCCTTCTCCTGTGTTGAAAATCTACATATAGGCAGATTGCTCCTCCACTATGCCCGAATTCAATGGCTCCTACGGTGCTCGTTAGTTTTGGAAAAATGACACCTACTTGGCCTAAAACCTTATTTCCTTTGGAGATTGCGAAGAATCCAACCTCTTCTTGTATACGAGGATCGATTTGTTTTGAGACAGCCTCTAAAAGTATCTCTGCACGTTCAGGAGACACATATCTTGGGAGATTCTCTGGTCTATCTTTCGGTTTCAGCTGCATGATTTCCATGAAGCTTTTAATCTTCACCCTCAACGATGATCACTCTTGAATCCATACCAGCATATTTTTAAAAATTATTACAATGCGCTATAATATATTATAATTAATTTAACTCAAGCATTGGAAAAGTCGCATGAGCAAAGATGGACTTTAACCACTAAAATTTTTTAAGCGAAGAAAAGATTATGGCATTCCATTACTCATAATAGGTGTTTGATCTTATGCAGCGAGTAAGGAGGAAAATATTTTGGTCACTGTTTTTGATATTCTTGGTGAATTTCTCCAATGTTTGGGTTTCACTTGGAATGGTCTCAGACGGTCCTTTTGAAACTCAATTGTCGGTCAAAGGTACATATTTGCTTGCAGATCCAGATCAGGTCTCACAAGCTGCCAGTTCTGTGGACTCACCTGGGATTATTGATTTACAGAGTAACGGTTTTTCAGAGGGTGAGACATTGCTGATCACTTTTGAAGGGACCCTCGACCGATATGGTGGATCGGATTATAAGGCAGTAGAATATTTGGTAGGTGTTTTCAGTTCCACCAACCAGTTATTATCCATTTATGATGTGCACCGAGTTCCAGGTGCTATTGATGCTGGCGAGGATATCGATACCGGAGAAACTTGGTTTACACATGAGAACACCGATATACCTGAAGACTTCAAGATTACTCCTTCGACTGGTTTTTCCATAAAGGTCCCTCAAAACGCGAAGTATCTCTTCATATCCTTTTTAGACAGCTACTATCCCGACAACACAGCACCCACACCGATTAAAGTAAACATTAATACACAGACGGTTTTTCCTTTGGAATATTTATTGTTAGGACTAGGAGCAGTAGCAGCAATTGCAGCTCTAATCCTTTTCTTTGTGTTTAAGCGCAGAAAATCAAAAACACGCACAGACTAATTTGTATAGCGCGCGCGCTACAATGGAGGCAATAATCCAAAATAGTAAGCTAGGAAAAATGCGATTGCGCTGTATGTCAAAAACATTATTAGAAACAGTTGTTTAGGTTTGTCTAAGCTCTCATCAAGAGTTTTTGTGTTTTCTCCAAGAATCAACCATATCAAATAAGCAATGCAATGAGGGGGATTGCTATGATAAACAGGATTTTCTCCCAAAGTTTGAGCTCTTTGTCTTCACGCAAAATGATTCTACCTACCAAGTCAAAGCGTGCACGATGTACTCTATTGATACGTAAAAGTTGATATACTATTAAAATAATTAGTTTAACCTAGGAGAAAGCGCACGCGTGAAATTAAATCTTAGTGAACGCCCTGTTTTGTCCGTGCTAAAACAGAATCATTAAGGTATAGAATGCAAGGATACCTGCAATAATACCTAAGGCAATACCCAGATACCCGTAGTTGTCTTCTCTAGACACTGCGACAGAACCACAAATGATAGCAGCGATTCCAAGGGGAATTCCAAAAATCAAGAAGGCTACTGCGCCACATACAATACCTATTATTGCCCACATTCTACCTTTTGGTTTTTCTTTACCTGTTAAGTCCTTACCACAGTGAGGACAGCCAACATATGATTCTTTTAAAACTCTTCCGCATTGCGGACAGATTCTACCGATTGGTTTTTCTTCTAAAGTCATTTTTAATCACCAAGTTAAATTTGTAGTTAATGATTTCTCTTAGCCAGTATTCATTTGGTTATATCATGAGATAACATTTATGGAAAATTCCTCTATTGAATTATTTCACGAACAATACTGCATTACATTACATTATATTATCATATAACAGACCAGATTTCTAGTCATCGAAAAAAGTGTGTGGGGGAGATTAAAATTCTACCTATTTTTTTCTCTCTCTTTATTCACTCTCGGGAAACCTACGGTTTCCCGTACCCTTCGCGCGCGCTCTGATTTAGTCTTTGTCCCAGTATGGACGAGATCTTATGAAAGTGATCTTTGCTTTCATGAGATCTAGATAGAACTCTTCCTCTTTCTGGTGCATTCTTCCAAGAATCCTGAAGGCTGTCTCAGGCCCGATTCCCTTCACCTCTAAGGCGACGATAGCCTTTTTTCCATAGCTTAGTATTAAGTCAGCTGAACGTCTTGCTAAAGCCAATTTCTTCAGCTCTTCTTCGGTTAGATCTTGATTCTCTAATCGTTTCTTCAATAATTCTTCTAGATGATTTGCTTCTTGGTTAAAACGAATCATTCCTAGAAGTCTTGCTCCGCATTTTTTACATGAAGGGTGTTCGGACAGATCACGAAGCCTTTTGGTAATTGAACTTTTTCCGCATGAAAAACAAAATAATGTTACTTTTCTTGCTTCTATTACCTTTCTCATCTTATCAACATTGCTTGATAGAGTTTGTTCAGATACCATAAGCTCAGGGATGTCTGAATACTTCTCCAGTATATGTTTGGATAAGGGTGTTGGGTTCTCCAGTCGGATGAGAGTATGAACATTGATCTTCTTGCTCTTGATTTTTCTGATGATCTCTTTGGCTTTCCCTATGTTAAGCTTGTCTAACATTGTTTCTCGGATTGCCTCGTCGTAAATTGGTGTATTTCTGAATTGTTCTGTTAATTGTCTGTATCGATTTGTATCTAGGATCGTTTTTCCTCTAGGTAGCGCTCCAAACCTTTCAGCTACAAACTTTAACTTGTAGGAGAATGGGAATCTGGCTTGCATGTACTTCCTGAAATATCTTTTAACATCTCTTTTTGATAGATTGAAGAGAGTTGTTGCAATTGTCTTCAGTTCTCCTGAGTTCAACCTCCTTGGCATTTCTATTAAGATTCTGTAGCCGTCATTCCACCATCCTATTATGAGGTTACGGTCAGATAATATTGCGTCAAAGATACACCCTAATGTATGGTTCACTAGTTCACCAAAACAAGCGTGAATTATGACATATTTACCATAATTCTCAAGAAGAATTTGATCATGTGTTGGAAGAGGTGCTCCTTGCGAGAGATGCTCCCTAATTTCTTTGATTGCTTCAACCAAGGTCGACTTGTCAATATCAAATTCTTCTGAAAGCTTTTCTGTGACAGTCTTAGCTTTCCCTGTTTTCCTGAACTCCGTAGCAATCCTACCTCTCATTCTTCCTGTTTCTTGGGCGAGACTGTAAGGCACAGGAAGAATTTCTCCATCCCAACCTGGGATCGCAGCAAATGGGTTTTCTGAGGGAACAACATATACTGTATCTATTTCATCATCTATCTGAACTATTCGCCAGACGGTTCCTTTGCAGATGAAGTTTAACCCCAATCGAACATTAAGAGACATGAATTCATCGCCCAGTGTACCAATTTTTCGGTCGGTAACTACGTCTATAATGGGGTAGCGTTTCTCGTCTGGAATCATGGATAAGTTCTCATAATAATAACGTCTAGTCTTACCAGTTCTCCTTAGAATCTTTCCTTCTTCATCTATTCTCAGCTGATTCAACCAATCCATGTAATCAGTCACTTCTAAAAGCGAGTCTTCAGTAAGGTTCCTGTATGGATATGCTTTCCGAATTTTTTTTAGAAGGGTCTTGTAATCGATGTTCTTATTGTCTAGCAGAATACCTGCAACTTGATGAGCTAAGACATCCAGTGGGTTATCATGAATCACTAACGGTTCAAGGTTACCTTTGTAAGCGTCACTTATCGCTGCCATCGATTCCAGTGTATCATCTGGGAAGGCTGTGATAATCACCCCCTTAGAGAGTTTCTTCAGATCGTGTCCGCTTCTACCAACCCTTTGAATGAGGCTGCTGACTCTTCTGGGTGAAAGATACTGAATAACCAGGTCTATATGTCCTATGTCTATTCCAAGTTCCAATGTGCTAGTGCATATTATTGCTTTAAGATTTCCAGCTTTGAAGTTATTCTCGATCCTAAGACGTTCTTCTTTCGATAGAGAACTATGATGAACAGCAATTTCAGATCGCCCAAGCTGGTCAAATCTGTGACCAAGCATTTCAGCGTTTTGTCTACTATTTACAAAGATCAGAGTTGAGCTATGTCCATCAACAAGCTCACCTATCCGCCTTATTCTTGCTGCTGCCTCTGCAGAGGTTCTAAGGTCTCCTGCCAACTCGTAATCCCTATCTTCAGGAATTGGGGTCTCAACTCTGTAACGATACTTCTTCTGTGGAAGAGCTTCAACGACCTCCACATTTCTCTGAGTGCCTGCAATAAATTTCGCTACTCTTGGTGGATCTGCTAATGTTGCAGATAATCCAATTCTTTGAAACCCCGTTCCAACGATGTCATGTAAACGCTCTAAACCCACCGTCAGTTGAACTCCGCGTTTACTTGATGCAAGCACATGTACTTCGTCAATGATTACATGTTTTACGTGGCTGAGATGTTTTTTCATTAATGAGCCAGGTAGGATTGCTTGAAGTGTTTCAGGAGTGGTTACAAGCATGCTTGGTGGAGAAAGGGCTTGCTTTCTCCGAAGTCCTTGTTTCGTGTCACCGTGCCGAACCTGGATCGAAATGTTGAGTTCCGTGGACCAGAATAATAAACGATCCAACATATCCCGGTTCAAGGCTCTCAGGGGAGTGATGTAGATCGCTATAATTCCTTTCCTGTTATCCTCTTGAATTATGCTGGAGAGTACGGGAAGGAGGGCTGCCTCAGTCTTTCCACTTCCATTTGGGCCTACAAGAAGGACGTTTTTCCCATTAAGGATCGGTGGAATAGCCATGGTTTGAGGACTGGTAGGTTTCTTGAAACCAAGTTTTTTTAATGCCTTATAAACTGGTTTTGCACACAAATAAAAAACGTTTGAGGTCAAGACACTTCCCTTTTATGATGACAGCCCTTTGTCATTGAACTAGCGTACGCGTATCTGAAAAAGGTTACACTTTTGGTTTTTATGTTTAGCGCGTGCTACGACCATTCCCATACACCCAGTGTTCATAAATCATAAGTATGAGAGAAGAGGAACGCTTGTTAACAGGGTTGAATATTATTGAGGCATACTGATTCCAGGATTCTTCTCGAGTTGATCAAGAACCCTAGAGTGAGCGACAGAGAACTTGCTAAGAAGCTCAGGATTTCTCAGCCAACAGTCTCAAGAAGAAGAGTAAAACTGGAAAAGGAAGGTTTTCTAACCTATATGGGAAGGCCAGACTTTTTAAAGATGGGTTTTACCATTATGGCTTTCAACTTTATCCAATTAAATAATGAAGCAGAAAAAATGTCGATGAAACGTTCGAAGAGTTACCTGAAAAAGGTAACTTCATTTCTGAAGAAATATCCCAACATTATTTTCGCTACAACAGGTCGCGGTTTGGGTATGGGAAGGCTCTCAATTTCACTACACAAGAGCTACACGGACTATGTTAAGTTCATAACAACACTGGATCAAGAATGGGCAAGATTCTTGGAAAAAAGGGAGACATTCATTGTGAGTCTTGATGGCGACAACATTATTAGAAATTTCTCCTTCGACGGACTTGCTAGGCTCTAGAACTTGCAGCACATGCGTTTCTAGTGTGAGTAGATACCGAGAAGTGATTCTACCAGGTTTCTTCTTGACCATTCAAATTCGCTTAGCTCTTCCATCATTAGAACTTTCTTTGGTGTATTTGAGAATATTGCCTCGACTATTTGTTCAGCGCTTAACCCTTTATGGGAAAGAGCTGTGACCTTTTTCTTCAGTTTCAAGATGTTGTTTAAGGCCTGGTTTATTGATTTTTTATCCCAGACTCCGTGACCACCATAAGCTGTTTCGAAATTCAGTTTCAGAATAGTCCTAATAGAGTCTATTAGGGTTATGTAGTCTTCCTGCTTCATTATTATGATCGGCATCAAATTAGCTACCAAATCCCCCATGAACAGCTTGTTCTCTATTAGGAATGAAACGTGATCCACACTGTGACCTGGAGTGTTGAGAGTTGTAATTTTTATCTTATCGATTTTCATTTCGGTTTTTAGGGGTCTAGCTCTAACCGGTTTTGGTTGACCCCACACCATCTGCCTGTAGGTTGGAATTTCTGGAGGGTCTGCTAGGGTCTTAATGGACTTCCTTGGAGCAAAAACATCTGTATTAAGCTTATCTTGGAACAGATGGGCTCCTCCGCTATGATCTTCATGAGAATGTGTTAATAGAATAGCCTGGATGTCTGAAGCCTTTTTTTCGATGAAACCTAAAGCTTCCTCAGCTGTGTGAGGACATCCCGTATCTATGATCAGCCCTTTATAGTAATAGAAGGTTGTCCAGTAGAAAGGCTGTTCATTGTATGATTTTCCAACGTCAATCGAAACAAAGTCCTTGTTTACCTGTTTCCATCTGAGCATGTAGAACTCTACCTACATTTGAAATAAACGATTATTGTAATTTGAGGCGCGCAATTGAATTGGAGTCATCATATTATCTTAATCCAATAGTGTCGTGTTCCTTCATTTACAAATCCCACGGATTCATATAACTTCCTTGCTCCTTTAGTTGGAGCAGCTCCCAAGATTACAACTATGGATGGCTTATACTTCTTCAGTCGCTTAAGGCTCTCACAAATCACGGCTTTTGCCAATCCCAGTCTTCGATGGTCGGGATGTGTTCCAACTGGTTCAAGTTCAGCAATCTTGCTTAAAGGATCAATTCTAGCTGTACAAAACGCTGCAAATTCACCATTTGGACTAACAGCTACAATATCAAGGTCTTCATGGTAGAAAGATGCTGTACTGTATAGCCTAAGTATCTCGTTGGACATGCTCACTATATGAGAAAAGACAGCCGTCTGAACCTCCCGATATTTTAAGAAGTCCTTCTCAAAGACAGCATTACGTATAGAATATCCTTCAGGTAAACTATAAGTTGGAATAGGCTTATCCGGAAGCCGTATTTGTTTATCTCCCTCAACTTCGGCTTTTCGAAACCCAAGATTGGATAATGCCTGGATAAATTCATTGTCGTCGTCATCAGCAACGAAACTCATCTTCACTTTTTCCTCATCTTTTTTCATTGTTTTTACCCGATTCTGCATCCATAACACGATTTCTTTAACTTTGGATTTATAGTTGGGATGTGTGGAGAGCCAACATTTTCCTGGGGGTTCTATGTATGACACTGCAATAATTCTTGGTACGATCTGTTGATCTTCGTCTAAGATCTCCCAGATCTTTAGATGTTCGTCTTCGACATCTAGGTATTTGGTTCCGCCAGGACCAAATTTAATATTCTCTAGCTGTGATGGTATCCAGTTTGTATAAGCTACCTTTACACTGAATATTTCTGCAAGAAATCTTCGAGCAGACTCAAAGTCTCGATCCCAGTGATAATCACGCATTTTCACCAACGACAATTACCTACCAAGCACACTCAGAATTCAAGTAGTTCCAATTTATTTCTTTATACCAATCCAAAAAAGTATTTGTGTAATGATAATAGTAGATAGCCTCGCGCCGCATATATTACCGCAAAATGAAGTGCGATTTATGCAAGAAGAAAAATTAAGAAAATATATGAAATCAAGGAAAATAAAAGAGAGAACAATAGATGAATATGTAGGTCTTGTGAGAAAAATTGATGATTTTTTACTCAATAAGAAGAATTCTCTCGGAATTGATAAACCCTACTTAAAGGATGTTCAAGCATTTCTCAAACAATGGAAGACTGACAAGAAGGAGAAACAAGTTTTTCTTTACGCTCTAAAAAGCTATGGTAAAGCTACCAACAATCACAATATGATCGCTAATGTAAATCGACTTTTAGGGAAAGGTACTTGGCTAGATAGACTTGAGGAAACACTTGATGAATACTTAGGAGAAGATTTGCAAAGAAAAATCATCGAAGCAGGCGGGCCAATCAAACAATCTTCATCAACTTCAAAGAAAGCTGTTTGGACAAAGTGCATGATGGAATGTTTAGAAACCAACGTTGACAAAAAAACTTGCAAGAAAATCCTAACAAACAATCTACATTTCAAGAGTCCAAAATCCCCTAGTTTCAAGAAACTAAAACGAATGTATACAAAGACAGGAAATATTGATGATATACTAAAGCATCTGCATGAGAAATGGAAGAAAATAATTGGAGAGAGATATGGATATGACTCACCCGAGTATATGTATGTAGAAGCTGATCCAACAATAGAAGCTGGAAAAAGAGAAGGAAACATTGTTTATGTTTCCAAGATCCCATACAAAATAAAGGAGTTTCTAGAAGCCAAAGACGACAAGAGCAAACGTTATCATTATTGCCATTGCGGATGGGTTAGAGACTCTTTAATGAAATCAGACAAAGAACGAGTATCACCTACGTTTTGTTATTGTTCTGGGGGTTGGCACAAAGTTCCCTTCGAAGGTATATTTGAACAGTCCTTGGAAGTCGATCTTGTAAAATCTGTTTTAAAAGGGGATGTTATCTGTACCTTTGCCATACATATTCCCAAAGAAGCAATCAAAGAAAAATAAGCACACGCTAAACGTTTTTCAAGGATGAAAACATTTTGAAGATAACAGAATCTGAGAACTGGTACTCCAGAGCTAAAGCAGAAGCAGATAAAGGTATCCCAATCAACGAACGTATTGCTGGTATCGGTTTTTTCATAATTAGTATCTTGATGGTGTTGTACTTCGCTAATCATCAAACGTTGTCAACGGGTTTTTTCACTGCAGCATTCGGCACATTAGAGGTGATCATGCTTTATGGTTTCCTGGTTTTTTGGGTTATTACATTTGGGTTGGAAGGGGTTCTTGGTCAAAGACTTCTTTCTCGCCTTTGTGATACTTTTGGTGGAATTCTCTTTAGCGCTGTGGCTACTGCTTGGCTTTTGATAGTTTTTCCCTTTGAATTTATCTACTTTGCAGACATATTGCCGGATTTTCTTAGGTTCTTGGTACAGTGGATTTCCAACGACATTGCTCGAGTAGTGATGGTGCTGTATATCATCATCATGGGAATTGTGGCAGTTTATGCTCCAATAGCATACAAGTTCATTAGAATAGAACGCTCAAAGTCTTCAGAACTATAGATTTAATGATTGTATGCTCACTAAGAAAAAGGTTTAAAGTAAGCAGGAATGACTTTTTCTGGAGGGATATGTCTTGCCGTTTCTGAAAAAGCTCAAAAAGAAAACTGAAGATGTAGCGAAAAAAGGATTAGAAGTCGGAGAGAAAGGCGTTAAGAAAGGAGTCAAGGTAGGAGAGAAGGCTGGAAAAAAGAGTGTTGAACTTGGAAAGAAAGGCGTCAAAAAAGCCAAAAAGGCTGTAGAATAGATAACTCTGCACTTCTGCGCGCACCTATCACTCAAAATAGTCTTACTGGATTCTCCTCAGTTCGAAGATTACCGGTCTGAATCCGTCTGTGCAGCAGGAGATTGAGGTTCCTTTTTCTTTCATCCATGGAAGGTTTCCACCGAATAGCAGCGTAAGCAGTTTTTTATTTATGTCGTTCCAAGCCCAGTGGCAGAATCCCTCAGGCATCTTTGCATCTTGTTCAACGATGAATGTTTGTCCTTCTTCGAGTATGCTGCATGCTGGTATTGATTCTCCAGTTGGCGGTTTGTCGCCGAATATTTGGTTTGAATCTGTTTTCTTCAATACAGTGATCTTCACTCTACCATTTTTTTCCATAACATCACCACTTGTCAAATCTTCTGACAGATTTATTAATTTTAGTGGTGTCGCACACACTCAATATTAACTTAAGCTAAGGTTTAGTTTCGGTTTTTTCAGAATCTGCCATCGCTTCTCGAACAATCTCATCTTCGATTGTATTTTTCATTTTGATGCGCGCTGAAACTTTGTTATGATTTCCTCTAAGAACTGATAAGAACAAGTATAATATTAGTAATCCAAATATTATAGTCCCTCCTGCTATAACTGCTCCAGCATATCTGCCTGTTGATCCTATGATTAGATCTATCATTGCAGTGTAGAAATTACTTTCTAATGTACGAATAAATTTTGGATAATAGTTAAAGTAAGGTCGTAAAACCCATGCTAATTGAGTTCCAATGAACATAAGAATTACACTTCCGAGAAGGAAGGCTGGCTTCCAGTTTTCGTTTTGATCTGTGTATAGTGTCTGGGCACCTTTTATAAAATGAATAAGGGCAAAAAAACCACCGATAGTGAATACTGTTACGTTTAGAAGAACTGTGAAAGCGTATGTTGTGGCTGATCTAGCTGTTGTGATAATAAAGAAAAAATTTACAGGGACCATGGCTAATAAAACAATTGACATTATAGTGATGCTAGATAGTAATAATATGACCGTTTGATCCAGATTTCTTTTTCCACCGAGAAGTGAATAGAGAACATAATAGCTTGGTATGGTTATGTATAGAGAGACCAAAAGCAGTATTGGAACCTTAATCGCACTGAAGAGAATCTGTAGATTACTCGAATAAAATCCCATGGTTGCTCCATAGATGGCTGAAAAAACTAGAATTGTCAATGTTGAACTAATAAAATAGTTCTTTAGATTTTTTCCTTCTGCCAAGTTTTGGAGAAAGGTGTCTCTTTGTTTGATGTATTCCTCTATAACAGAAAATATCCCCATTTCGGTTTCCTCAAAAGTACAACTGTTTTTTTCAGTATATCAGGTTTTGTACTCTGCGTTGAACGCTCGCAATATGTAATACTGATTCAAAAAGGTTATTACAATTGTTATTGGCGATATCTCCCGATTTTCCCGCATATCCCTTTTTTTCCAGTGATTTATCGGTCTTAATGTTTATCTCTTCCGACTCAAATTTTACTAGACAGAGTGAGAACGGTGTCCCATAAGATCTTTCCAATGTCGTTGGGTTTCAATGATTGCTATCTTTTACAGGATGAAGGGGTTATAATGGTTGATGGAGGAGCGCCAGGTAAGATAGCTGAATTCAGGGCATCACTACCAAAAACGGGTATAAAGCCTTCTGACATAAAATTAATAGTCGTTACTCATGGACACATAGATCATATTGGCTCACTCAAAGACCTAAAGGAGCTAACTGGTGCCAAGGTTGCTATTCATCGGCTGGACAGGGTATGTGTTGAAAGAGGAGAATGGATCGACTCTCACAAGCCTAAAGGTGTAGGACGTTGGGGGCGGCTGCTTGGGAAGATTGGTGTACCTTTCATAACATGGTTATATCCAGAAGCTCCCGCAACAGAGGTTGATCTAGTAATCGGAGATGAAGAAGTCTCCCTTGATGACTATGGGATTTCTGGTCAGATAATCTACACTCCAGGTCACACTGTAGGATCAGTGAGCGTGCTGCTGGATTCAGGTGAGGCATTTGTGGGAGATCTTGCTATGAACAAGTTTCCTTTAAGACGTACGCCTGGACTGCCAATTCTGGTTGATGACCTCGAGAAAGTAAAGGAAAGTTGGAAGCATCTTTTGGAGTTAGGTGTTGAAACAGTTTATCCTGGACATGGGCAACCCTTCTCGGTTGAAATCATTAAGAAAGCATTAAGGTAACATAATAGATGTATGAGATCAAATTCAATACAGTGGATACACCTCCCGCTTATTCCCTTTTTTTATGAGTCAATGAAAGGAAGTATAAATGCCAAGTGTGTTTAATCTATAGGAGTAATTTTTCTGTGTTCATTCGTTTGTCTGCTTTATCCTTCGCGCGCGCGAATACGTGTGTACAACTCCTGAAGACTTCATGCTGTTTAGAAAGCGAAAGTAGCGTCGCCATTTGCGGCATATGTGAAATACTGATTCAAAAAGGTTATATGTCTCTGTTAACATCTCGTGTTCTGGCGAGTGTCCTGGATGAAAGGTGACCGTCAAATTCAGAATTGATGATACGTTTTTTACAGATATTAAGCAAAGATGCCCTTCATTCGTATATAAACACGAAGCTTCAGTTTGTATCTGGAATATCGAACATGTAAACTACGATTTGAGAGAGGATAAAGAATGTTTAAAAATATAAAATCGAAGGTTGATCTTCCAAAGTTAGAGCAGCAAGTACTGAAGCTTTGGAAAAAAATCGGCGCTTTCGAGAAAAGACGAACCCTAAATCAAAAAAATAAACGGTGGTCCTTCATAGATGGCCCAATAACAGCTAACAACCCAATGGGAGTCCATCATGCTTGGGGACGCACGTACAAAGACATATTTCAAAGATACAAATCCATGCAGGGTTTCAGACTTCGTTACCAAAACGGTTTCGACTGTCAAGGGCTGTGGATTGAAGTTGAGGTGGAAAAAGACCTTGGATTCAAATCAAAACGGGACATTGAATCCTATGGAATAGCCGAATTTGTGAAAAGATGTAAGGAACGTGCCCTAAACTATGCCGCACAAATGGTTGAACAATCAATTCGCTTAGGGTACTGGATGGACTGGGATGATCCCCATTTACTACGTAAACTAGCGAATAATCTTGGAGATCAAAACAAAGTAATGACTGTTAAGGGCCCTCAAGGAGATGTAACAGCGACAGCTGAAAACCTAATCGGAATGCTGGGAACACCTCAACTGGGAGGTTCCTACTTTACGTTGTCAAACGAGAACAATTACACCATCTGGAACGTTTTGAGGAAGTGCCATCAAAGAGGGTGGATCTACAAAGGAACTGACGTAATGCCCTGGTGCCCTCGTTGCTCAACGGCTCTCTCTCAACATGAGATAGCCACCAGTGGCTATAGAGAAATAACACACGTAGGAGTAACCCTCAAGTTCCCGTTAAAAGAACGTAATAATGAAGCCCTATTGGTTTGGACCACTACTCCTTGGACCCTAACATCTAACGTTGCTGCGGCTGTTAATCCAAGTATGATATACGTGAAAGTGAATTACGATGGCGAATCGCTATACCTAGCTAAGGCTACTTTAAGCCGTATCCTTGGTAAGCGAAAACACGAGGTTATTGGCGAGTTATCAGGTGAAGAACTGGTGGGTTTGACTTATGCTGGTCCTTTTGATGAACTCTCAGAAGAGCAGAAGTCAAAGGCTGTTGAATTGCATCGTGTTATTCCGTGGGAAGAAGTCAGTGAATTAGAAGGTACCGGCATCGTTCACATAGCACCTGGATGTGGCCAGGAAGACTTTGAACTTGGGAAAGAATTTGATCTTCCAGCTGTAGCGCCATTAAATGAGTTTGGAGTGTTTGTTGAAGGGTTCGATTGGCTCACAGGAGTCCACGTTTATGAATCAGCTCAACCAATTATAGATAATCTGAAAGAAAAAGGTCTACTTTTCAGAACGGAAAAGTACAAACATCGCTACCCAATTTGTTGGCGTTGTGGCAACGAATTAGTCTTTCGCTTAGTAGATGAATGGTTCATATCAATGGGAAAAAAGTTTTCCAAACCCATTGAACAAATCACGAAGCAAGAGAAGGAAGAAAACCTGCGATACCAGATCATGGAAGTTGCAAAAAAGGTTCAATGGATTCCGTCATACGGTGAACAACAAGAACTGGATTGGCTACAGAACATGGATGACTGGATGATCTCTAAAAAGAGATTCTGGGGTCTAGCACTTCCCATCTGGGAATGCACCAATTGTGGACACTTTGAGGTGGTAGGAAGCAAACAAGAACTTAAATCCCTTGCAATTAAAGGTTGGGAAGAATTTAATGGGCACACACCACACCGTCCCTGGATAGATAAAGTAAAGATCAAATGTCCAAAATGCGGAGGCGTCGTATCTCGCATTTTGGATGTTGGAAACCCATGGTTAGATGCCGGCATCGTTGCCTATTCAACACTCAACTATCGTTGCGACAAAAGCCTCTGGAAAAAATGGTTCCCAGCAGACCTCATATGCGAATCATTACCAGGCCAATTTCGAAACTGGTTCTACTCCATGCTTGCTATGAGCACAATCCTTGAACGATGCACACCTTTCAAAACATGCTTCGGACATGGCTTGGTATTCGACGAGAAAGGAGAAGAGATGCACAAAAGCACAGGCAACGTAATCTGGCTTGATGAAGCTGCAGAAAAAATTGGCATAGACATTGTACGATGGGTCTACTGTACCAGTAAACCAGAAAAAAACATATTTTTTGGGTACAAACTGGCAGAAGAAGCCAACAAAAGATTCCTAATGACATTGTGGAACATCTACAGCTTCTTCATAACATACGCTAATCTAGACAAATGGACCCCAAAAGATACAACCCACAACTACTCACTCTTGGATCAATGGATCCTTTCAAAACTTCAACTACTCATTCAACAAGTCACTGAAAACCTAGAGAAATTCGACGTATACAACTCCACCATACTTCTAGAAGAATTTGTTGATGAACTCTCAAAATGGTATCTTAGACGTTCACGGCGAAGATTCTGGAAGAATGAAGCAGATGAAGATAAGAAAGCTGGCTACACCACACTTTACACCTGCTTAACAACACTCACAAAAATACTAGCGCCATTCCTACCATTCACATCCGAGAATATGTACCAGAACCTTGTACGATCTATTAACACTGAATCTACAGAATCAGTACATCACAACTACTGGCCCAAGGCAGATGAATCCTTAAAAAACATCAACCTCGTAAAAGACATGGGGATGGCCATCAAAATCTGCAGTCTAGGCCGCTCATCACGGAATAAAGCAGGAATAAAACTGAGACAACCCTTGAAAGAAGCAAGAGTCGTTGCAGACAAAAAGATTACAGAACGCCTGAAAAATCTAGCACACCTGATCAAAGAAGAACTTAACGTGAAAGAACTCATATTCACTGACAAAGAAACAGAACTGGTGACATATGAGATAATACCATTACCCCAGACGCTTGGAAAAAAACATGGCCCCCTATTCCCAAAAATCCAAAAGGTCATAAAAAACATGAATCCAGAAGATATACTCGCTAATCTTGAGAAGAACCAAAGTATCAAAATAAAAGTAGATGAGATTTCCGTTACTCTGAACCCCGAAGAAATTGAAATCAGAAAACAACCACAAAAAGATTATGTCGTAACAGAAGAACAAGAAATAACAGTTGGAATAATCACATCCATATCAAAGGAGCTAGAGAAAGAAGGTTTAGCCCGAGAAATCGTCCGTCGCATACAGAATCAACGAAGAGATGCAGGTTTCTATATAGCTGATCAAATTGAAATCTATTATAAATCAGGACAGGAACTGTCTGACACAATTAACACCCATAACAAGTACATTGCGGCAGAAACCTTGGCCCTCAAAATAGAAAAAACACAACCACCAGAAAAAGCCTACATCCAGAAACACGAATTCAGAGATGAAATCATACAAATTGGGCTTGTACGAAAAGAACAGAAACCTAAACAATCACCAACCAAACCCTAACCAACATGGTTTTCTACCAAATTTTAACGCATACCAAGAAGGAAAATTATTAAGAAATGTCCTTAATTCAATGGTAAGAAGTGATTTTATGCTGACAAGGGATGAAGCGCTTGATCTAGTTAAGGCCAACATTTCAAGGAAAAACGTCATCTTTCACATGATTGCTGTTGAAGCTGTCATGAGAGGACTAGCAAAACATCTTGGAGAAGATGAGGTTTTATGGGGACTAACTGGCTTGCTTCATGACATTGATTATGAAAAGGTTGACGGTGAATGGAAAAAACATGGAGTTCTGGCTGAAGAGATCCTGAAAGGAAGAGTCTCTGAAACAGCTATTCAAGCTATCAAGTCTCACAACTATGAAAACACAGGCGTCGTTCCCAAGAACAAACTAGATAAAGCCTTAATCGCCTCAGACTCAATCTCAGGTCTACTCGTAGCATGCGCCTTGGTGATGCCATCAAAAAAACTACGTGATGTAAAAGTAAAATCCGTGAGAAAAAAGTACAAATCCAAAGATTTCGCGAAAGGAGTCAGCAGAGAAAGAATTCAATTCTGTGAGAAAATCAAAGTTCCTATGGAACAGTTCTTCGAGATTTCGCTGGAAAGCCTCAAACAATACGCTGAAGAAATTGGATTGTAATGTTTTCCAACATTCATTAAATGTGGTGTAATTTGCATTGACCCAGTTTCTTATAGGAACTGGTGGTTGGTCGTATTTTCAAGTTCCAAGTACACCTTCCCTAGAGGCATACTCTCAAGCCTTCAACTTCGTCGAAGTGAACACCACCTTTTACAAAATCCCCAACCTTAACCTTGTGGACACATGGCGAAAAAGAGTACCAAAAAACTTCCAGTTTTCAGTCAGATGTCACAAAAGCCTAACACACAAGTACAAACTAGAACCCAGCGAAGACTCCCATTCAATTCTTGACAAAATGGTTACAATCTGCAAAACATTGAGAACCAGCCTCCTGCACATTCAAGTACCTTATAACATAACATTCGATCACTCTAGAATCAGACGTTTGAACAATCTGTTCTCCTCAACGAACCTAAAAGGAATAAACATAGCATGGGAACTAAAGGACGACCGCCATCAAAAGAAGAGCTCGAACCTCCTGCGATTCATTAAAGATAATAACATGATTCATTGCGTGGATTTGACCCGGAAAGAAGAACCTACTCATCACAACGAGACTCTCTACACCAGAATTTTTGGTAAAGGAGAACACAACATATACCAGCCAACAGACGAAGAACTAAAAGAGATACACAGAAAAATAATCGTAGAGACCCCGAAAACAGCTGCAGTGAGTTTCCACTCAATTAAAATGTACAAAGATGCTGCTAGGCTTCAAACCTACCACAAAAACGGGAAGCTTCCCATGGTAACCCGTTCCACGGGACTTAATTCGCTTAAAGAGGTTCTAAAGGAAGATGCAAGTTTTCCTTCCAACAAAGAAACTCTCATTAAACATCAAGGATGGAAACTAATCGATTTAACAAAGGAGAAACGAGTACGCGCCTTCAGTATTCTACAAAGATTGCCAGAAAAAACCTACAAAAGCATTGAAGAAGTTATTTCACCACTTAAACCCTAATTGCATTAAACGAAAATTCCCAAGCGCACGCGTTAGTACCTATAATTGTTTAACAGCTTTGAGTTAAATATTTATTCAAGATTCATAAGCTTAATTTTTCCATTCGTCGTTTTTACCGCAACGAGGCATTAAAATGTCTAGACACCTTCATGGCTTCTTCACAATAATCACATTACTCTTAACCATAGTATCCTTGATTGCTCCGTCTTTAGCCATAGACTATTTAGAACCAGGTGACTTCGAAGAAGATAGCTGGGATAAAACCGTTGACTACCTAGAGTATGTTGACGTCTATGCTGCTGCCCATGGTAAACCTCGACCACCAGCAGGAGCTCACGCATATCTCTATATGACCTACGTGAATCACCTAGGACTAAAAATGCTGTACGCAGGCTTATCAAATATCACAATGGGCCTTGGAAAGCTATCTGTAACACTACCAATTCAGACATTCATGATCCACTACAAAACTGAGAATCAAAGTCGGGATGTTGTAGCTGCTTCCTCATACATCATGTTACTCGCCTACAACGAAACCGGTCAAACCATTTACAATGACTCACCTGATAGAAATGACACCCTGTATGCATCTTTCAGTATGGGATTTGACCTATCAAATTTGATCCAAGAAGATACACCAACAATAACAAGCGAGACCAAGATTATTCCATTAACACATCCTGATGAGAATACTTGGCATTGGGGGATGACATACACAAATCTTACAGCAATTTGGTGGCGTGTTAACATTGATCCAGAAAACGCAACATACACCAGTATACCAGTAGCTGTCAGTGTCTATGAAGAGCTGACCTTTACCTATGATTTAATCTTCAATCCCAACAGCAACAATGCAACTATCAGATCTAACTATGTTATAGGACGAATGACAGATCTCTGGGTCGTAGATACATGGTGGTGGATTTTTCCTGTAATAGTTCATTACAATAGTACTGGTTGCTACCGTTTAGATAGAACTTTGTACTCGAATGAGACAATCTACCAGTTTCTACACAAACACGGAATTAGCATGAGCATAGTGCTTTTCCAAGCTTCAGCATTACTCGACCAAACGACCATAAGCAGTGTGAAAGGAGAAGATATAGCAGAAAATGAGAAGCTTGTTAGCAATAACACAATCTCAACCTTCACTAATGATGGCGAAAAGATATACGACACAGATTTTGGTTCAAAAAATACCTATACATTGCATAACTTTACCTCTGATACAACTGAAACATACAATACCATTACTAGAACTGTGGATAGAAGAGGATTTACTCATAACCCTGTTTTACATATTCACACTTTCCTGATGAGATACATACCACTAGCCTTGGTTCATATGGATCCTCCACTCTTCGAAAAAGCCAAGAATCGACTACTCAACATGACATATGCCGATTATTTCTACATAATCTCATATCCAACATATGACGGCTACAAAATCGTGCATGATCCCACTCACACTGTATACTTGACAATCATAAGCAACATCGCATCCAACCCACTTGAAGGGTTACTCGGGCTAATTTTCCTATTAGGTATAATCACTGCCATTGTTGCTGGGATCGCGACTATTGTAAAGATGAAACGAAAACCTAAAAACTCAGGTATAACCTCCATCAACCAACCATTATAAGGTCTCTTAACTCTCCATTCCTTTTTCTATACTCCTTCTGGAAAAATCATGTATATACTTATTCGAGAAACTGTTTGTACGCGTGATAAAATATTTTATTTATATGAATCACCCATAATTTTTAAAGGGTTAATTATTGAGTGAAGAAAGGCTTGTTGAAATTGGTCGTATAACTCATTACTTCGCTAACATAAATGTTGCAGTTGTGGAACTAAGTGACTCCTTGGCTGTGGGTGATACAATAGCAATTAAGGGATCGACAACGGATTTCGAACAAGTTGTGAAGTCCATGCAGATAGAGCATGAAAGCGTGACGAAAGTGGACGCTGGGCAAAGCATTGGGTTAAAAGTCCAGGAAAGAGTGCGAACCAACGATTCAGTTTATAAGAAACAATAATCACACGAATGTAGTGAACCTTGTCCTCGCGTATTTATCCAGACCATAAAAGAGGATTCTATCTAGATAGATCATGAAGTCATCTAGAAATAACAAAAATCAATCATTTTACATGGTAATCTTTTTTAGTAGGCACATGTGCATGCTACGGACACTAAAGGCGGAGGTCATAACATGGCTAAAAGAAATAAAAAAGAGAAAGCTGCGGGTCGAGAACACCATAGACAATTACAGAGAGATAAAAAGATGAAGAAAAAGCAGAAAAAGAACGCAGTACTTCCTCAAAGACATAGAAAAAATAAAGGATAATCTCAAAATACAAAAGTAAAAAAAAGGTACTTACCTTTTCAAAACTCTTTTTACCACAGAAACATCAGATATTCCTGTCTCAAACGAACATTTTTAACTCAATCTGAGATCTTGGTCATTGGTTGTCCACAGCAAATAAGGGTGCCTGCCCCAGACTCCAATATCTTAACCTTGTTACCACAAATTTCGCATAGATACGTTTCCCCAACTTCAGTCATTTATTCACCTCCTCTATCACTAATGTCTATCAGATATGTGTGCGATTATTCAACTTTCTTGAATTTGGATTTTTGGGCACTGCATATGGGGCATGCTTCTGGTGGGTTGTTTTCTGCTATGTGTCCACAAACTGTGCAAACATAGTATTTGGTTGATCGCTCAGCTATCAAATGATCTAATGCTTTTTTGTAAAGTTTGGCATGGCCCTCCTCAACGTCACGAGCTTGTGAAAAAATAAGTGCTGCAGCTTCTTCTTCCTCATCTTCTGCTTCTTTAAACATTTTGGGGTAGTAAACTCCATTGACCGCTTTTTCTGATTGAAACGCTTTTTCCAAGTTTGTCTGTGTATCAGCCACTGATTCCAGCAATGAGAAGTGTCTTCTCGAATGAATGCTTTCTGACATGGCAACTGCTCTAAATAGATGTGCGATTTGAGGTAGCTCTTCCTCTTCAGCTTTTTTTGCATACATTAATAATCTTTGATAGGCTTTTGCTTCCTCAACGAAGGCTGTGTGAACATTGTTGCCTGTTCTATCTTTGATCATTGTGACTCGACACAGCTGTTACTTTACGAATTTCAGTAGTTCTCACACCAAACTTCGAAGAAACTTTTCTCATGCTGACAGACTGGACATTTATCTGGCGCTTCACTGCCTTCGAAAACGTGACCACAGTTTCGGCATTTCCAGTTTATGACTGAATCTTTTTTGAAGACTCTGCCTTGTTCTACGTTCGATAACAACTTGCGATATCGGCGTTCATGATAGCTCTCAACTTTTGCAATCATACGGAATGTTCTAGCTACTTCTTCAAAACCCTCTTCTTCAGCGATCTTAGCTGACTCCGGATATAATGTTCCCCACTCCAGCTTTTCTCCTTCTGCAGAAGCCTTAAGATTTTCTGCTGTTGAGCATATTATGCCTGCTGGATATTCAGCTGTTATTTCAGCCATTCCACCTTTTAAAAGTTTGAAAAAGAGTTCAGCATGTTCTTTTTCATTATCTGATGTCTCCTTGAAAATGGCTGAAATCTGCTCGTATCCTTCCTTCTTTGCCACGCTAGCAAAGAAAGTATATCTATTTCTAGCTTGCGATTCACCTGCAAAAGCTGCCAATAGGTTCTTCTCAGTTTTACTTCCTTTAAGTTCCATTAACATTCTCTCCAATGAATTTCATTGTATGACATACGTCATATTTAAAATTTACGCGTTGCCATTAAACAAGCTAAACGTTAACAACGCGCACGGCTAATATTCTTCGATAACTTTTATCTCCTCTATCAGTTTGTCGATTTCTTCCTCTGAGTTGTAAAAGTGGGGTGACACTCTTATTCCATGAGTTCTAGCAGCAACGATTATGCCTTTTTCACTCAATTTTTCAACAGCTTTCAACGGATCTTTTACAATGAAGTTAACGATTCCAGAGCGATGCTGTTGTTCTTCCGATGTTTGCAACGTCAATCCTAGATCGTTGATCAAATCTATTAGGTAGGCTGTTAAGCTCAAGATCCTTCTTTCGATTTTCTTCATCCCATACTTCAACAGTATCTTAATTGCTTCTTTAGCACCAGTCAGACTTATGAAGCTTGGACAACCGATCTCATAGCGACAGGCAGAGTCTGATAACTCAAGCTTCCAAATATCGAAGAAATCTATTGTTTCAAACACTTGTTTCTTAACACTCGCCCATCCTACGAGAGGTGGTTCAAACTGGTCAATGAGGTCTTCTCTAACATATAGATACCCTGCTCCTGGAGGACCCAAAAGCCATTTATAACATGAAGCAGCAAGGAAATCAACCTCATCTTGAACTACGTTTACCTGTACTGCACCAGTTGACTGGATTGCATCTACGATAAGGTACGCTCCATGGTCATGCGCAATTTCACCTAAAGCTTTCAAATCGTGGCGAAATCCATTTGCATATTCGACATGACTTATAACTAGAGCCCTTGTCTTGTCATCAACTGCTTTCTCAACATCCTCAATCATGATCTTCCCATTAATATTCTTAATATAATCAACAGCTACACCTAGTCTCTTGCGTAGCCAGGGGTAAACAACTGAAGGGTATTCCAGATCTGTAGTCACAATTTTTGAACCTGGCGAATAATCTAGTACGTTTGCAGCTATGTTTAAGCCCAGAGAGGTGTTTTCAATAAAGGCTATCTCTTTAGTTTTTGCACCTATGAGTTCTGCAAAGTATGATTTCCCGCCATCTTCCCATTCAATTGAAGTACTTCCCAAACCTGAGATGTCATTTACATATTGGTGAATTATGTCTGCCACATTTTTTGGAAGTGGCGATTGCCCAGCATGATTCAAGAAGATTTTATTTTTGGTTATTGGAAATTGATTCCGAATTTCCCTCATTTTCTCAAGGTTATGTTGATTGGTTGACATAGGTGAATGAGTTTTAGGCTTTCACTAACATATTAAATTGATCCGAATGCACGATCTGCCTTGGAAATGATGCCTTCAGTTTTTCATCGGAAACATTTCCATGTATCTTTCAATAATCTTTTCAACTCGTTAATAGTGTTTTCCACTCTTCTGCGAGTGCCTGTTGGTTCGTGAGGCGGTGAAAAAGCGTCTTTGATTCGAATTCTGTCCAAGCCAACTACGCCAGCTGCTAGTGCGTACCAGCATGGAGGTAAAACTTCAGGGTTATAGCCGCTTCCAGGCATTAAAACTAGTTTCCCTTCACAGTTTTTATCAGCAGTTTTTCTTATCATACTTGATAATTTGAAGAATCCATTGACAGTTAATCTGAGGCTTCCAAGTACGTCTGCAAAGTGTGGATCGCTTCCGCCATTTGCTATTAATATTTCGGGTTTGAATTCTTCAGTCAATGGAGTGAGGATGTTATTAACGACTGAAAGATATGTATCGTCTCCTGTTCCAGGAGGAAGGGCAATATTGACATTATATCCTTGCCCTTCTCCATCGCCTGTCTGTGATGTAAAGCCAGTTCCTGGGTAGATTGTGTGCGGATCTTGATGTACGGAAATAAACAATACTGTAGGGTCTTTATAGTAAATATCACTTGTTCCATTCCCGAAGTGGACATCATAATCCACTATTAAGAAACGTTTTAAACCGTAGTTTCGTCTTAAATGCTCAACTAGGACTGCTATGTCGTTGAAAAGGCAGAACCCGCCCCCATAATTTCTCCCTGCATGATGAAAGCCTCCCCCAAGAGAAATCCCTCGTTTTGCTTTATCATTAAAAATCGAACTGCCACACATAATAGCGCCTCCAACAATGAGTAGGGCAGCCTTCAATATCTCAGACGAAACAGGGGTTTCAATATCATATGGCTTGTTTACTTCAGCTAGGTGAAAAATCTTGTTAATATATTCTTCATCATGAACCATTAGCAAATCGTTTTTCGTAGCTGGTTGAGGTCTGGATAGTGATATTTGAGGTAGATCAAGCAAACCATATTCTCTAAAATATTCCTTGACGTTCACGAACCTGTCTCCCCTATAAGGATGCCCTTCTCCAAGATCATAGCTACTATAGTCTTCATGGAAAGCAACAACAATCCTTTCAGACACGCCTAGTTCTCCAAGAAAGAATAATGAATAACTACATAATATTCACGTATAAAAATAGTATACTTGAAAATAAAGAAAGAAAAAGAGGCATTAGTTTTCTAGTTAGTCACCAGCTACTGTCTCGTATACCGTTGTTTCTTCCTCTTCCTCTGACGGTTCTTCAGCTTTTTCTACAACTCCCCAGGATTCTTCCGAAGTCTCTTGTGATTCATCAATAGTTGATGGTTCCTCACCATCCATGGATTCCCCTGTTTCCACTATATTTTGATCAATACTTTCTTGGGAATCATTCTCTAACTCAACTACCTGAGGGCCCTCTTCAGCCTCGTCAATTTCGTCAGACTCGTATGAAGGCGTTTCAAGGGTTTCTGTTGGTTCGGTTTCAAGGGTTTCTGTTGGTTCGGTTTCAAGGGTTTCTGTTGGTTCGGTTTCAAGGGTTTCTGTTGGTTCG
>JASFPN010000014.1:0-31800 GCA_050115965.1 Candidatus Bathyarchaeota archaeon
CTTTAAGCTGTCTGCTGGGTGTTTTGTGACTCTACCGTCTCCTTGTTCAATGTAGGCAGTATCTATTCTGCCATTTGGGTTGACAGCAAAGGATGCAACTCTGCCGACTGCGCGTCCATATTCGTCCTTTATTTCTCTTCCTATTGAAATAAAAAGATTGGATTCTTCTGTCACAACCGTTAACTCCTAAGTGTTTAGGTCTAGGATGTCTCAGCAGGGGAAGGTTCAACCGATGGTAATGAAGGAAGTCCTGCAGGAAGTTCTGGGAATTTCTCTTTGATCTTCTGTTCTGCAACTGCAGCAGCTTCAGTTAGGATCTTCTGGGCATCCTCGTTGGCAGTATCAAAGTTTACTGAGAACTCTGAGCTTTGTCCAGCCTCCATTATTACTCCAGACAGTATGTCCCCGATCTGTCCCAGCTCTTTTTCCGCTTGTGGGAAAACATTTGCCATCCCTGTTTTAACAGCCCTCAACACACTTACAGCTGGTCCTAAGCGTGAAACAACGTCACCAAGCTCAGACACTGTTCGTAATCGTAGAACTATCTGCTCCAAGGCAAGCCTTGCATGCATAATCAGTCTTTCCATCTTCCGAATTTCAGCTAGTTCATTGGCAAAAACATTGGCCCGTGACATGTCATGTCTTTTGTAGGCATCTACAATCCTGGAAAATATTGATTTATCTCTCTTACCGAAGCGTTCGCCTGCTTGGTCCAGTTTCTGTATCTGCATTTCAAGTCGTCTTACAGCTGTATCAAGTCTTGGCTTTAATGGTCCGGGTGGTCTAACAGCCGCTTTAATGCGATTTGTAATTGGCTGCCCACTTCGATTATCCTCCCATTTTTTAGCAAATCTTTCTGACAAATTAGATTACCTCCAGAGAGACTATGCGAAGACGAATCTTATACATTGTTAATATGTCTAAAACATTCAGGTATATACCTAGGAGTATACAGCCTTTAAAAACCACTCTTGGCTTTAAATTCGCAGTGAAAAGAAATGCTTGCAGCTTTCTCTCTAATAAACAAGAATATGTAAGTTAAACTAAAAAGGAGCTTGGAATGCTAATGTAAACAAAGGTGAAAAGCTTGGGTGAAAGAATAAAGATTTTCGCGCTCGTAGCACTCTTAGGCTTCATGGCAGGCGTCATTGCTCAGGTAACTGCTGACTATGTGATTCCAGCACTACTACAAATATTACCTCAACTCATTCAAATCAGGTTCCTTGTCTCAGGATTTGCAGGAGCCTTTCTGACGCTGATCTTAGTAAGTGTATGGGCCTACGTTACCGGATCCTCAGAGCCATAAACATAATCAACACGTACTCAACACCTCTCCAACATAGAAATCTTAGAGGAGAGGCTGTTTGATTTTTCTACAGCTCACGCGCATGCTTTATGTAAGTTGAATAAAGATTTCGTATCCGTATGCTTTTTCGGGGAAAAACATCATTAGCTAGATCAAAATGTGAAAACCTGTAAAATGTGGAAAATTAAGTATGGATGACAAACAAGTGGCCAGTGAATTGAAAGGGAATACGCTACGTGTTTATTGGTATTTGCTTGAGTTTGCAAAGGATTTCATAGGTCCTAGAAAAGTCCAACGAGAGCTGGGTTTTTCCAGCCCAGCTTTAGCTGTTTATCACCTAGACAAGTTAGATGAACTGGGATTAGTTGAGAAAGTTGGTGGTGAGTATCGTTTAACCCGTATGGTTGAGGTTGGCATATTAAAGCACTTTTTAAGATTTAAGGGACGAGTTATCCCCAGAAATGTTTTATATGCAGTGCTATTCACAACACTTTTGGGTTTTTATCTTTCTCAATTTAGAGAGGTAAATTTTTACAGTCTCTTCGCCTTAATTTTCGGATTATTAGGATCCTTGATCCTATGGGTTGAAACATTCAGGATATGGCAGAGTAAACCCTAGCTGTACTGAGATAGAGAAAAGAAAAATTGGTTTGAGAGCTATTAGACGACAGAGGCCTTTAATATAGGCCTTAATCGGTGGTTTCTGCTGATTGCCACCCAATCAGCCTGCATGTCAATCAACACAATAGTAGTATCATCATTTTCAATCTCGAAGTGAATTATGATGTCAATTTTTCCAGAAGGAACAGTAAGATCAACTGTGTCGCCATTTACGAAGGTTGCATTTGCAGTTTTTATCGTCATGCGCATTTTAGTGTAGTTACCAATAGGCATTTCTGTGTTGGATAGTTCCATAGTTACGTTGAAAAGCCTAAGTAGATCAAAATAGATCTCGTCTTTATCATCGACAAAGGGCATGTCCATCCATGTTTCATTTTTATGGTGGACAGAAAAACTGTCAATCGTTATGTTCAAGTGTGTAATATTTACAGGTGCATCAGTCAATAAAACTATCAAAGTTCCTGTCTGCTCCTCTAAACTCGGGAAAGGGACACCTAGCATGTAGACACTAGATATTAACAATGCAGCAAGCACAATGCCAGTAATTGCGTAAACACCGATCCGTTTACCTTTTGTTTCCACGTAACATCCCAAAAAAGAAGTGTCATTCGCTGGACTTAAGACAGCATTTTTGAACACTTTGTTCAAATATTTGAACACACACCGTTTCGCGTACGCTCATGTCCAACCATATACTAGAGTGCTTAGTACACATTAACGAGATATGGAACAAAGATAAGCGAGCGCGCGCGCAAAAATAGAAGAATTCTCTATAAATATCGCCTTTCACTTTTTGATATATGACAAATAAAGGACACATAATACGTGTACGTTAAATAATGCGAAAATATGGACTATGTGAAATATTTATTGAATCGCAAGATTTAAGTTATGTTTTGCGTATGTGCATGTGGGTATTTGATTGCGATATATGAACATTGGTAGATACCAAGTTTCCATTATCCTTATAGTTTTAGTTTTAGTAGTAAGTCCCATTGTGATAGCAGCTTCCTACTATGTATGGACTTCCAGAACTATTCCCTTCTCTGTTGATGAACCTTTATCTATTACGGATTATCCTGCTTCAATTCATTTTCATCCAGGTGAAAATAAAACATTAGATATCACCATCGTTAATATAGCAACCATAAATTACTCTGTATCACTTACTTTTACATTAAATGACACAGCCTACCAAGAATCCTATGTGACTTTCAGCAATTCCACATACAACATATCACCAGGTACCAATCAGATTATGGCTTGGATAGCTGTTGACAAGAACGCACATCCTATCTTCCTCGAACTAATAGTAGACTTTTATAGAGAGTAGCGTACGCCCTGGTCTCAAAGTTCTGGAAAGCTGTATTGTTTCTAGTCATTAAGCTTCACTTGTAAAAGGGTTCCACCTATTAAGCCGGGCGCCTTCGTTAGGTTATTTCTCTAGTAAAGTGCTAATCTGTTTACTGGATAGGTGGTGGACTGCCTGATGTCACTTAATCTGAGGACATATTTTGTGACTCTGTTAAGCCCCATTCCAAATCCTGAATGTAGTTTGTATTGATTTTCATAGTAGGCGTTGATGTACCAGTCAAAGCTTTTGGGATCTCCACCTTTGGCAATTAGGTTGGTGTACATGCTGGACTCTTTTAGACGTTTCAGTAGAGCGTTTGGTTTGAATTCTCTTTCAGCCGCTCCAACGCACTCTCCCCCGTATGGTACTATGAAGTCTGCGCTGTTGACGATTCTTGGGTTAGTGTCATTTTGTCTCATATTGAAGTATTTTAGGTCTTTTGGGAAATGCGTGACGAAATATGGTTGGTTGTTGTTGATTTCTAGGAGTTCTTGTTCATCGGTAGAGTACAAGTCATTGCCCCATTCCAGATCTAGTATCTCTATGGCTTCATTATATGTGAAACGTTTGAATGGAATGGTGAGTTGTTCGATGTGTTTACTGTCAATTGGAAGCAGCGAAACTTGTTTCATCATGCTGAGGAAAAGTTCTTCAATTGTTGTTAACAGCCTATCAAAGCCTCCTTCAAACTCTAATTCCAAGAGGGAGAACTCTACTAGATGTCTGCTATCCACTCTCGACTCTGCCCTGAAACTTGGGCCAAAGGTGTAGACTTTGCCCCCAAGAAAAGGAACAAGGGCTTCCAGGTACAGTTGAGCGGTCTGTGTTAGGAATGCTTGTCTGTCAAAATACCGTAACTCGAGTAATGTTTCGATTATCTCGCAACTACCGGTAGCTGATACGATGTGTGGAGCTATGACTTCAAGGTAATCATTCTCACGTAGATATCTTCGAGCTCCTTTTAAAAGTGCAGCTTCAATCAGTGCAACGGTCCTAAACTCATCAGAGGAAAATAACCTATACCTGTTCTCAGTTTGCGTCAGTTTTTCGAACACATGTGCCCTCCTTCAATTCGAGGTCTTTCTATAAAAGATTTTTGTTACTTTGCGAAATACAAGAGAAAGTCTCGCATCCCAATAATGAAGTACAAAAAAGCAGCCTAAATACCTTGGATTCCTAATTCAGCATTTTGTGCTTTCTTAGGGAGAAGCTATCCCAGGAACTTTTGGAAATGGTACTGCCTGCCATATGGATTTCAAGCCACAAATCCATCTTGTCAATCTTTCCACGCCAATTCCAAATCCCACAGAACTGGGAATGCCTTCTCTAAGCATCTGCAAGTACCATTCATACTCGTCCGGATCAACGCCTGTAAGTTTCATTCTCTTCAAAACGCCTTCATAGGAATACTCTCTTTCACCTCCAGATATAGCTTCGCCAAAACCTTCAGGATAAATCATGTCAAAATCTCTTAATACTCCGGGTCGGTTTGGATCTTCTCTATCATAAAAACCTCTAGATACGAGTGGATAATCGTACACAAAGAAAGGTTCTTTGTACATAGAAGAGATTGCTATCTCAGCTTTCAAAGGAATTTCCTCTACATAGCTAACCATGTAACCATTTGATCTTAGTAGATCCACTGTTTGTTTGTGAGTCAATCTTGGAAATGAGTCTGGCAGCATAGCAAGTGACCTCCCCAGATTTTTTAGTTCTTCATCGCAGTTCTCTATCACGTCTCTCACAACCGTCTTTAACATATGTTCAGCCAACGTCATGGCGTCATCATAACTTGCGTGCATCATTTCAAGGTCAACTTGTCTAAATTCTGCCAAATGCCTCCCTGTTTGTGCACGTTCGCGCGGTTCCAAACGTATGTTTGGCGATAAAGCAAAGATTTTATCAAATGATTGAATCATCATCTGTTTGTAAAGAATCATGCTGCTCATGATTTTAAATTGTGAACCATAGTAATTGAATGAAACTTGTTTTGCCCCCCTTATTCCTGGATCAGTTGCTGGACCAATGATAGGTGCCAGTATTTCTATGAAACCTTCATTTCTCAAGAACTCTCTCAAAGAAGTGAGGATTTGATCCTGGATCTTAAAGATTGCCTTCATTTCAGGTCGTTTCAAAACGCGGTATCTCAAAGTTACACTTTCTAGAGAGTCCAAATGGGCTGGTTTCATAAAAGCACTATCACATTTCATATTGATAAAATTATTTCGATAAATTGTGTAAGAAATACGAAAAAACATAACATTTTTATCTCTATCTCGTAAATTTCACAAATATGAAACAAATAGATGAGAAAGATATCGAAATATTAAGGTTACTGCAGAAAAACTGCAGAATAACTGCCAGAGAAATAGCAAAGAGAGTAGGCAGTCCCATAACCACAGTTTATACAAGAATAAAAAAAATGGAAGAACGAGGTACAATTAAACATTACAAGGCCATCTTGGATTCTAAGAAACTTGACAAGGGAACTACGGCTTTCATTCTTGTCTCATTTGCCTATCGACCAGGAGGTAGAGAGAAACCACTATCTCAGAGAGATGTAGCGAAACAGATTGCTGCTTTCCCAGAAGTACAAGAAGCACACATAATTACGGGAGGGTGGGACATACTCATCAAAGCCAGAACCGATCATGTAGATACTCTGGGAAAGCTTGTACTGAACAAAATACGGATGATTGAGGGAGTAGAGAACACACTAAGCTGCATAGTATATGAAACAGTGAAAGAGACTACTGATATACTCACCTAAGTGCGCTCTATTATTGGTTCTCTTGCAAGATTTGCCTTCAAATACTTTGATATCTTTTATTTCCCAATGACCTTGAGGTTATCTGTACTGATCCACGGAGCAACAATTTGTTCGATCTTTCTTTGGTTGTTTCCAAGTGATGCAACGTTTTTCAGAACATCGAAGATAGATCCTGCTAACATTGATCCTTTGGTGGCATGAGAAATTTCGCCATTCTTGATCATCCAAGCTGGAGTTGCTACTACTGAAAATTCTCCTGTTGCAGGATTACTGCTATGTGCACCCTGGAGACCATGCACCAAAACTCCACTCTTTATATCTTCGACGATGTTTTCATTGGAAGTTTTTCCCATTTCTAGCACGAAGTTTGTAGCTTCGATTACTGGAGTTGCCACGTAGGATACTTGACCTCTTCTCAACGCATTTCCAGTACTTTCGGTGTTTTCTTTTTTTGCGGTATGACAATCATATAGGTAGTTCTTCAGAATGCCATTTTGAACTATTGGCGTCTTTTGTTGAGGGATTCCTTCATCATCAAACTTCCAAGTTTGCAGTCCATTAGCCATCAATCCATCATCCTGTATGGAAATCAGGTCTGAAGCGACTTTTTCCCCGATCTTTCCCTTTAAAGATGATTGACCCCGTTGAACTTGATCAGCCTTAACAGAATTGATGAATGTGTGGTAAAGAAGCCCATAAAGCGCAAGTTGACCAAATACCACAGTGTAGTTTCCTGAGTCAACTTTCCTAGCTTTAAGTGAAGAGATTGCTTGTTTTGCTGCTTCTTTCCCAATCCATTCTGGGTTGATTCTGTACAGCCGCTCGATGTTAAATTCTACACAAATTGGTGTAACTTCGTTGGATTGCCTTGCCACTGTCCCAAGAACGCAACCGATACCAGTTCCTTTATCGAAGGCTTCAACTCCATGAGAGTTGATGATGGCCTTAGATGCCACTTCAGTTTCCACTGATCCGAACGCTGCGAGTATACGTTTGTCGTGACTTGATGCTTCTTCAAGCATTCTTGAAGCTATACTCACCAGCTCTTCAGATGAGATAGCAGCCAATTTATTGTCGTAAGTTTCTTTTGTTAAACCGTATTTCTTTGGATTGGGGAAACCCGGCCATTCCTTATCTGGTCTGCTGGCTTTTGCTGATTTGTATGCTTCTGTTGCTGTTTTTATGATGGAGTCTTCGTTGAGTATATTGGTGTAAGAAAAACCAACTCCTTTCTGATAGATAGCTCTCACCGCTAAACCTTGACCCTTTTTTCTCATGTTTTTGGTGATCTGTCCTCGTTCTATTGCTACTGAAGTTTTCAAGGATTTGGTTAGAAAAACATCAGCCTCGTCTGCACCTTTTCTCATTGCAGTGTTGATGGCTTTTTTACCGTAATTGATTAGTTCTTCAGGACTAAGCTGCTCCACCGATAAGCACCTCCTTTACTCTTGTGTGAGGACCTCCTGCTCCAACAAAGGCGCGTTGATCTTTTCCGCACACACCAACTGACAGGGCGAAGTCCTTTCCCACTGCATCTACGTTAAACAAGGTTTCAAGTGTGTTTCCACTGAATGACAGGTTACTAACTGGTGCTCCAACCTCGCCCTTCACTATTTCGAAAGCTTCTTGCACTCCAACTTGAAATGTGCCGTCTAAATTGGCCTGTCCTCCACGGTAATCCTTTATGTAGTAGCCAAATTTGATATCTTCAAGTAATTCTTCAAAGGAATAATCACCTCCAGCGAGGTAGGTGTTTCGCATTCTGATAATTGGTTCAAATCTGAAGTCTTGAGCTCGGGCGTTACCAGTTGGTTTTACTCTAAACTTTTGGCATGTTTCGCGGTTATGCATGAAGCTAACTATCTCACCGTTCTCGATGAGAGTCGTTTTTTGAGATGGCACTCCTTCGTCATCATATTTGAATGACCCAAAAGCGCCATTTATCGTCCCGTCATCATATATCGAAACCTTTTCGGAGGCAACCTTTTTTCCAAGTTTATCAATGAGAACCGATCCAGCCATAGTTAGATCAGCTTCCGCTAGATGTCCAAAGGCTTCATGTGCAAAGACACCAATGACTCTTGGACCAATAATGGATGGAAATGTTCCACCTTTAGGTCTCTTAGCCTTCAACTGGTCAATCGCACGTTTCGCCACTCGACGACCTATGACTTCAGGTGTCTCTTTATCAAATTCTTCAAACCCTGAAGTGTATCCTAGCAAATCATGTGACAAGGCAAGTCTATCAGCTTCCTTCGCTGTTGCAACACTCACAAGGTAAATGTAGAGTTTGTCTTGTTCGATGTAGGTTCCTTCACTATTCATCAAGTAATCTGTTCCGGTAATGTCTAGATAGTTAATTGTGGAACTTTTTACATGTGAATTATAGTCAAAGATAGTCGTATCTTCGGTTAAAAGGAGGTCAATCTTCTCTTTAATGGAGATCTTTCTCGGATCTTTTTTTGGATTGATAGTTATTTTGGCTTCAACCGTTTTGGCTTCGGATAATTTGCCGGGTGTTTTAACTTTCAAACTGGCTGTTTTGGCCATTTTAAATGCTTCACTAATTGAATCAACTAAAAACGGTTTCTCCAATGTTCCAACAGATGCGAAACCCCAAGCTCCGTTTACAAATACTCGAATGGCAGAACCCTGTTCCATTCCTTTCTTAACAGTCTCAACTCTACTGTCTTTTACTGTGACACTAGTTTGGGATAGATTCTGTCCTCGAACTTCGATGTATGAGGCGCCTAACTTCTGACCCGTATCAATTACTTTCTCAAAAACATCTTTCAAGTTCTGTACCTCTTCGTTTCGAACTGGTGATAGATAGTATTTTCAAGTGGCTTAATAAATGAGTGTTGATATACAACCTCTTTAAGAGTTGTTAGGTTCACTCGCTTCACCGCTGAACCCATTGGTCGGGTATTTTAATTTAAGGTTCTGGGAAAAAGTGGTCAATTATTTGGTCACTTACAATAGTTTCTAAGGAAAGTTTTGAATCGTTCATTGGAAGGCTTATTAGCTGGTTTTTCGAGGATCATGTCTCTAATGAGGAAGAATCTTTGAGCGAAGAGAAAGAGAGTAACCGATTGTTGGCGATTCTTGGAGGTGCCCATTCCTTAAATCATTCGCTGTTTGTAATTGCACCACCTTTGTTATTGATGATAATGGCTGACTTGGGTATTACTGATTACGCACGCATGGGGGTTGTTGCAACAATAGCTTCTTTCATTTATGGAGCAGGCTCTTTGATTGGTGGACCTTTAGGCGATAAGATTGGAGAAAGGAAAACTATAACCATTTTCTTGATACTCTCAGGAGCTTCAACTTTTCTAATGCTGGTCGCGAGTAACATCGCCATTTATGGATTGGTTTTAGCTTTGGTTGCCATTTGGGCAAGCCTTTATCATCCAACTTCAAATTCTTTGTTATCAAAAACTTTTCGTGAGGGAACAGGTGAAGCGATGGGATTACATGGAATGGGAGGAACTTTAGGTGTAATGTTAACTCCTGCTGTCGCCTACCTTATAGGGGCAAGTACCAATTGGAGGTTTTCATTCATTTTCTTCGGGATCCTATGTCTCATTCTAGCGCTATTTTTAGTCAGGAAATCAAAAGCGTCCGAGGAAAAAATAACTCAAGTGTTAAGGTTCCGGGAGGTGTTAAATATTCCACAATTGTGGATAATTTTAGTCTTCAACATAGCTATTGGACTTTTCATGAAGGGTGTTGAGCTGTTTCTTCCAACGTACTTAACGAGTGTTAAGGGTTTTGATCCATTCTGGGCTTCAATAGCATTTACAGTACTTCTGGCTTCAGGCGTTTTGGCACAATGGCTAGGAGGAAGAACCTCAGACTCTATAGGCTGTAAGAAGGTGTTAATACTCACATCATTTGGAGTGGTTTTGAGCTTACTTTTACTACAATTCCTTTCTACACCGATATTGAGTGTTGCTTTATTCGTGGTTATTTATGGGTTTAGTTTCTATGCCCATCAACCAGCACTGAACTCTCTGACAGGCCTACTAAGCCCAGAATGGTTGAGAGGCACAATTTACGGAATATTCTTCTTCACATCTTTTGGAATAGGATCAATCTCCCAGTCAATTGCAGGTTACTTCGCAGATATCTATGGAATAGAGTCAGCCTTCCTTGTGTTAACAGGATTTGCAATAGCAGCACTCGCCTTATCACTTGCAATTCCTGATATAAGAAAGAGAAACAAGACTACACGTAATGACTAACGGGCTTGGTCGCGCTTGTGTGTGTCATCAGATGAGATGAAATCATGAAACTGAAACAATGGGATGAGATATACAAAAGATATGGCAAGTATCTTATTAATCCACAGGAAGATATGGAACGAATTGTTGAAATTTTTAAAGAAAAAAACGTTGAAAAAGTTCTAGACCTGGGGTGTGGGTCAGGAAGGCATCTGATATTTTTAGCGGATCATGGTTTTAAGGTCTATGGAATTGATCTTGCAGCAACAGGGATTAAACTCGCGAAAGATTGGCTAGATAAAAAAGGTTTTAAGGCGGATTTAAAAATCGGATCAGTTTACAAGAAACTGCCTTATAGCACCGCCTTTTTTGATGCCGTAATAAGTACCCGCGTGATTCACCACGCAAGAATCGTAGAAATTAGAAAGGCAATCAAGGAAATACATAGAGTGCTGAAGCTAGGAGGCCTGATTTTTATAACTGTCCGTAAAAGAACACCTAAAAAAAGAAGAGCTAAATTTATGACCCTCAGCTCAAGAACTTACGTTCCAGTGGAAGGCGATGAAAAGGGTTTAATTCACTATCTTTTCAACAAGAGACTATTAAGGAAAGAGTTTAGCAGTTTTAGAATTCACGACATCTGGGTTGATCGAGAAAACTATTACTGTTTACTAGGGGAAGCACGGGTATAGCAGCAATAACGTTTGATGATTAGCGAGCACTATATTATTCCTTTTCTCTTGAGCATTTTCTCGAGTACGGGGCGAAGTTTTTCATTTTCTGCTTTGATTTTATCTTGGCCGAGAGCCAGCATCTCCTCTGTCATGTCTTTGATAACTTGAGCAAACTTGACACCTTCAGCTGCTGATACATATTCCACCCGTAGTCTTTCAGGGCTTATTCCAAGCTTCTGAAGCATTGGCGCTAATGCATCCATCCTAGCTTTCATCTTATAATTACCACTTATGTAATGGCAGTCGTAAGGAAGGTGACATGCGCCCACCAATACCATGCCTGCCCCGAGTCTCAAGGCTTCATAGATGAAGTCTCTGTCGACTCTTCCGGAGCACATGACCCTAATTGGCCGTATCACGGAGGGATATTCAAATCTACTGGTGCCAGCTAAATCTGCACCCGCGTAGCTGCACCAGTTACATAAGAAGGCTAAGATTTTTTCTTCTGGGTTTGTTTCAAGGGCAGTTCTGATCTGAGCGAAGATCTGTTCATCTGTGAAGTGCATTTGGGTTATGGCGTCTGAAGGACATTCTGCCACGCATGTACCACATCCGTGACACATCGCTGTTGTAACCAAGGCTGCTTCTCCTTCTTCAGCCTTTATTGCACCATATGGACATTTCTGAACGCAAATACCGCACTTGGCTTTTACGTTTCGACATTTTTCTGGATCAACAACAGCAACTATTGGTTCGATCTTCCAAGTTTTCTTGGAAAGCACTGTAGCTGCTCTTCCAGCGGCTCCACTTCCTTGGGAGACGCTATAGGGAATATCTTTCAAACCTTGACATGCACCGGCTAAGAAGATTCCATCTGTAGGAGCATCTATGGGCTTGAGTTTAGGATGGCTCTCCATGAAAAAGCCATCTGCCCCTCTTGTCAAACTAAGTATTCGTGCGACTTTATCCGTACCTTCTTTGGGTATTGCTGCTGTTGCCAAGACGACCATTTCAGTTTTGACTTCCATGGGTTGGCCTAAGGTCATGTCTTCAGCATGAATCACCAACTCTAATGTCTCAGGATCCTCAAAAATCCGGCTGACCCTTCCTCTAATGAAGTTCGCACCAAGTTCTCGAGCACGTTTGTAGAATTCCTCATAGCCCTTGCAGTTGCTTCGCATATCCATGTAGAAGACATAGACCTCAACGTCGTCTCTGTACTTTTCTTTTAGCTGAACAACATGTTTCAGAGTGTACATGCAACAGAAGTTTGAACAATAGGGATACTTGTTTTCATCTCGTGAACCAACACATTGCAGGAAGGCTACAGTATGAGGTTTTTTACCGTCTGACGCTTTTATTACCTTGCCTCCCGTTGGACCAGCGGCAAGTATGAGTCTCTCAAACTCCATGGCGGTTATGACGTTGGAGAATTCACCATAGCCATACAATGGATCATCGTAGGGCATGTAAACGTCGTATCCAGTTGCAACTATTATGGCTCCTACTTCGATATCGATATCTTCAGATTCTTGTTCAAAGTTTATGGCTTGTCTATCACCACATACATCAACACATTTGTAGCATTCAATACAGTAATCCTTGTTGAGAGTATAGATCAGAGGGACAGCTTGGTCGAAAGGAACAGAAATTGCCTTTCTAGTGCCTAGGTTCAGGTCCCATTCATTTGGGAATTCAATGGGACAAGCGTCTCTGCATTCACCACAACCTGTACAGTTATCAGCAATCACGTATCGTGGGTTTTTTCTGATCTTAACTTCGAAGTTACCGATGAAACCACTTACGTTTAACAGGTCTGCATTTGAAATTAATTCAATGTTGGGGTGGCGTCCAACATCAACCATCTTTGGGCCCTCAATGCAGATGGAGCAATCAAGTGTAGGGAAGGTCTTGTCCAGCTGAGCCATGTGTCCTCCAATGCTCTCAGTCTTCTCAAGAAGATATACTTTGAAGCCCATTTCTGCAAGATCAAGAGCAGCATTCATGCCAGCTATGCCGCCACCGACAACTAAGGCCTTGTTTGTTACAGGGACCTCTAATGTATCCAGTGCCTTTAACCTTCTGGCTTTGGCAACCGCCATCCTGATTAGATCTTTACCTTTCTCTGTGGCTTCTTCAGGCGTGCTTGGGTGACACCATGACGAGAATTCTCTTATGTTGGCCATTTCATAGAGGAAAGGGTTTAGATCAGCTTCGGAGACAGTTCTTCTGAAAGTTGGTTCATGCATTCTTGGTGAGCAAGCAGCTACAACAACACGGTTTAGATTGTGCTCTTTTATTCCTTTTCTAATCTCTTCTTGCCCTGGATCTGCACATGTGTAACGGTTATCTTTAACGTATACAACGTTAGGCAGCGTCTTTGCATACTCTACAAGTTCATTTATATCAAGTACTCCAGCAATGTTGAGACCACAATGGCATATGAAAACACCTATACGTGGCTCCTCAATACTTGCTGAATCATCAACTTCTCCTTGTGTCATATTAAGCTGTCCTCCAACCTAACCTTTTTTTAACCGAGTCTCTAGCTTTCTGCGAACCTTTGGCCTTTAATTCCTTAGTCATTTCACTTGGTGAAGTTATCCTTTCCAGAGCTTTGTTCCAAGCTCCTGAACTGATAGGTGAATGTCTTACCAAGGTTCGTTTTAGATCTAAGGCCTGTTCGACAGGACACACTACCTTGCAAGCACCACAATAAACACAGAACAAATCATTCGCTCTTACTTTACCATCATCCTCAGAAATGTAGAGAGCATCCGTTATCGGACAAACATCTATGCAGTCCGTACAGTCTTCTGGACACTCTTCAGGGTGAATTTCGATCTTACCATGAAAGATCTTTTTAACATTAATAACTCCATTTGGACATTTAAATTCGCAGACCCTACAACATGGACAGTGTTCCTGATCAACCTCTATCTGTATCCGCGGTTTTCCTTCTTCATCAACTGTTGATCTTGTAACCTTAATCAGATCAAGAGGACAGGCTTCTTCGCATTCCACGCTGTCCTTAGGGTATTTACTGCTATCCACTTGGATCTCTCGAGTCAATTGGGGAAAACTCTCTTTATCCAGCACGGATAGAGTAGGTTGCCCTGTGACTGTCACCATTATTGCTCCGTAGGGACAGATAATGTCACATATTCCACAGAAATTACATTTCTTTAGATCTATGTCTATTTTCGCAGGTTTTGTTTTCTTTCCGGGAAGCTTCGATTGTTTATGTATCGTTATAGCTTCTTTAGGACATGCAAGACTGCAGATTTGACAACCAACACATGACTCCTTATCAAGGCTTAACTTGTAACTCTTCGCATGAAGACGCCATTCTAGAGTTAGTGTTTTAGACTGGTCGGTTTTCAGTGATTTCAGAGGCATAATATCTACCCGAACACTGATCAAATGTGAAGTATGCTCTAATGCCTTAGTTTCATATATAGTTTAGTTTAAACTCCTAAAATTAAAATGGGACATTTCTGCATATCGCAATATGATACTTAGAATATTTACTCGTTAACTTTATCAGCTTCAGACCAGCATCAAAAATTATCTTCTCGAGTTCTTCCCTAGAATATATGCTTTTCAAACCTGTAATAATCAAGTTTGATTTCTCCATCATTACTGCTGTAATTTTCCTTAGGGTTATAGAAGGACTAGGCATGTTCTGTATGAGGGTAAAAGCAAAAGCAAAACTAAAAAAACCCTTCATGATGGGCGTACTATCGACGTCAGCTAGGATCAAATGGGCGTTTTTAGAGTTATTTACTCGTTCCTTAGTATGTTTCAGCATTTCTCGGGAAATATCAAGTCCTACAATCATCTGTACCTTCCCCGAAATATGATCAAACAGCAGACCAGTTCCACATCCAGCATCTAGAACTCTATCATGAAAATTAACTGGTATCATCCTTAAGACAGCTTCAATCTTCCTAGTCTGTTCATCTCTGTATCTCATGTTATAGAGTTTCGCAGTCAGGTTGTAACGTTGTAATACATCACGTTTTTTGTCCCAGTCATCCAATGTAAGGCCTTCAGAAATCTTATGTACATAAGGGGCTTCTAAGAGTATTGGTAAAGAAAATGAATCCTAAGCCCTTTGAAACTCTCATTCACCCATCGCATGCAGAAACAAAAAGGGCTCTTAAGAAGGCTATTTTGAAAAGGAAAATCATAATTGTAATAGGAAATTGTTGGGTGAATTACCATGGAAGAGCAAGTTCAAAACTGGAACCTGGTGAAAGAGTGTTGATGATTAAAGAAGATGGATCTCTATTGGTGCATAGATCAGTCGGTTATGAACCTGTAAACTGGCAACCTCCTGGATGCGTATTCCATGTCGAAGTCGACAACAACATTTTGCAGATTCATGCAGTAAGACCAAAACTAGCTGAATCAGTTAAAGTGTTCTTTGATAAGATTATGATGATCTCCTTAGTAAGCCTTGTAGATCATGGACAGTTCTCCCTACATGCTAGTGAAGAAGACATGCAGCGAGCATTGATAATGAAGCCATCGCTCCTAGAGGATGGATTTAAACCAATAAGCTATGAAAAGAAAGTTGAGCCAGGCTTCGTTGATGTTTATGGAACCGATAAAGATGGGAATTTTGTAGTCGTAGAAATCAAGCGTAAGACAGCAAATAGCGAAGCTGTTCGCCAGCTTGCTAAATATGTTGAATCAGTAAAGAGAAAAGTGAAAGGCAATGTGCGAGGGATACTAGTTGCACCGAGTATTTCCAAAGGAGTGCAGACAAGATTGGTTACTCTAGGACTCGAGTACAAAGCATTAGATCCTAAACAGTGCGCTGATACGTTAGAGAGAAAAAAAATTAAGAAACTAGAAGCTTTCTTCGAGAGTGACTAAGCCTTAGTCTGAAAATTGGTATAAAACCGAAGCATAACGCCTTAAAACTTTTTATGGAAACAGAGTAGACTACTAGGTTCTAGATCACATAGAACACATCTTGGGGGACAATAATTGTTTCCATATGCTCCTTGGCTTTGCTGGCTTATACCAATCTTTGGATCTCTGGTGACAGCGTTGGTTGGTTCCGTTCAAAGGAGAAAAGCTAGTTACGTGGCTGTTTTATCGATAGGGTTAAGCTTGTTCTTCTCTCTTTCTATGATTCCAGATGTCCTTAGCGGAAACATCATCGACTTGAGAACAACCTGGCTTTATTCACAACTAGGAATTTTGTTGGATCCTTTAAGCGTTTTAATGGCATGTTTGATTGGTTGTATAGGCTTACTTGTTGCCGCATTTTCAGCAGCTTACATGAAAGATGAACCTAGTTTGGTTAGATTCTGGTTTCTCATCCAGTTTTTTATTGGTGGGTATATGGTTATCGTTCTAGCGAACAACCTTCTTTTCATGTTTGTTGGTTGGGAAATCGTGGGAGTTTGCTGTTCAGGGCTTGCTGCTTTTTGGCACAAGGACTCTGAAAGAGCGGAGACAGGTCTGAAGACCTTCCTTATTCTTCACGTAGCTGATTTGTTGTTGCTTACAGCAATTTTGTTAATTTATGCTTATTCAGGCACATTCAACATTGTGGATCTTCAGAATAACAATGCTTGGATTTCAGAATTAGCAAGATCAGGATTACTTTTCGGTATGGCCTTTATGTTCTTTGGCGGAGCAGTAGGAAAATCTGCCCAATTTCCTTTCCAGGAATGGCTTCCGGACGCATTAAGCGCTTCACCTTCATCCTTCAACGCTCTTACTGAATGTTTGGCTGGTCCCTTTATCATGGCTAGAATGTTTCCAGTCTTTCATCCATCAAACCTTTCATCTCTTGTGGGATATAGCGCTCTGATCAACTTTTTCTTGGTTATGACCCTTTTAGGTGTCCTTACGGCGATAATTACTGCACTGATAGCCATCGTTCAAACCAACATTTTCAAGGTCCTATCGTATTGTATCTCTAGCGTGATAGGCTACATGATGGTTGCCTTTGGTCTAGCAGGACTAATGAATGATTTTAGCCTAGGATACCTGGCTGGGACGTTCTTACTCTCAGTTGATGCTTTTGTTTCTGCGCTGCTCTTTTTGAACGCTACTTACATGTCCCATAAGGTTAGATCTGATAATCTGAATGACATGAGTATGATTAAAAGTAGATTAGCTCACAGAAGTATGGAAGTAGGCACATTAGCAGTAGCAGGTATCCCTCCTTTGAGTGGGTTTTGGTGTACAAATTGGATTCAAAACGTCTCCTTGGAGTACGCCAATGAGGCATGGACACATGGATTATTTACCCATGCTATCTTTGGCTATCTCATCTTTGCTTTGTTGATAATCGCTGGGGGTATTACAGCTTTTTATGCCTTAAGAATGATGGGGCTAATTTTTGGAGGAGAACACGAAGCAGATAGTAGCCCTATCTCTGAAGAGTCCCCTCTTATGATGAGTGGGTCTCTTGTTGCAACTCTCCTAATAACCATATTTTTGGATTTTTTGGCGTTACTTTTAATTTGGCCTTTCAACGTCTATCTTCTGCCAAATCAGCTTGTTTTTAGAAGTTTCAGCGATGTTTTTTGGTATCTTGTTCCTTCAATCAGCACCTTGCTTACCTGTGTAGCTGTTGGTCTTGGAGGATATCCCGCCCGTAAAATTTACTTCAGTCGTCAAGTTGATCCAAATAGTCTTATGGAAAGATACGATTTTCTGAAGACCGCTAAAAAAATTCTAGAAAACCGCTTTTACATAAATTCATTGTACCTGAAAATCGCTCGAAGTATAAGGGTTCTTTCATTAAAGATCCATAAGTCCCTTGAGCATGGGTTAAACGTAATTAATAACATGATTGCTAGATATTCTCTTTTCATTGCAGTAGAGGCATATAAAAACGTGGAGACTGAAGGAATTACGTATCCAGAGATTAGTGGTTTCATTATGTTTTATGAAACAATAACTAAGAGAGTTGTCACCCTTTCAAAGTGGGTGTATCCAAGAATTGAGTTAGGAGGGTTTGAAGGATTCAATAGAAAACTAGCCGAAGTAGTGGCTTTCTTCTCCAGAAGTGTTAGGAGATTGCAGACAGGAGTACTATCTTACAACGTTTTAGCTATTCCAGTTGGTATTGTGCTAATGATCATCGTAATATTGAGGACTAGAGGAGTCTTGTGAGGTGTTCCTTTGGTAGCTCATGCTGCAATGCTTGCCACAATTATTCCGGGCGTAGTTGGCATAATTCTATACCTAATTAGGCGCCGAGTGAGAAGTGGTGTTGGAATTCTAGCCACTTGCATAGCCTTCATACCTGTTTTGATGATCATAAGTATGGGCCAAGATCTTATAGTAAACTGGAGAAATAATGGAACAGGATTAATGAACAGTTATAGTTGGGTTCAACCTTTGAATCTGAACTTCAGCTTCTTAGTTGATGTTGTCAGTTTTCCTATAGGAATGATAATCGCAGTTGTTAGTATGCTTTCATGTTTATATTCAATCAGATATATGGAGAAAGAACATAATCAGGGCTCCTATTATGCAAACTTATTGTTGTTCATGACAGGAATGCTTGGAGTCGTCTTTTCAGCCAACCTTATACAATTCTATCTATTCTGGGAACTGATGCTCATCCCCTCATATATGCTCATCGTTAATTGGGGTACTTCTGACGATAGTCTACGTATCGGTTTTAAATACTTCATTTTTACCCACGTAGGCGCTTTGTCAATGTTATTAGGAATTCTCTCGATTTATGCATACACGGAGACCTTTAATCTGCTTGAACTGCCTTCCAAGGCAAGTGCTATTCCTCCTTCGATGGTCATCGTAATATTTGTGCTACTGTTGATCGGTTTTCTTGTTAAAATGGCAATTTTTCCTTTTCACACTTGGCTTCCAGACGCCCACTCAGAAGCACCCACTCCGATCAGCGCTATGTTATCAGGCCTTATGCTTAAGTGCGGAGCCTACGGAATGGCAAGAATCCTACTATCTACCTTTGGTCCAACAGTTGTGCAAACCTCGACCTATCTTACGATTCTCGGTGTAATAACAATGGTCTATGGTGGACTAATGGCTCTTGCGCAAACTGACATAAAACGTTTGTTAGCCTATTCAAGCGTAAGTCAAATGGGATACATCCTTTTTGGACTTGGTACCTTTTCAATAGCTTCATCTTTAGGAGTTATGGGAGCTCTCTTCCACATAGTAAACCATGCAGTATGCAAAAGCCTCCTTTTCCTATCTGCTGGAATCATAATCCGTCAAACAGGAATCAGAGACATCACTAAACTTGGAGGACTTGTTGGAAAGATGCCAATCACCGCAATTGCATGTTTAATAGGAGCCTTCAGCTTGGTAGGAACCCCACCGCTTAATGGTTTCTGGAGCGAATGGATGATCTTCGGAGGAGGATTACCTTCTGGCAAAGGTTTGATAACCATTTTCGGCGTTCTAAGTACAGCAATTACAGCAGGATACTACCTTTGGTTTGCTTGGAGAGTCTTTTTTGGCAAGACCCCACAGAATCTGGAGTTTGTAAATAAGGTGTCTATCAGAACCTTAGCACCAGTGATCATTCTGGCCACACTCAGTGTACTGCTTGGAGTTATGCCTGGGCTAATGCTTGAATTCATTAAACCAGCAGCTGACTACCTTTCAAGTTTTCTAATAAGTGGTGGGTAAAATTCGAACGCCCTCAAGCGCGTTTAGAGCTTAAACTGAGATTTAAGAGGAGATATAAGCCCGCATGTTACTGTGGAAACCTAGGTTGAGACCAATGTTTGGGCAGCTTGTTGAGCTAGGCCTATGAAGGGTCCAGGAAACATGCCTATAATGAAACATAGAAGCGCAGGGATCAGGATAGGGAAAAGCATCGTAACAGGGATATCGAATGCTTTCTCTGAAAGCAAAGTAGGTTTCTTCAGAACGATAAGATAAATGATCCTTAGATAATAGGCAACCGAGAGAAGCATATTCAACGCCATTAGAATTGAAAAAGTTAACATCCCGACCTCAATGCCTGCTGAGACGATCATTACTTCACTCCAGAAACCATTCAGTGGAGGAATGGCTGAGATTGCCACTGCACCAATCGAGATAGTTATGCTTGTCAATGGCATTGTCTGTCTTATGCCTTGAAGTTCTCTCAGGCTTCTTGTTCCGGTGCGATAGATGAATCCTCCTGCACAAAGAAAGAGCAGGGATTTTATAATAGCATGATTCAAGATGTGGAAGAAGCTTCCAGTTAAGCCTTGATAAGAAGCTGTAGAGAAGCCAAAGATGATGTAACCCGTCTGGGCGATCGTACTATAAGCAAGTAACCGTTTTAGATCGTCTTGCATTAACGCCATTAAATTTCCACCAAACATTGTTAAAATGGCAAAGAAAGTCAACAACATCTGCCAGCTAGCTTGCATAGAGCCAAACACTGTCATTAGAACACGGAGGAGGACAACAGCGCCTGTTTGCACCATTACTCCGGAAAGCAATGCACTTATTGGGCTTGGCGCAGCTGAGTGGGCGTCTGGAAGCCAAGTGTGAAAAGGAACGATAGCTGCCTTGATGCCAAAACCAGCAATAACCAAGACAAGAGTCACATAAGACCAGATTGTGGATGATGTAGCCCGAGTGAGGCTGGCTCCCAGAGCCACAAAGTTCAATGTACCGGTCATGCCATAAAGTAGGGACATTGAAAGGAGAATTGTTGCACTTCCAGTAACACTCATAACCAGATATTTAAAACCAGCTTCAACGGGGGCCCATTTTTGCTTTCTGAATGCAACTAAAGTATATGATGTCAGACACATAAGCTCCCAAAACACATATAGTGTTAGAAAATCACCAGCAAAAACAGTTCCAATCATTCCAGCGATCATGCCAAGAGTGAGTGAATAATATAAGGTTACGCCAGAGTCGTTTTCCATGAATTTTATTGAATAAATCACGGATAATAAACCTATTAACAAGTGAAGAAACCCTAGGAAAACTCCAATCATATCAATTCTTAGGATTGCACTAAATAGGAGATTCGGTGTTTGATGCGCAATGATTGTAACAGCCCCAATCTGAGTTACTTCGATATATAGTCTATACATGAAGTAGGTTGCTATTAATAGAAGCAGGATAGCGTATATGCTAGGGACCTTTTTTTGAACTCTTTTATTTACAATCTTTCCTAATAAAGGAATTGTAACCATTCCTATGAGGATAATATTCAGTGGCCAGCTAAACATAGTAACGCTCTCGCAGATCTAAGGCTTTTTTACTTGACAAACAAGCACTACCGGAAACACTAAAAAGAAACCTAGAGGAGCAGATTACCACTTTAAACGCCTCAATTTTCGAACATCCAGAGTTTTATAATGTTTGTAAGCATAGATGACCAAGGATAAAGCCACAGCTGTTATGCAACCTGCCAAACCTATAGAAATAACCACGATGTTATGACCCAAAGGATCAATGAAACCTGGTTGCCTATATGCGGAAAATGCGATAAAACATAAATGTGAAGCGTTAACTAAAATCTCTAAGCCCATGACAAGTTTTATCATATTTCGTTTAGAAGCTAAACAATACATTCCAATGATGTATAAGGCAATTGCACAAGCTACGTAATAATCCGGTGTAATCATACTCTCCTCTCCGCTCGTAGTAGGATCACACAGCAGACTGCAGTTGCAAACAGAACAAAGGCTTGGGCAATTACATCCACCGCCCGATACATCCATAGGAATTCTCCAGTCTCCTGTCCTATGGTTGATGTGTCATTCTTAACCAAGGGCGGAAGTTCATTGGGATCGATATACTTAAAGATCGGGAACTTGTTTTGGAATACTAGTATTACTGAAAATAATATCGCTGATATCATTGCAATAAGAACTAGTCTTTTTAGCCCTTGCACTAGTCTTCTCTTAATCATATTGATGTTCCTCACCTTTTGTTGTTAACATTACGACGGCCAAGAAAAGCACCACAACAGCTCCTGCGTAAATTAGAAGTTGGAATATCGCAACATAGGGAGCATTCAGAAGCCAGAACAGGGCTCCCATAGTTGTACATGTTCCGCAGAGGGACAGGGAAGCTCTAAGAAGATTCCTTAATTCAACCGTTATAATGGCAAGCAAGATCGTTGCAAGTATCAATAAGATCTGAAGTACATGAATCGTTAAGAACCCCTCCCTTGATTGTATGCGAAAGCTTTGATCTCATTTAAAAGATTTTTGAGATCAGTAGTTTTTCCACGCTAACATTATATAAACCCGTCCTCCTAGAATATTGAAAAGAGCAAATAAGATATGTTAGCTGAAATCCTATCTTCGTTACCATTTGTAATTATTGTAACCATCGCTATAGCAGTCATTATATATGTTCTAGGGTCACGGATAGCTACAAAAGGCAAGATTTCGTATGGTAAGACGGCTTCGTATACTTGTGGCGAAGAGCTGTCACCACAAGAGTTCAAGATGAATGTTGAAGAATTCTTTATTTATGCCGTGTATTTCCTTGTTTTTGATGTATTGATCTTTGTATTAGCAATGTCATTTGCAGCGCCAGGAATGTTAGTCGCTATCTACACAGTCATTGTGTTGATTGCTGTAACAGTTTTAACATATTTAGTAAGGTGAGATCGATTGGGTCTCTTGAAATGGGCTCAGGCAAAATCTCCATGGGTCATCCACTTTAACACAGGAGGGTGCAATGGATGTGATATAGAGCTTGTTGCAGCTCTTAATCCAAGATTTGATCTTGAACGTTTTGGTGTGCTATTCAAAGGGAGCCCTAGACATTCCGATATTCTCGTAGTAACAGGTCCCGTCACGCTTCAGGTAAAAGATAGGCTTATCCGCGTCTATGAACAAATCCCAGAACCTAAACACGTAATTGCTGTTGGAACATGTGCCATAAGTGGATCCCCATTCAACGAGTGTTACAATGTTCATGGAGGCATTGAGAGCGCACTTAATGTTGATGCCTATGTCCCAGGGTGCCCACCAAGACCTGAAGCAATCATAGACGGGATTGTGAAACTTATTAAGATAATCAAAGATGGTGAGAAAGACAGAAATGGAAATGGCAATAGAGGAGAGACTAAAGAGTCTCCTCAGTGAGGATATCGTTGAAATAACGATTCCGAAGGAAAGAAGAATCTCAATAAAAATAAGGCCAAATGCATTGAAGAAGGCAATTAGCAATTTAGTGAATAACCTAGGACTAAAACATCTATCAACAATAACCGGTGTGGATTTGGGTGCTGACCTAGAGGTCATTTATCACTTAGTCTACGAAGGCGCAGTCGTAATATCGTTGAGATTAACAGTTTCAAAGGAGGGACCAAGTATAGAATCAATTACAGAATTAATCCCTGGATCGATGCTATATGAAAGGGAAGTTCATGACATGTTCGGTATAAAGTTCGATGGACACCCAGATCTATCCCCCTTGATACTTCCAGAACAATGGCCCACGAACATTCACCCTTTGAGAAAAGAACATGATCTTGAGAAAATAAAAAATTTAATCTTCAAAGATTGAAGGTGATACAATTTTGAGCCATGATTCAATTATTAAGATTCCATTCGGCCCACAACACCCTGCTATGAAAGAACCTGAAAATTTCCTTTTTGAAGTTGATGGAGAAAGAATTGTAGATGTAAAGCCTCGCATAGGTTACAATCATCGTGGTATAGAGAAGGCATTCGAATACAGAACATATTTACAGAACATATACTTGGCTGAGAGAATCTGTGGAATCTGCTCTGATGCCCATACTACGTGTTATACACAAGCCATAGAAGAACTGTTAGGAGTAGAGGTTCCTCAGAGGGTCAACTATATCCGAGTGATATTTGCTGAACTCGAAAGAATTCAGAGCCATGCACTCTGGATCGGTTTAGCTGCCCATGAAATTGGATTTGACACACTATTTATGCATGTCTGGCGGGATCGAGAAGTGGTTTTGGATCTATTTGAGGAATTATCTGGTAATCGTATACACTACGCAATAAACACCATTGGAGGCGTTAGAAGAGACATATCATCAGAAGCGGTGATGAAAATGAGGAAAAGTCTAAACTATCTGTCAGAAAGAGCTGAGCATTATCTACATGTTGTTCAAAGCGAACAGACAATATTGAAACGAGCAAAAGGTGTTGGTGTGCTGAAGCCAGAACAAGCAGTGGACCTGTGTGCTGTAGGACCAATTTTACGTGCCAGTGGTATACAAAACGATGTTAGAAAGGATGATCCATATGCCGCTTATGATGAAATACCTCTAAACGTGGTTACACATGATGGCTGCGATGTTCTAAGTAGAATGCTGGTTCGAAGTGAAGAGATAATAGAGAGCATAGAAATGATCGATTATGCTCTGGATTATATGCCCCAGGGAAGTATCAAAATACGCGTTCCATCAAGTGTCCCTGAAGGAGAAACAATATCTAGAGTAGAAGCACCAAGAGGAGAATTGATCCATTATGCCAAAGCGAATGGAACAGTGAAACCTGAACGTTACAAGGTGAGAAGCCCCACACTTGCAAATATTCTTGCATTGCGAACAATGCTTAGGGACGGTTATGTGGCGGATATACCTATAGTACTAGCAGGAATTGATCCATGTTTTTCCTGCATGGATCGAATGGCTTTCCACGACACAAAAAAGAACAACGAGTGGGTGTGGACAATAAAGCAGTTGAAGCAGGAATACCCAAAGAAATGAATATAGAAATAATTACTCTATTTGAGATCCTGGTTTTTCCAGGAGCAATGTTCTTACTAGCATTAGCATTCTTTTTCGAATGGGTTGATAGAAGATTCTATGCCCGACTTCAAAATCGATATGGACCATTGCATACAGGCCCATTCGGCATATTACAACCGCTAGCTGATTTCTTCAAACTACTTTCCAAAGAAGATATCATACCAAGCACCGCTGATAGACACACCATCCTTCTAATCCCAATATTGTACCTCGCATTACCATTGACATCACTCTTCATTATCCCCTCAGCATATCAAACCGGGACTTTAGTTTTTGAAGGAGACCTCGTTTTTATACTCTTTACTTTCACATTAATAATTGTCACAATCTTTCTCGCTGGTTGGGGTTCAGCTAATAGATTCAGTACATTAGGAAGCATAAGGGCAGCACTTCAAATGCTAGGCTATGAGGTTCCAATGGGATTAGTCATGATGGGCCCCGCTATTTCAGCAGGAAGTTTGTCAATAAGCCGCATAGTCGCCTGGCAATCTAACAATCATTGGCTTCTATTGTTGCAGCCCATCGGTTTCGCTGTACTACTTATTTGTCTACTTGCTGAGTTACAATTTGTCCCCTTTGATGTTCCAGAAGCTGAGACTGAGATTGTGGCTGGTTGGAGAACAGAGTTTACTGGAAGAAGATTAGCGATGTTTCGGCTTGGGAAGAACTTAGAGCTCTTACTCGCATCTGCTCTAATTGTGTCTTTATATTTAGGTGGCCCACAAGGACTCTGGTTGATCCCACCAGTAGGCATATTTCTGGTAAAAACCACATTTGTTGTGATGCTCTTGTCTTTTCTAAGGGCTCTCTTTGCCAGATTCAGAATGGACCAGATCCTTTCTGGAATGTGGAAGTATTTACTTCCCCTTGCAGTTTCACAAATAATCATAATTCAACTCGCGCTCACGCTAATTGGGAGATGAAAAATGGCACTTGTAAAGGAATTACTCTGGCAATTGTTTCGAAGACCAGCCACCAAGAAATATCCTTATGAAAAAACATCTCCTGCAGAGGGTTTTAGAGGACGTCCTTTATGGAATATAGAAAAATGTGTTGGTTGCGGTCTCTGTTCTAACGTTTGCCCAGCTGGAGCCATTGAATTGATTGGTGAGGGGTTAGAAGCTGAGATTAGACATTTCATAAATCGTTGCATGTTCTGCGGACAATGCGCAGAGACATGTCCAAAAAACGCTATCACTATGAGTGGGGAATATGAACTAGCCGAATTCGATATCTCGAGAATGATCAGAGAATTCAAGCGAAATACATGTGCGAAGAAATAATGCATCAGTCAATTAGCTGATATGAGGACGCGCTAGTCTAGTCATATATATAAAAGAAAAGGGAAAAAGCTAAAGGATGAATAAGAGAACCAATAAATCGATCAGCAGCATAGGATACGATTAGCATGGAACGTAAGCCAAAGGAAACAGTTGATATTTACAAAATAGTAGAAGGAAAATTTGAAAAACTATCAGAAAAACTAGTTACCATTGAACAGAAAGTTAAAGATGTCGAAAGGAAAACAAAAAAAAGTTTTCAGAATTACCAAGAATACTTGACAATTTTAAGCAGCATGATTACCACTGATCTAGTTGTGATATCGAGGATCTTGTCTCTTGGACACTTAGCATATGGAAAGATGCCAGCATTCAATGCCACTATTAAGGATTTACTAGCCAAAGAGAAAAAAAATAAGAAACTTTCAGAGCTAGGATTTGGCCTTAGCCATACAATAATCAATCGCCAGATGAGCCTAATAATCCAAATAGCAAAGCAGTGGGGAACACCCTTTGAAGACCTTGCTTCATACTTGATCAAGAAACTAGGCAAAGAGTGGGCACGCAAAATTGTTGATAAAACCAGCATTTTAGAACATTATGGCAAAGAAGCAATGCCAATATGGAAATCGTTATTGAAAGAATAAGCACACACGCCTACGCTAGAAATTAAATATGTGCTGCATTCATACATTGTAGACAAAAAGTCGAAAGTCTACCTACGTCATTGATGGAAATTCTAAGTACTATTTGATAAGGTGATATAAAGGTAAAAACTTCAGGAGAAGACATATTTGCTGAAAACAGAAAGAAAATTAGGATTTTTTGACGCAGTAATTATGGGCTTAAGTGGAGCTATAGGTTTTGAAGTCTTCGTGGCTTTGGGTTATCCATACTTTAATTTAGGGCTTGGGTCAGGAATCGCCCTCGGGCTCCTTGTAGCGGGTCTGGTCAACCTGCTAATAATGCTGACTTACTGCGAGCTTAGTACAGCAATTCCTGAAGTAGGAGGATCATATACCTACATAAAATCAGCCTATGGCAGATTCATACCTTTTGTCGCGGGCTCCTTTCGGTGGCTAGCCAGCATTTTTGCTGCAGCCTTCGCTGCTGGAGCCTTTCACATGCAGCTTCTTTACCTTGTTCAAATCGCACTAGCTCTAGACTTCTTTGATATGAGTTCATTTGCTCCGGTGATAACCATGACAGTAATAATTGTTACAGCGATATTCAGTTATAAAGGCTCAAAAGGAGTAGGAAGAACTATAGTATTTGCTTTCCTAGCAATATTTGCAGTCATCATAGGCAGCACACTATATTCGCGAGCATCTGATCTCCCCCCAATAGAAAACTTGGTAACAACAAAAGCAGTTCAAATGCCTGGAGTTCTAACAACAGCCGTCTACACATTCACTATGTTCTTTGGTGTACGCTCCTTAATCGCTGGTGCACCTAAGATCAAGAATCCCCATAAAAACCTGCCAAAAGCTATATTGCTGTCAGCATTACTTGTGGTTCCACTCTATATATCCATAGTTTATACAATAGTAGCTCCATTGAATCCAGCATTAATACGTCAATCTGAGCCTGTACAGCGTGCACGGAGTCTTGGATTAAATGAGACGACTGATCTTCCTTTCTTGAATTTAGCGACCCAAGTAAATTTTATTGAGTGGGGAAACAATACTTTGGGTCCAATGGCTGGAAATCTTCTAGGCACCATTAGTGGAGTCCTAATTTCTATTGCAGGGATGATTGCCAGTTTCTCTGCTTTGGGGACTTCCTTGAGTGTGCAAGCGAGCATATTACGTGGTATGAGTAGAGATGCATATCTACCAAGTTCTCTATCATTGGTTCATAAAAGATTTGAAACACCACACATCGCCATAGCAATTGGTTCGGTATTCGTTTTGATCCTAAGTTTACTAGGAAATATTCCATTCCTAGGTTTCGCAGCTAGTATCTCGTCAATGACAGTCTTTACATTGGTTAGCTTATCCCTCATAAGGCTGAGAAGGATAAAGCCTTACCTGGAAAGACCCTTCAAAACACCACTATATCCCTTCGTACCTTTAGCAAGCATAGTCATGTCCATAATACTGATACTATTCTCCATACTTCAAGAAGCAGCCATAATAGCATTGATCTCTTTTATGGGGTTAGCGGCTCTGATCATTTTGACCTACTATCTCAGGATGTTGGGTCGTCAGCGGCTACTGATAGCGCTTGGAGGAGTAGGATTAAGCATCAGCATAATTCTGGCATCATTGATTTTTGTCAATAAACTAAGTTCTAGTATTTTCATGTATTCATTGAGCATCATCCTTACTATAGTCAGCTTATTTGCCATTCTTCGCAGCTAAAGCTAACCTATTGGAAAACTCCTTATTTCAAAGCTTTTATGAAGGATTCATGCTCTGTCTCTGACAGCCAGCCTTCCTTTTTCAATCGTCCTAATCCTATTCTCACAGCCTCTAGAGATCTCTCTGTTTGCAGAATATCTGCCTTCTTGCAGGCTTCTTGCATTTCATGGTTGAAGACTGCATTCTGCTCTAGTAATACTGGAAATTTGTTTACGATAGATGTAAGCTTTTGAGACCTTAGTTGAAGTAACTGTTTGATTCTTGATCCGCCGAGGGCACTTCTGAACTTTGTCGAAAGTTTCACACTGTTTACTATGGAAGGAGGAATCTGTAGATATCGCTTCTCTGTATCAGAACTGTATTTAACTAAATAAAAAGGAAGGTAGATCAGGTGTTGTTCATCCATTTTACGTTTGGCACCAAGTTTCTTGAAGCTTTCAAGGGTTTCTTCTCTTTTTTTAGCAAATCCAGCAATCTGATTTATTATTGTTGAAGACAGGTCTTCAAGTTTCTCCATTTCTTCTTTGCTGAACGTAATTCTAGCGTCACGAGCGGATTCTACTTCTATTATGTCCTTGCTGGTTTCTCTTATCTGTTTGTCCCTGTTTGACTCAAGTTCAAATATTTTTAATCTTTTCTCATCCTTGATTTCTTTGATCTTTTTCTCGACTTCCTTGAGTCTGTTTTTGGCTTCTGAAAGTTTCTTTCTATGTCCGTTTCGTTCCTCCTTCCATTTCCGTTCGCCTATATCATCCTTATTAATTGAGCATGTTTTGATTTCAGCATCACAGTGCCCAATTTCCCTTATCATTCGTTGTTCAATTTTCTCAAACCTAATTCTGTCTTCTTGAAGGTTGACAAGCTTTTCTTCTAATTGCCTAACTAATCGCGTTACTTGATAATTGTACTCTTCGCGTATTCTGTTGTGCTCTTCAGCAATTGTAGATTTTAATTTCCGTAGTTTTTCGTTGAAATCATCCTCAACTTGTCTTACTTCGTTACGAATAATCTTCTGGAATTCCCTGGTCGTGGTGGTGAGGAGTTTCATGCTAGCATAAAGGTCGTTGATTTCATCTATGAATCTTGATTTTACCTTTTGAAGATCCCTTAGTATGGAAGCAATTAAAGATTCATCAAGCGTTGGGGATATCTTAACAAGATTGAACACGGAATCAACAGTGGTCATTGTAGGGCCAGACGAGTATAACATGAAATCCTGAATTAACTCAGGGTCAGCGATGAGCCCACTGATTGTGGTTGTTTCCTCTTTTTCTACCGCTGAGAAATAGTTCATATTTGCTGAGAGAAAAGTGGTGTAAGCTTGACGTGTTTCAGAGCTTCTTTTTATGTTTTCAAGGAAAGCCCCAACGTCAGGAAGAATTTTATAAGTTATTGTCTGAGATGTTGCGTTTAGACCATCAAAGAGGAAACTTGTTTCACCAGTGTTAACAAGCCAGAAGGGATAACATATTTCTGCAATAAAGGATATTTCCTCCGGAGACCGTCTTCTGGCAATTCCACAGCTCTTTACTCTCTCAAGTTCCGCCAGACAAAAAATGGCGCTTTTCTCTGTCACTTCTTCAAAGGTTTCATGACGTTTTGGGGAGGAAGTGGAGAATGGAAGTGTAGATGTTCTAACCTCCAAGGTCATACTCTTCCCTTTGCATAATTTGTCTAATAACCCATGAATTAGGCTGGATTTATAACTTGCGAAACATTGGATACCAAGATATTTACATGAATTGTAGGTTTAAAGCAGAATCCTTAACAACATCTTTGTATCATTGAAACTTGGAAAGTTGAAAAATGTCTGAGAAAGAGGATGAGAACACAGTTGATGGACCATCCTTTTCTGTTACTCAGCCAGAAAAAAAGATTGAAAAAGACACGAAAAGAAGTATAGAAGAAGAGAGATATGGTGTTCTACTTGTATCGCATAAGATTGGAGCATTTTTTAGCGTCTCAATGATTGTATCTGGGATTATACTTTTTTTACTTTCAATTTTCCAGTTGATCACTCATGCAAACCTTTTGTCTGAAAACATCATGTTGATCCTGATAGTATATGTTTTTGTAAGCATAGTGAACAGTGTTGGTGGACTTCTTCTGATAGGAACATACTAATTTCTGAGAGGAGCGGATGTTGCCACAGTTGGTAAATAGCGATATATGAAGGCGTTCTTTGTCCAAATAGGCGTACAATGATTGGGAAGATTTGATCAATTCTTATTTTCTTTCTGGTAGTAGATTATTCCTTCAAAACCATATCAGATTCGGAATGGGTCTCCACAAGAATCTCTTGATGTCTCTTGGCGTGAATGCTGATTTTCCTTTCTTTCAGTTGTCTCCGTTTTTCTTCTGCCATCTTTTCAAACCGACTCATCTTATAGCACATAACAATGTCTCCTAATTATCTCCCACACGCGAGTTCTTCTCATCTTAGGATATTTCATTTATGAATTAACTATTCATACCATAATTCTTCGTCTAGGAAAAACAATGATGATCAAGCATGCATGAGTGGCTATGACTTAAAGTAGCTAAAAAGTGTGTCCCAACAGTTATATGCAATCGATCTATCACAAAAATTGGTGGTGGCAGGTTTATCAACAATTAAAAATGGGTTGAGAGAGATGGAAGAGATCCTTAGAAGGGCAGAGGTAGGTCGAATGGCCATTTGTCAGGATAATATGCCCTACATAATTCCACTGAACTTTCTATACCATAAAGGAAAAATTATTTTTCATTGTGCTTGGGAAGGAGAGAAGCTTGATATCATCAAAAAGAATCCAAATTCTTGTTTTGAAGTTGATGAGTTCACTGGAAAGATAGGTGATCATTACGAGGCACGATGTCACCTTAGTTATGATAGTATCCTAGCTTTTGGAAAAGCTCGTATTGAGAATCACGAACAGGAGAAGATAGAGTTCTTGCAGTTGTTCGCTGAAAAATATAGCGAGAGCTATAGAAAACCCCTGTCTAAAGGTGGTAAGAGGTTTGATAAAACCCGGGTATCAGAATGCTGCTGTGTTGTAATAGACCTAGAAGAGCTTACAGGACGTAGAGAAAGAAAAATTGATGGTAAAACTAACAAGAAGTTATGGCATCATAAATTCTGATTTGTGAAGATCTAGAGAAATGAAAAGTAACACAGAAGAAAGATTCGGAAATATTTAACCTTTATTCGTATTGCACGCGGTAAGGATAAGCACGTAATAGTGATTAGTCTTAAGTTCTAATTACAAGTTTTGACCAGTATCTTATTAGGATCTCCGCGATCTTCCTTTCATTGCTACTAACCTTCGGATCATTGAAACCTGGTCTCCAGATCTGCCCATACAACAGATCTGTTATTATGAGTAAAGCAGCTGCTTTAGCTTGTCTATATTTAGCAACAGAGAATATTGCTGAGCACTCCATTTCCACCGCAAACACTCCACGCTTTGAATAATTCAACACTTTATCACGTGTTTCCCT
>JASFPN010000015.1:0-31340 GCA_050115965.1 Candidatus Bathyarchaeota archaeon
TGTCTACCGAGATGCGGTCCCTATACTGATCGTAGTAGCGCTAGACATGTTTATTTTAACTATATCCACCCTATTCAGCTTTGTTCTATTTGGCATGGAGAATGTAGATGAAGAGTCAAAAATATCATTCAAAGATTTGGTTAAAAGCCGACTTTTCATATTTGTTTCATTACCTTACATTCATTCGGCAATAACCCTACCCATAACTTACTTTGTTTTGACGAATTATGCAATGAATCAGGCTTTGACATCTGCTCTCTATGTGAGCATAATCAATGCAGTCGCGCGCTTTGTTTCCTTCATTATTCTCTGCCTTGTCGTGCGAAAGATGGTTTCAATACGGTTTCCATGGAAAAACGTGACAAAATATGTTTTTGCCTCATTTGTTATGGCTATTGTTCTGGTACTCCTCCCTCAACCAACACGGATCATATTCACTGTCATAACAACTGGAATTGGGGGATTAGTCTACTTAACCCTGTTAATCATGATTGATGAGGAAACCAGATTACTGGTTCGATCTATACTGAATGAATTCAGGTCAAGAATTGGCTTCTCTTCCACTTAGACCTCGGTTTGCCATAATTCGTTGAAGAGAGCTCTTAATGCTTTAATGAAGGCTGCGTAGTTGGTTAATAGGGCTGCAACCTTTTTTTTCGTGTCATCTTTCCTAATTAGGAGGAGAAGTTGATTATCATCTGTAATTATGTAGGTTGGTAAATCCTCATTTATTTCTCCAACTGTATATCTAACCATGTTAAGCTTTGTTTTTTCTATGAAGAAACAGCTTTTTGAAGAATAATTAGTTAGCAGTCTGACATCAATGTTGTTCTTTGACATTTCTGTTAGTTTGTCCAAAATGTTTGCATGATAGAAATTAGCCATATCACGTTCAGATATGAAAATAAATACCTCTTTCTTGGCGTTATCTAGTGTCTCCTCCGCTTTTAGGCTGATTCTCTCCTCACCCTCCAAAATTTGGAATACCTCTTTTCTCGTAGGCTCTGTCTCAGGCTGAGGTAAAGAAAGCCAAAGATTAACAAGATCCTCTTTCTTCTTTTCCAACACGTCTATCTTCATTTTCTTGGCTTCTATCAGGATCTTGAACGCTTCTTCAAAAGGTTTCGCGATGAATTTTAAAGGTTTTTCGAAGACTGATAGAACAAGTCCTTTCTTCTCGAGATCTCTTAGGATTCTGTATGTCTCGGTTCTGTGGAGAGATAAGGCTTCAGATATTTCGCTTGCTTTATGCTCGCCAGTCTTTGCTAGGTGGATGAAGACCTTTACTTCGTTTTTTGATAAACCAAGTCGTTTAAAGGTCTTCTCGATGATTTCCAACGATTTTGCTGGTCCCTTGTCTATTCGGACAAACTTGTACAATCCGCTGTTCTCATCGTAGAGTTTTACGATGCTTTCAGGTTTCTCAACTGATAACTCCATTTTAAACCCTTTTCAGCCTTACTCCTCTTCTAGTCTCGACAAAGTCGGATTCTGGTTTCCAGATATTTTATACTTCTGAAGCCTCAATTCAGATTAGAAATTCAGACCTTAAGACTTAAAACTCAAAGTCTTGAATTTAGAATGTGAAGAAACGGGAGTAGAAGGGGAAGGTGAAGCTTAGAGTCCGTATGAAGAGTGGTCTTCATTATTTTTTCTTGCCAAAAAACAATCATTGGTTATGGCGGATCTGTCTTGTTTTTTCTTTTGTATTGTTTGATTACTTGATTACTCTCGCTTTCTGTCGAGCACCTCCTCAAGAGGGAAACCTTTACGCTAGGACTTTCATGGAAGCTTTCGGCGTTCCATTAGGATTGACGGTGTTTGTAGTTTTAGCCAATTTGCCCATCTACATGACCCTAAGTTTCGATTCTCACGTCGTTAGGTTTCCCTTTAGATTAGGTGTTATCATTGAGATCATCGTTGATTTGATATTTGGTTGGTTTATTGCAGGGCTTCACTTCAGTGGTGGAACAAGTTGGTTTTGGGATGTGCCTGAATGGAATCGACAGGTTTTAGGCGCATGTTTGTATATTGTTGCAGCCTTCCTACTGATTAAACAGCACATAGCCAATCAGAGAGTAATGTCATCGATCCGTGCGTAACAGCTGGTCACATACTAACTCTAATTATCTTTTGGCAATTGATCAGTTGAAATAACTCCCACAGGATAACCAAGGGAAACTTATGGAAAGATTAATTGAATTACCACGAAAGGAGGAAGAGATATCAAACAAAGATAGTGAAGACGAGGATTTACGAAGAAAAGAGAGAAAAACAAGATTATCCAATCATGTTAGTTTTTCTGAGAAAACTGCTGAATTGTTTTTTGAGCGCTCATCAGAGGAGGAAGATGTAATGACTTCACCAAGGCTTCAAGATCTTCTAAATGAAATAGGTGAAGAAAGCTTACATTTAAGAGAGTTTATGATGGAAGAAAATCGACTGATGAACGAACTCAGTGTAGCGATCAAGACATTGATGAAGAGACTCAGGGTATCATTTGCTATTCCTCCTGAAAACATCCCCGTAAGAAAACATGTTACAAAAATCGTTCTGAATGAAGATGGCTATCTGATACTTTACTCTGAGAAAAATGAGCTTTGTTCATGGTTTTTAGCAGAATATCCTCCTAGGATCGTCATGACAATTCTTCGAGTTGTTATGCCTAAACTCATTGAAGTTGTCAAGCTTTACAGGGAGAGAGTGAGTAGAAGAGTTGGTTTTTTCAGACAATTGAAGAAGGAGTTAGGAAGTATTACTAGTCTCGTTAAAGGTAGCAAGAAAGGGAGCGATGTACGCTAGTAAGGATGTATAGTTAAACTGGTGGTTTAGATTGAATATATTTCTAACTGAGATCAGAACTTTCCATTCCTTGAACGAAATTCAAGAGGACATAGAGGGAGTAATAACCCAGTTTAAGGAATTGCTGGAGGATTACAGTGAATGGCTGGGAACCCTTCTAAGGAACTCTGAATTATTAAAAGATCAAGAGTGGAAGAAAAAGACTGCTGAGCTGCAGAAGATGTTGAAAACTGGAGCTAAAAAGGAAAGCCAAAAAAAAGGGAAGGGAAAGAAACAGAGTACTTCTGCAAGTTGGATCAGATTTAAGGAACTTCTGCTGGGTTCAGACGATTTCAGCGAGGCGGAAATGCTTTTTGAAGCAGTTGAGGATTTACGAGCAAAGATCAGTCAGCTGGAGAATGTGAGAGAGTCGATAGAGGATCTTAAGGGTTATGGTCTTGGAAAGGAAGTACGATACATAGTGTACATTAAGGATGGAGTGCCAAGAAGGATGTTCTTCAAACTTCTCAAGGAAACTGAGGTTTCAGAGAAATTCGAGTTCACAGCTGACTTTCTAGTAACCAGGTAACATGAATATTTAATGATGTTTTGCGTTAACTAGGTTTCAATGGCTATGCGGCTTGCTTCTAGGTATAGTGTTGAGAATTTCTTCTTCAGGTCTCTTAATGTGTAAACAGTACTGTGATTTCCAAAGTATGTTTCCATTCGTCTGCTTTTTACGCCAATTCCAATGAATGTGATGTTCCGTCTTTTTTGGAGATCAACGGTTTGGGATAATATTTCTTCAATGTTGTTGTATCCGAATGGCCAGCCATCTGATATTACGGTAACTAACTTCAGATTTTCATTTCTTTTTCTAATTATTTGGCTTGCAACATCAATAGCGTCAGGCATGTATGTGAATCCTTCAAACTTTATTCCCCCAATTCTTGATTTGATCTTTGCATTGTATTGTTCTTTTGGGTCTTTGATCACCCAGAAACGATCATTAAAAGCGTATACTGCCCAAGATGCTGAATCAAGAAGTAGCTGGTTTGCTGCTTCAGCAGCCATCACCAAGATTTCTAATGTAAAATTCTTCATTATTTTCATGCTTTGACTGATGTCTAGTAAAATTATCCAAGCATAGCTTTTACTGATGTTCTCATCTAACATGAAAACATCCATTCTGGGACTCTTGGATGCCGTGACTTGAATTGCTTCCTGAAGATCCAGGACACCGTACCTCTTCCTCGGATCTTCGTCAAGAGCATCTCGAGCTACAAGGAGGCTTTCTATGAGTCTATGTGCCTCGCTTCTGCATCCAGATTTAATATCAAGAAATTTAGTGTAGTTCCGTTGGGGGATATTGAAGGATTTGAACCTTGTCAAATCGTGGAATTTTTGATAGGAAGATAGTAGTTTAGTCTTTTTCTCTTCCTCATTTATCCAAGAATTGATAACCTGTTCTGATTCTGCTTCAGATGCTCTATCCCAGGATGTTTCTTTTCCATTGCTAAAATCACGTGAATCCATAAGGAACTTTAAACAAATTTCAAAGTCATTGGTAAGTTTAATATCCGAATCGACAAAGTGAGAAGAAAAGAAAATTGAACTCTTTCCTAGGTCCTCAGTGTGTGGAAGAGAGGGCGCTTCAACAAATGGACCAACATCTTCAATATACGAGTAGATTTCATCAGCAAGTACTAATTTATCACCAGTAAAATTTACGTTACCATCACTGAAATGCAACAACATTTGTTCTCTTAGTTTATCAAGTTTTTTCATCAAATGCTTTATTATCCCGATTTGTTCTTGACTAGTGATCCTCACTGCGCCTGTGTGGATCCTTAGTAAAAGGCCAGCCATGATCTTGGTGGCAGGATTCAACAATTTATCTATGGGACGAAGTCTTCTCAAAGCCAGTGCATTTGCAAAGGCGATATCTATAAGTTTCTTCTGATGATTAGATTGAAGATATGCAGTGGCTATCGTGTCTTCAATCATAGAAACTATGAAGTCAGATAGAAATGGGTTCTTATCCTTCCTCCATTCTTCGTAATTGTCAATGTTTGAAGATGATATATGAGCGCTGACATGGAAGACTGAGGCTCTAAAGAGTGCTGTTAATTGATTTTTTCCTAAAACATCGTTTGGGAAGTGGTAACCCATGAGTGATAGGATTTCCTTTTCTTCGTTTTCGATTTCCTTTCGTGGTTCAGGAAGTTCAGTTATGTAAACGTCATCATGGTAAGATAACTTGGGGAATTGATAATGCGGGGAAACCAGTAATCTTGCCCTTAATTCATCTTCTTCAAGAGATAGTGATCGGGCATACTCCACAAACCCCACAAAAACCACCTTATATGCAGACACTATTTACTGAAGACTGCCTTGATCAATCTTCGGACCTCTGCTTGGACTTCGACACTGTCACTGGTTAATGCGACTATTGTCTCTTCGGCTGCTGGTATGGGATCAGCTCCATCAACTATCAATACCGCCCAATGGCTTAGATCACCAACTGAAGGTCCGTAGGGAAGATCACCTGCCATGTATTGGCGACGCATTTCAGCTCCAACTTGAACAATCTTGTAGGCTGTATCCTTATCGATTTTGGATCTTTTCATTAAAAGCTCGACTTCTAGGGGTGAAACCCGTTCTCCTTCACTTTCATATTGAAAATTTATCCATACGCTCATTCTTCTCCTGAAGGCAGCATTCAAAGGTTTTGTACCCGCAAATTCAGCCGAGAAAGGATTCATACTTATAACGACGTAAGCAAATTGATGTCTGGGAACTATTTCATTGTCCTTCTCAGTCAGGACTAAGTGTCCTCTGGTATCCAAAACTGGATTCAATCTTGTCGCGACATCTTGCTTCATCATGTTTGCTTCATCAAGATAAAGTAAACCGCCATATTTCAGCCAGGATGTCACCTGACCGTCAATCCAGTTCTCCTTTCCCAAGCCTACGAAGCGACCGATCAAATCATAAGATGATGTTTGTAGACCGCAATTTACCTCCCAGACAGGTAGACCAGTGAGTTCAGCCACCAAGTAAGCAATGTGAGTTTTCCCTGTCCCGGAAGGCCCTATCAAGGCACATTGTTTAAAGTAGTAAAGCGCACGAATAATCCTTTCAACATATCTTTGGCCACTATCAATATATTCTGGAGTATTTTTAGGCGTCATTAGATCTAGAACCTCTGGAAACGTGTATCCGGGATGAAGATCGTACTTCTTAATTTCATAATTGTCAAAATGTGGAGATTTCGACATCTTTCTACGTTTTGTTATGTCTAGAGTTACTCGAAAGTTACTTCGTTTAACTGAAACGGACTCTGTTTTCGTCGCATGCTTATCGGCCTTCCTAATTGAATCGGTTTTGTATCCAAGACCTGAAGTGGATTGTTTTTCATCCATTGCTGCTCTCTAGACAATTAATTCAGTGCGAGTGATAAAAATATTATGTCTTACGATACATGATTATACTTATTGCGTCGACATCTGCTTCTTGTATGTGAACCGGTTACACAGACTAACCTTATTATTTCTAAGGAAACGGTTACATGGTAGCGCTACCAGCTTAAAGTGATTCTAGGTGTCACAAGAACCATCTTCTACAAGTGAAGAACCTCTTCCAAGAGTAACGTTAGACGCTACACCTACAGAAGACTCTGAAAGAATAGGAAAAGAAGAGGCAACAGAGTTTCTAAAAGAAATGGGAGAGGCAGCTGGGCAGATATCTGAGACAGAAAACGAAGAAGAGAACCTAGTCAAGGAATTTTTTAATTCGTTATCTAAGATCCTAAAACCCTTCAGCAAAACACTTGAAATATCAGTCTCATCACTTCCAAAGAATTGGGCAAGACAGGCAATCAAGGCTCACCTGAATGTTAGCGGACAATTGGTCATAGTTAGCAAGAATGGCGATGTTGAAATGCTTGATCTTCAGGAAAAGAATAATCGCAGATTATTCATCGATATCACTGGAGAAGTTGTGGCTCAATTGAAAACCATAATAGATTCTTACAAATCGGATGCCGAGAAAAGGGTGGAATTCTTGCTTCCATTAACTAAAGAACTGCAGAAAATTGCACAGGTCTTTTCAGAAAGATTATAAATAGTCTAAAATTGCCTCTAATCCAGATTCACAGCAATAGACCCGTCAGCAGGATTCTCAACTCGTTTTGATCCTTCAAATTACGGAATATGACTTTTCCGGTGCTGTATAGACGAAACGAATTGTTTTGAAATTCCAATTCATAAACCGTTTGATGAACGGCTTTACGAATCTCTGCTCTTTGCAGAATCTTTGTCTTCGCCTCTGCTCTTTTATCATGTTTGAAAGTTACGATGAATTGACTATCTTCGCCACAGGATTCTTCAACCTTTTCCAAGTAATCATCTATTTCGCTCATTAAGAAACCTTGATCTCATTTAGAATCTGAACTAGTCGATCAATCTCTCTTCGTGTGTTATAAATGTAGAAGCTTACCCTAGCTGTGGAACCTGTTTTAAGTCGTTTGTGAAAGGGCTGAGCACAATGAACGCCACTTCTAGCCATGATTCCAAAGCTATCAAGAAATAAGGCAACATCATGGGAACTCATGCCGTCTACGTTGAAGGGCAATATTCCACATTTTTCTGAAGCAATATGAGGACCGTATAATCTGACTCCAAGGATCTCCTTTAGAAGGCTTATTGCATACTTTGTGAGGAGTTCTTCGTGGGCTTTAACGTTTTCCATGCCTATGCGTTGCAAATATTTCACTGCAGCCATTAAACCTACTCCACCAGATATGTTGGGAGTACCAGCCTCAAACTTCCAAGGTAGATCATTTGGAATCACTTTGCATTGTCTGGTCTGATTGTTGTATAACACCTCTTTGATCATGGATCCACCGCCCTGAAAAGGCTGCATCTTTTCAAGAAGATTTTGCTTACCGTAAAGGACACCTATGCCGGTTGGGCCTAACATTTTATGTCCCGAAAAGGCTAGAAAATCTGCGTCCAATGTTCTCACATCAATTGGAATGTGAGGAACGGATTGAGCCCCATCAACGAGTACTAATGCCTTGTGGTCATGAGATATCTTGGCGATTTTTTTCACATCATTTATAATTCCTGTAACATTGGAGACCTGTGGGAGACAAACAATTTTGGTCTTCGTGGAGACCTTGTCTTCAAAAGATTCATAGTTCAACGTCCCATCATCATTAACCTCTGAGTAAATTACATGAAATCCGATCATTCTGGATAGAATCAGCCAAGGAACCATATTACTATGGTGATCCATTAAAGTAACCAATACTTCATCGCCTCGTCGTAATTCTTGAAGACCCCAAGCGTACGCAACAAGATTTATCGCTTCAGTGGTACCTCTTAGAAAGATTATTTCTTCCATATTATTTGCATTAATGAACGTGCTAACCAGTTCATGAGCCTCTTCGTAAAGAGAGGATGATTCCTGAGATAGCGTATGCACTGCTCTGTGAACGTTTGCATTATGGTTTTCGTAGAAATTCCGAATTGCATTTATGACTTGGTTTGGTTTTTGTGTTGTCGCAGCATTATCGAAGTATATCATCGGATATCCATTTACCTTACGTTTAAGGAGAGGGAAATCTTCCTTAATTTTATTGGGACTTAACATAATCTCACCCTCGTTCTTTATTCGCACTGAATCCTCCTGTTAATGCTTTTTTGAAAAAGCTTTTCCTTTGTATTAGTTTTCACTACGGAATTTATAGAAAAATATAACCCTAAGCGTACTTAGTAACATGCTACGCGAGCGCTTACGTATCTTCGGTTTGGGATACTGTTCCTTTGAAAGTAGGTGAATAGATTTAAGTGAAAATAGCTGAATTGGGAGTTCCTGAAGCCTCAAAGGGGATACTGATCAAATCTGGAATCGATGAACTGTACCCACCGCAAGTAGAGGCGATTAGAAAGGGAGCTTTGGAAGGGCAAAATCTCGTCCTGGCAAGCCCCACCGCCTCTGGAAAGACCTTAGTTGCTGAGTTCTGCACTCTCAAACACATCGTTGAGAGACGTGGAAAAGTGATTTACCTAACACCATTGAGGGCTCTAGCAAGCGAGAAATTTCAAGAATTTAAAAAGTATGCTTCCATAAAGAAGAAACGTGGAGGAAACGTAGCTGTAGGGATCAGTACAGGGGATTATGATCGTACTGATCATTGGTTAGAAAGATACGATATTATCGTGACGACAAATGAAAAAGCAGACTCGCTTCTAAGACATAGGGCTAAATGGATTGATGAAATTTCGCTTGTAGTTGCTGATGAAATACACCTACTGAACGATGGTGAAAGAGGTCCTACGTTAGAAGTAGTTTTAGCAAGGCTAAGGCAAGTCAACCCTGAGATGCAGATTCTCGCTTTAAGTGCAACCATAAACAATGTTGAGGAAATAGCTGATTGGCTATCAGCTGATTATGTGTCCACGGAGTGGCGTCCAATACCTTTGAAAGAAGGCGTGCTTCTACAGAATGAGATTCAGTTTAGAGACGGTGATTCCAGAAAGATTGAGAAGATGGATGGGAACTCATCATTAAACCTAGCTTTGACCACCGTTAAGTCTGGAGAGCAAATATTGGTATTCTCCAATACTCGAAGAAGGGCGGTCTCTTTTGCTAAGAAAAGTGCTGGAAAACTTGGTGAGTTTCTATCAAAGCCGGTTAAGAGGGCTCTCAAAGAGGACTCACGAAAGATCTTAACTGTGGGGGAAAGAACAAGAGTAAGTGAGCTCTTGGCTGAACTTGTTGAAAAGGGAACAGCTTTCCACCATGCTGGATTGAGCGGTGCCCACCGACGAATAATTGAGGATTCCTTTAGGCTTGGCAGGATTAAACTCATAGCTGCAACACCTACCTTGGCCTTTGGAGTTAACCTTCCTGCCAGAACCGTGATAATACATAATTATAGACGTTATGAGCCGGGATATGGTTACTATCCAATCAGTGTTTTAGAATACAAACAGATGGCTGGTAGAGCTGGAAGGCCCAAATATGACAATATTGGTGAAGCTATATTGGCAGCAAAGACAAGCGACGAAGCAGACTATCTCATGGAAAGTTATGTCCTTTCAAAACCTGAGCGGATATGGTCGAGACTTGCAGTTGAAAGGATCCTAAGATCTCATGTATTGGCAACATTAGCTTCGGACTTTGCACATACGGAACGAGGAATCTATGAATTTTTCAGTAAGACGTTCTACGCTTATCAGTATGATGTAAAAGCCATTGAAGGTGTGATAGCAAAGATTTTGAAGTATCTTTACACTGAAGAGATGATTGAGGTTGAAGGTGAAAATCTTTACGCCACAGTCTTCGGGAAAAGAGTGAGTGAGCTTTACATAGACCCGGTTTCAGCTGTCATTATTCGCGATGCATTTAAACATCAAACAAAAAAAATAACTGCTACAGGTCTTCTACACATGATAGCTCATACCCCTGACATGACCCCAAAGATGAGACCCTACTCTGGAGAATTAGATAATGTAGAAATCTTCGTGGAAGAGCATAGAAACGATTTTCTTGTGCCCACTCCTGAAGATTGGGAAGATAACATAGCCTATGAGGTGTTTCTCGGAGAGGTAAAGACAGCCATGGTGCTTGCAGGTTGGATAGAGGAGATAAGTGAAGATGAGCTTATTGAAAGATTTCGGGTACAGCCAGGAGATATTTATAGAACCATATACAGCGCTAGATGGTTGCTCTATTCTACCCATGAACTGACGATGCTTCTCGGCAATAAAAACGCACCTTCAAAGATTAACAGACTCATGAAGAGAGTTGAGAAAGGAGTTAAAGAAGAGTTACTACCGATCATCAAGCTAGATGGAGTTGGTAGAGTACGTGGACGTATACTTTTCAATGCTGGATTCAAGAAGATAAAGGACATTAAACGTGCCCCTATCAATGAACTGGTTAACCTGCCCTTAATAGGCGGGAAATTAGCGAAGAAGATTAAGGAGCAGGTCGGAGGATTTGTAAAGAAGGAAACTTGGGATAAACTCGGAAGCAGGGAAGATGGAGAACAGAAGGCTTTGACAGATTATTAATTTACTCCCCTTTCCCTCCGTTCCTCAGTTGTCTTTGCAATGAGAAGCTCAACTTGTTCTAATGCTGTTCCAACATAGTTCCTAGGATCAAGGGCTTCATCTATTTCCCTTTCGGACAGCCATTGACCTATGGACTGATCTTGAATAAGGATCTCTTTGAAGGATCTATCCCTTTCCTCACATCTTGTTGAAAGTCTTCTCAGAAGTTCATGAGCTTCTTGTCTACTCATACCCTTCCTGGTGAGCTGACATGGAGTGGCCTTGAGTTAATCCCATGTTTTTTAGCATACGCTTCTCATCAATCATCAGATTCGTTATAACGTTGCACATTGAAAGAAGCATATGATCAACTAATATGAAGGCTTCAGGAATTATGAATCTTTCAGCAGAGGATTGAGTCATGTCACGTTCATGCCAAGTTACAACATTCTCAAGTGCAGGTATCACAAGGCTTCGCAAAATCCTAGATAAGCCACAGACAGTCTCACAGGTTTCCGGATCCTTTTTGTGGGGCATTGTTGAACTACCTACTCTCTTTTCCGCATCAAAAGATTCAAAGAGTTCTCCGATTTCAGGCCTCTGTAATTGTCTAACTTCAGTGGCAAAGTTTTCTAAAGAGGACCCAATTAACGCAAATAAACAAATGAGTTCTGCGTGCCGATCTCTCTGCACGATCTGTGTGGAAACGTCAGCTGCATCAATTCCCAATCGTTTCATCACCAGTCTTTGAATTTTCGTAGCTTGTGGACCGAAGCCAGCTTGAACCCCAACTGCCCCGGTCATTTTTCCAGCTATTATACGGCTTCTACCTTCTTTGATTCTTTGGATATGTCGAGAGACTTCGCGCATCCAAACTGCAAACTTGAAACCAAGTGTAATGGGAAGGGCATGCTGACCATGGGTTCGACCCATCATCAAGGTCTCCTTATGGTGTGAAGACCTAGTCATAAGTATCTTCTCTAGCCCATTCAAACGGTTCTCAACTAATTCTAAAGCTTCTTTCATTTGGAGAGCCCAAGCCGTGTCTACAATGTCATAACTGGTGGCTCCGAAGTGAACGTAGGAGCCACTCTGACCACAAACCTCAGCTAAGGCCCGGACAAGGGCTGCAAGATCATGCTTTATTTCCTTCTCGATTTCCTTTACGCGATCTAATCGAACGTACTCTGTGGTTGCCAGAGATGAAATTTTCTCAGCAGCCTCCCTAGGTATGTTTCCTATTTCAGCGTGTGCCCAAGCTAAGGCAGCTTCTACATTCAACAGTTTTTGGATGCGAGTTTCTTCATCAAAAATATTTTTCATTTCAGGAGTCCCATAACGACCAGTGTCGATAGGAAGAATAGGCATACTTAGGCACCTGCAAACATAGATAAGGTGACTGCAGATTAATGCTTTATTGTAAAGAGAGGCCTCTGTAACATGGGGAAGGTATTTGCTCTTTTGAGCAGGAAAAACAAGGACGTGTTAAAACCAGCGTTACAGATGCTTGACGTTCTCAAGACTAAAGGATCTGAAGAATTTGTTTTGGGATCAAAGGGGACTATGAACCTTGGAAAAACAATAGAAAGTCTCCGAAACAAGTGGACAGATTCACCTGTATTGGCGGGTTATGTCTCCACAAGAAAAATGGTTTCAGAAACTACTCAAAAGACAATGTTCAACCGTGGATTTTTTATTTTTGAGGGAAGAATCTTCACACCTGAAAAAGGATCTTTCCCTATCAAATCAATTTATGAAAGAGTCAAAGGCGGATATGGTTTGGATTTTATCATAAAGGAATTTGATGGTAGGTTTTCCTTTATCGAAGTAGGGAATAACAGATTTCTTGCTGGTCGAGACTCTGTTGGGGTATGCCCTCTGTATTATGGAGAAAACTCTGATTTTATGGGTTTGGCATCGGAGCGTAAAGCTCTATGGAAAATTGGATTAAGAAAGAACAGTTCTTTTCCCCCAGGACACATGGCAGTATTTGATAAAGATAAGGTTATCTTCAAGCCTGTGAAGACCATTTCACAAGCAAAGAGAAAGAAAAAAAAATTACTTTTAGCTTGTCAAGATCTTGAAAGACTTATCGAGGCTTCTATTCAGCAAAGAGTTTCAGATTTTAAGCATTTTTCAGTTGCATTTTCTGGTGGGTTAGATAGTACCATAATAGCATTTCTAGCAAAGAAGGCTGGAGTTGATGTACACCTAATTCATGTATGCCAGAAGGGACAGGCTGAAATGGAGCATGCACAAGAGGTTGCAGAAATCTTGGATCTACCAATTCACATACGTTATTTTAATCAGAAAGAAGTTGAAGAAGTGCTTCCTAGAGTATTATGGTTAATCGAAGAGTCCAATGCTATCAAAACCAGCATTGGAATCCCCATTTTCTGGGCAGCAGAGAAGACCTTTGACATTGGCCTCAGAGTAATGCTCACTGGTCAGGGGGCAGATGAACTGTTTGGAGGCTACAGAAAATATCTTGATTGCTATAAACAGCAAGGAAAAAGATTCGTAGAGAAAATGATCATAAAGGACATAAGCAGGATGTATAAGGACAACATTGAGAGAGATAGCAAAATATGCAGCTTCTTTGGCATTGAGTTGCGACTACCATATGCATCCTATTCACTTGTAGAGTTCGCTATTCAATTGCCTATCCAGCTAAAAATTGATTTGAATAATGAAAGACCGAGAAAAATAATACTCCGTAGAATGGCAAGAAAGTTTGGACTGCCATCCTGCGTAGTAGAGAAACCAAAAAAGGCAATCCAATACACAACTGGTGTAAATAAAATGATAAAAGAGCTAGCAAAGAGGAATGGATTGCCCATTAGAGAATATCTACAAAGACAATTTCAGAACATTGTTGTTAATCTTTGATAACCGTACGTTCTAAATGACAGATATTAGAGTGTGCCAAATGAAAAAGTGATAATACAATACTAAAGATATTCCCACTGTTGAGTGGGCAATTTGTTCAGATGAATGATAAATGGTTTGATATGTGTCTACTCGATGACTTGAATCGCAGTTTCAGGGCATTGCGCCTCACATGCTCTACAGACCAGGCATTCATCGACATTTACTGGAACTGATTTTTCATCTTTAAGCTCAAAGACCTCTACAGGACAAACCTCTATGCATGTGCCGCATCCTGTGCATTTATCCTCGACTACAATCTTCACCAATTGTACAATTCCTCCATTAGAGTCTGATGAATCTGGCTCAGTCAGATAAAAGCCTTTAGGTGTGTTATTGAACTTCTTCCCTTAGTCTTATTAAAACTGCGTTGATTGATGCGATGGCCTCTTCTCTTCTATTTTCATATTCAGCCAATAATTTTCTATATGCACCCAGTGAAAGTTCAGCTCTTTGATGGCGTGCTTCGATACTCGTGATGTTCGATTCCGCTTCTTTAATCCTTGTTTCTGCTACTTCAAGCTGATTTATCAGATCAGCATATCTTCCTCCAGTTCGGTGTAACTTCGCTCGTAGATCATCTAACCTCCTTGATAATGTGCTAATGCGTGTGTCCAAGGTTTTCCTTTGCACTCTGTACCGGCGCCTTGAAATCTTGCCTTTACGTGCTCTATCTTCTAGAGCTTTAACCATTGGAAGTGCCTTCATCCTTCGCTCATAAGTTTCGATGAAAGATGTGATCTCTTCTGAGCTAATTCGAACAGTATCTTCTGTTATAATTGAAGGTTCACGAGAAGTTGGAGTCTTGGGCCTTTTCCAAGCCACGATTATTGAACAGCCAATAGTTACAAGAGCCCACATCCATAGTGTAGGGCGGAATGCCCACCATAACAGGTCATATTCGTAGTTAATGCTGATTTCAAAGGTTTTTAAAGAAAATAGGCCTTCACCAACTATTGATAAAGTCTCATGAAATATTCCTCTATTCGTATTGCTAGTCATAGAAGCTTCAATAGACGAGTTGAATTCAAACGTAGATGTCCGAGCTCCTTCAGGTAAAACAATGGAAACAGAAGCTCGATCAATGTAGTAATCTATATGTCTAAACATAGAGATTGAGAGTCTTAAAGATCCAGAGCTGGTCTTTAAAATTTGATTTCCTGAAAACTGATATTGGAGAGTGAAGATATACCTCTGCTCTGCCGCCAGAGGCGTCTTGAAGAATACTTTGTAAGCGTTTTCCCCTTGAGTAACCTCTGATACCGATAGTGTTCTTCCTAATCTATCGGAGGCTTCTACGTTTGAAACGTTTTGTGGTAGGAGCACTCTGATGGACGTTAATCTCCATAGGGCCTTATTGTCTATGAAATACATTTCAGTACCAGTTAATTCCCCATTTCCATCTACTCTGATTTCATGGTTTAATTCGGTCACATCAAACATTTGCATTACATCTTCAGGTGAATAGTATGTTATGTTTGCAGAAAGATGGGTAAAAGCTGACAGCTCAATTTGAGAATACGTAATTGTTTCATTAATTGGAATAGGAGACGAACCTTCCGGAAGAACAATTGACACGTTGCAGACATCTACCTTCTTTGGTAAACTGGGAAATTTCGGATAGTCCAAAGTGTATCGACTCATATTGCTAGGATCTTGTGTTAGAAGGGTATTCGAAAGTACGAATCCAACAGTAAAAGTCGGAGGAGCTTCTTCTGGGAAATTTATTTCAACAGCGTAAAAACCCACACGATCCTGTAAGGGAACATCCATGGTAACATCATAAGTTTGTGTCAGATTGAAGGCTAAACACTGCACAACATATTGTCCATATTTATGGGGCATTCCTAACAGGAAGCCATCGTTCAGTGAACCATTAATCCTTATAGTGTCGTTGATAAACACATATCCATTGTACATGACTTCTACAGTGTGGTTTATCATTTCTATTGTGTATTCACCATTGAATGCACGAACGGTTTCAACCATGGTAAAAGTAAAAGGTAAGATAATTAACACAACAGCTGTTAAGGCTATAATCAAGGCGTTTCCTTTCACCTGTACTCCTCCCACAATTCTGCAGTTTTAGGTTTCTAATTATAATGGACCCATTTATTTACTTTTACAAGAATGTGAGTAGGATCTCCATCCAAATTTGTTTACTGTAAATATTGCCTTTGGAAGACACATACACGGATGGATATATCTTCAACCGTGTTTCAAGTAGTAATCCCTTTTCTTCTTTGGACCAAAACTTCTAACGCCTTTCTCTTCCAGCTGCTTCCTAAGTTTTTGAGCGTATTGATGTCGTATTTCACGTCTTTTCTCCATGTAATTAATGATCTCTTCAGCTTGTTCTTCAGTTTCACAGCGCTGAATAAAATCAATAACATCCGGGTTATAATTCACGAATCCTTCATGAACCGCCTTTTCACTTATTTGAGGGTCTGTTCTAACCGAGTTTATCTGAACGCTGTGTTTATTTGATTCCAACTCGTTGGCAAGGTTGGGGAATAGCTTTTTGAATGTTTTTCTATCTAATTTCATCCTGATTCCCGTGTTGAACAGTATTTCAAGCCATCATACGTTGAAGATGCCTTATATAAACACGTGGTAAGGGTTTTTCTGGGATGTTTCTTTGGTTACAGTGATTTATTTGGGAAGAAACCTCTGTGTGGGGTTCGTCTTAAGAACGTCATCTAACTCATTAATCGAGAGTCCTTTGATTATGTCACCAAATATCTCACATCTATTTGTGTGATGGATTTCTTCAGGACTTCGCACAATTATCTCTACCTTCTCTTTTGTTGGCAATTCTATGTATATATGAAAAGGTGAACTCTGTAACTCATCTTTTGGTAACTTTGTTCTTTCAGTCTTAGTGACCATAAGATTATTTTCATCGATGATTTTCAGAATGTCTTCTAGATAGTTATGGTAAACGTTTATGTCAATGTCACTTCGATGGTTAATTGTTCCTCGCCATACACTTCCAACTAATAATGGTCTGTAGACCTTCAACATTGTCATAATCATTAGAGCTTGTTGACGTAGTTTCTTAAGGCGAGCTATTCTTTCTGGACCCTCGTTTTCAGCTGAAATTCTGTCCAATTTAAGAGCAACTTCCAGATTTGATGGAAGAAAATTCGTTTTAAGAATACTCCTAGCCTTCAGTTTGGCTTGTTTGTATTCTTGCTCGAGACCGTGGTAGAGAAGAATAGCAGCTTCTTCTGCAACTCTTTCTCGTGGAGTTTTATTACGATCTAAATGCACAGAGCTCCCCATAAGCCTGAGTTTGTGGTGAGGTCAGCCGTTGATCGTTTTTTCATATAGAGATATCGTTCTTTCAGCTATCTTGTTCCAAGTAAACTCGTTTAGAACGCGTTTTCTTCCATTTAAACCGAGCCATCCTGTTTTTTCAGGGTTCTCTAAAGCGCTGGTTATGCCCCAAGCAATGTCCGTAGGGTTACTTGGATTAACGTGGTAGCCACACTGTTCATCTCCACATGGAATAACAATCTCACGCATTCCACTTACTCCAGCCGCACCCACAACGACTGGTCGTTCCATACTCATAGCCTCCAACACCACAATCCCGAATGGTTCATAGAGGCTGGGAAAGACTGCAACATCACATGCAGCGTAATGTAGAATTCTTTCTTCTTCTGGAATGAATTCAAAACGGAACTTAACCGATTCTTGCAGTTTCATGGTTCTGACCAAGTTAGTTATGTAATCTTGTAAGTCGCCAAGGCCAACTATAACAAGTTTTGCGTTGGGCTTTTTTTGTAATACATGAGGCATCGACATTATAAGTCGGTCAACTCCCTTTACGCCAACTAATCTGCCTATAAACAGAATCATTAGATCTTCTTCAGTTAATCCATAAGATTCTCTAAGTGCCCTGATTTTCTCGGCCTCAACAGCTTTTGGATTGTATTTCTCTTCGTCAACGCCGTTGTAGCAGACGCCAATCTTATCTTTAGGAAATCCTAATTTCATTAACTCGTCTTTCATGGCGTAGGAAACAGTTACGATCAGATCTGCAGCTTTTGCCCCATGAAGCTCAATGTTACTAACGACTTCTGATCCATTTCCGAGAGTTCTCCCTTTCTCCGTTGAGTGAACATGAAATGCAAAAGGAAGATCTAGTTCCCTCTTCACAGTAATGCCAGAAATGGCTGAAAGCCAGTCATGGGCCACAACCATGTCATATTTGAAATTCTCTTTTCTAATGAGATCATTGACAAGTTTAGCTGCGCTCAAGTAATTGTAAACCAGGATCTTGGAGAATAGGTGTCTCCCCCCCATTCCCCATTTTTTGATGTCTTCAGCAATGACATCTGGTAATGAATCAGAGATGTCAATATGCAATGGTCTGTGGATTTCGATGCCCCGCCAGATTTCCCTTGTAGGAAGGGTTCGGTTATCATCGTTCATAGTGAAGACTGTAACATCATGATCTAACAAAACAAACTTTCTTGTGATCTCAGCTGCATACGTTCCAAGTCCCCCAACAATCTTTGGAGGATACTCATAAACAAGAACACCAAGTTTCATATGAATCGTCCATTCTATGTTTTAAAGGCTCTATTATTTACAATAGGCGATGTTATTTACATTTTCGGACACAGAATATGCTTTCTAGGTTAGAAGAGAAATTTCATGAATCATGCAAATTTCACATTGAAGAGAGATGGAGGCTAGAAGGGCCTGAAACGTTCTTTTAATCTTTTCAGAACTTGAGGAAGAGTCGTATATTCCATTTCACCCTCTGGTAGACGTGCTGGTTCAAATTCGCCCATTCGCCTTAGCATCGAAGCATACTTCAAAGATTCATCTCTAGCCAGAGTGAAGGCTGGATCAACAAATAGATCAGCTATCATGGGTCTTCCCTTACTGTCACTTGCTATCTCACCATCTGCGACCTGGAAACCTAAAGCAACTACTCTTGGTGGACCGTCGAAGACTGTGCATTTTGCATCTTTCACTCCAACGGGCATAATTGGGCCCCAGTGACTTCCACGCATCCAACCTGCAACTAGATAGCTATGCATGAAGGGCATTAGAGCCTCACCCAGAGCAGGTAGTCCATGCTGTGTTCGAATGATTAGTACTGGATCATCTTTACCTACATATTTCCCTGCTATCTTTGAGAGTTTTGTAACACTTCCTGCAGCACTAATCAAGTTGTCTTTAGCTCTCCAAACCCGTGAGATCATATATCGCTCAACAGTTCCTATGAGGCCGATCAGAGTATACATTTCTTCAGGGCATTTTAGGATAACGCTCTTATTTTTTATAGTGTCCAGAACCTCGAATTTGAAACCATCTGACATGTTTAGATCTATCACGAGTCCAGCGGTGTTCATTGGATCTGCAAATATTCTGAAGAGTGGAAGATTGAAAGCCCCTGCCGAAGTTTTATCCGCTGCAAAAACTACGATTGGATCAGAACCTCTCTCCTGAATTTCCATTTCAGCTACTCCCGGTCCCATACCCCTAACATTTCCGCTGAAGGCATCTTCAAGAAGATCTTGTCCTGCTCCATATAATTTCAGTTCTGAAGCTTTCTCTGAGGCTCTTTGAAACGTTTTCCAAGCCAGTTTATGGATTTCTGTTTTGGATTCTCCTTTATTATGGATCATGAGGAGTTCTAGATCGTCTCCAACATTGAAAACGTGGTAGCTGTTTATCAGACCGTCTTGTTTTGCTTGGTTCAAGCTTTCTTCAGCAATCTTCAATAATGGTTCAGGCACAATATGGTGGCCTGCCAAAGAGCCAACATCACACTTGATTAAAGAAATTGTTGATTTCAAATGTAATAATTCACCATCCAAAAGGGCCCAACGTCTATGTGCGCCCGTTCCTCTTAAAAGATTTTAGTACATAGTATGTTTGGAGATTCATTAAGTTAGGATGGTCCACAGATTGGAGAAGCTACGTGTTATCTCAGTCAAGATCCCTGAAGATGTCTATAAGGAGATGGCACTTCGCGTTCCAGAAGGGGAGAGAAGCAATTTCATACGCGAAGCAATATTGAATAGACTAGAGGAAACACCAAGACCAGATAAAATTTCGGAGTTAGAGAACAGACTTGACACGATTGAAAGAGGATTTGCGCGGATAATGAGATATCTATCAGATCTGGACCTGCTAACAAACCAACGTGGGAAAGTGAACCCACAGATGTTCTGTCAAGATGAAATAGATCAGAAAATTATAGAGTACCTCACTCATTATAAAGGGGGAACTACTCCCGAGATAGCAGAGTACCTTCAGACTAACCGATGGATGGTACTAAATAGATTAAAAAGAATGATTAAGAAATCTAAAAAAAGTGTTGGAGAAGCAATAGTACTTTACAACTCAGGCGAAAGAGCAGGTAAGAAACGGGCATGGTGGATCAATGAAGAATTGGTTGAGTCGTAAATCTTCACAGAGGAACCTGTAATGGTGTGAACCTGGGCAGTATCTGGGCCCGTAGCCCAGTTTGGATTAAGGCGCCGAATCACAAAGTGATGCGTAAGCCTCCGGGCGTTTAACGAGAGAAAGCCGGAGAACAGGGGTTCAAATCCCCTCGGGCCCGCCATGAATACAATTCAAACTCGTTAACATTAGAAGATCGCTTGCACTACTATCAAGATAATAGAAGAATCCTACGAGTGCTCCAACAGGCTAATATCTCATACTTTAAGCAAAACGATTATTTTCAATTGCTATGTGTATTTTCTTCTCAGAATATCTTTGATTAACTCCACCTTTCCCTTTTCGTCCCAACGCTTCTGTCTTTTCAGTTCTTTTTCCAGCCTTACTTCCTCTTCCTTCTCCAAACCAATATTGTATTCATCAATACCATCATTGGTTTCTTCGATGACTTTTTCTATCCAATCAAGCTTCTCTCCAAACTCGTGGACTGTAGTCACGAGCCTTAATTTATCACCGACTACGAATAGTTTCCTATCCCACAAATGCATGCTTGACTTCCAGTTTCGTTCAAATATATCCTGCCAAACGTGGTTAGGTGTGGAGTCAAGAGGGAGATCTATAATGTAAGCCTTAGGAAAATATTGATCTCGCCGTATGGCGATTTTTTCAACATCAAAGGGCGTAGATAGTTTTACTTTTCTAGCCGCTTCCTTCAAATTTGATCACATATATTATTTGATTTCTTTTAGCTAAAAAGTTCTACGCCCATATTACAATTAGACTCACAGAAGAGCACAAACACAAAAAAAGGTAAACTATGGGTGCCATAACAACAAAGATTGATGTTAATGTGTGTTAAGACAGTTGTCAAGTAATTTTCCATGGATTCTTGATTTACAGGATTTTGTGTCTCAAATTGGATTATAGATAATGTATTGTTGTTCAGTGTTGTTTATATCTCCCTAACCATAGATTATGAGTTAGGCGGGTTTATCTGGTGTTATCTAGATGAAAGCTTTGAATTGTCCTTTGTGTAATCTAGACCTTAAGAAAGAGAAGATATTCTTTGAGGATGGAACTTTTCTGATTATAAGAACCGAGAACATGAAGGGGCACAAAGAGAGAATCATGATAGTGTATAAACGTCACGAACATACGATACCGAATAAAATGTATGAGCGAGCTCTGGACATGCTCTCAAAAATCGGGAGAGAGGTCTTTAGCTATACACCTAAATTTATCATTATGGACTCAACCTTTGCCACGATAAATGATCATTGGCACCTAGTAGTAACAGATCTTGATGCTAAAAGTGAGGATTTTGATCAAATTTTAGCTACTAGGTGGATAAAGGTTATAGATAATATGCTGGAGACTGCCCAAAGCGATTGGAGCTAGAAAAAATTTCAGTTTTGCGTGCACGAACCAACCTAATTGGAAATTAAACAAATACGTTGATTTAGACGCCCGTATACCCTTTTTCTTTCAGGTAATCCACGTAACTTATTCCTTTAACGGTCCTTTCTCGGGCTTTTAGGTTAACTATGACCAAAGCCTCAGCATAGGGTCCGTAGGGTCCCTTGGTTAACAATTTGCCGTTTGGCCCCATGGCAAGTGAACCACCTATCGCATTCCTACCCTTCCATGGACCAGAATCTACTAATCCGACATTACTGACACCTATGATCGATAATCCATAAAGTCTGCATAGAATTGCATAGGAATTTTTCCATTCTTGCCATTCCTTGCCATAAGATACTGCGGAGGATTCTTTCTTAGGATCAACCACCCAAGAAGATGGAGAAAAAATAAAGTGTGCACCCATACGGGCTAAAACATGCCCAATTTCGTGGGAGGATCTGAAGTTATCTGCACATATGTTGATTCCGATTGTTCCAAATCTGGTTTCCTTAACAGATAGAATCGTGCCGATCTCATAAAGATCCTGAGCTATGTTTAGAACATTGATTTTTCGATGTTTGAGGAGAATCTTTCCTGAACTATCTATCAAGATGGCTGAGTTATAGACACGGTCATCTTCACACTCCGTTAGACCAGCCACGATCATAATTTTATTATCTGCAGCATTTCGACATAGACGATCCGATGTCTCCCCCGGAATCCCCTGAGCTAATATTCGAGCACTCGTATGAGTCCACCCTACATCCAAACATTCCGGTAGAACAATTATTTCACAGCCCCCGCGTGATGCATTGGATATCATTCTTTCAGCACTATTGAGGTTTTCTTCGATTTCACCTCCCTTTACTAACATTTGTCCCATAGCTAGTCTAAATTCTGAGAAGAGTAAATCAATCACCTTATGAGTTTAGAAGGATATCCTGAATATCACTATTACGCGTACACTGCATGATACCTGTTGTAATAAAAGAAAAAAGAGAAGGACACGTAATAGATGCAACCAAGCGTTTTACGTAACTTGCACTGTTTAAGAGTCAATCGTTCTATTCCGTTTCTTTGGCTTTCGTCTCGACTGGGGTTTCTTCCTTAACTGCCTCTTTCGTCTCGACTGGGGTTTTTTGTTCACCCTTTCCTCTGGCCTTCTCGATAAGACTGAAGATCAACCATATTATGATGCCATAGATTATTCCATTGAAGATTGCTGAGGAGAGGGTAAAGACTTCAATTCCGTTCCAGATCACATCTTCCACATTAATGGCTGCAGAGATGTTATAGCCTGGAGGTAGCTGAGGGTAAGCAAAGAAAGTTACTGCAAAGAAAATTACGAATGCGATTAGGAAAATAACGGCTCCTCTCATGGTAATCACTCATTGGAATAATTTAAAGAGAGTTCTTCCCATATAAAATTAATCTAAGGAAAAATTATCTTGATATTACTAACTGTGGGCTATGGTACAGTTATTAGGGTGAAGGGAATAAATGTGTGCAATAAATCTTAATAGTATGCTTGAGAAGTTCTTTGCGTTTCAGGAGATATGAGGGAGAAAAAACGAACAACGGTGGAGCAAAAATCGTTCTAACCTCTTCAGCAACTGAAATGAGTGATTACCAAAATAGTGCTTTTTTCGCGTTTTTGGCCGGGTTTGCGAAGGGTCCTTTACCGCTTTGGATTTTAAGGAAGATTCTTTATCCGCCTGTTGAAGATGATGGTGATGGAAGGGCTAAGTATGCTCCATATGGTTTGAGAAAAGTCGAGGCCTTACTGCTCGAAAATGGTTTTAATAATCTCGATGTGGCAGTTGTCCACCCTTCAAAACTCAACGACTTCATTGGTCCTGAAACAAAAGTTGTCGGCATCTCCTCAATGGATCCTATGGGAATGGGATATGTAAGCAAAACGTATTCTTCATTAATAGGAGGGGGAACGTCAATAAACGCTGCCGAATTCGAAGCACTGGTAAGAAATCAGAACATACGAAAGTATCGACCTAAAATAATCGTTGGTGGTTATGGTTCTTGGCAGCTTGAGCGAAAGAAAATTATAGAAAGTTATGGCATAGATTGTGTTCTCATCGGAGGAAACGTGGAAAGAATAAAAGAAATTTTTGATAAAGCAGTCAATGGAGAGCCACTTCCCAAAGTTATCCGATGCGAGAACAATTCAAGCGAAAGCATGCCCTTGATAAAGCATGCTGCCATTCACGGTTGTGTTGAGATATCCAGTGGTTGTGGCCGAAATTGTCAATTCTGCACTCCAACGATGCAAGAAAGACACGACGCGCCGTTGGAAAAGATAATGAAAGAAGTTGAGATAACCATTAGGGATGGCGCATCTCGCGTTACTTTAGTAACTGAAGACATGTTTTTGTATAATGCAAAGGATAATGGTTTTATACCGAACAAGAAAGGCGTTGTTAAGCTTGTCAAGAGCATAGCAAATTATCCCGGAGTCGAGGCTATACAACCATCCCACATGTCTTTAGCCCCGGTTGTTTATGATCCTAATCTCGTCCAAGAGGTAGCAGAGATACTTTTAGATCACAACTGGTATTATCATAACAAGAAAAAAATTGTGACCGGGGAGACCGGAATTGAGACTGGAAGCACGCGACTTATGAAGAAGTACATGGCGGGAAAAATGCTTCCCTTCAAACCAGAACAATGGAGGGAAATTGTAACTCAGGCTTTTGGAATACTAAACGATAATGACTGGTATCCTCTTGCCACATTGATAGTTGGTCTCCCTGATGAAAAGGAGGAAGATGTTGTAGAGACTCTTGAATTAATGGATGATCTAAAAAGTTTCAACGCCTTTTATGTTCCCCTTTTCTTCGTCCCACTTGAAAATTGCCTTCTAATGAATAAACACGGAGCTGAATTTGATTCACTCACAAGGCTTCGGTGGGAATTTCTCATTCGATGTTGGCAATATAATGTTCGAATCTGGCGAGATAGCTACTTCGAAGACAGAATCTCTAACCCCTTTGTAAATAAACTCTTTAAACGAGTACTGATGCCTTGCGCCGCTGGTTTTGCTGGAGCCTACTACAGAATAAGGGGTGGAAAAATCATGCAGGAAGCTACCTGGAAAATAATAAATGCATAATTGCCCCCCGTTAATTGAAGCGAATGATTAACGCAGTAAGCGCGCACACTATTATGGTGCGGAAGCAAAAGTTGAAGATAATTGTTATAATAGGATCATTGTAATCATTATTTATGCCACAAAAGGTTCATTGTGCCCACATTCTTGTTAAGACCGAAAATGAGGCTAGGACTGTATTAGAACGGTTGAAGAAAGGAGAAAAGTTCAGCAAGCTTGCCAAAGAATTCTCGCTATGTCCCTCTAGGAAACGTGGTGGAGATCTGGGGACATTTACTAGAGGAAAAATGGTAAAAGAGTTTGAGAAAGCAGCCTTCATTCTCGATAAAGGTCAAATCTCACCAATTGTGAAGACAAAATTTGGGTATCACATAATCAAAAGGCTAGAATGAAATCGCTGAATAAGTAAGGTACTAGCGGCTTCTTGCATGTGAAAGCGTTTGAGCGCTGTTAATATAGGTTTGATGGTCGGATTGGGAAAAGAGAACGAAGACAATTTCATCAAGCTTATTATTTTTGAGTATGAATGATTCAACTGTTTTCAATGCAATTTTAGATGCTTTCTCTATTGGGTACCTATAGGCGCCAGTACTTATGGATGGAAACGCCACTGTCCTCAAATCCTTCAATGTAGCCAGTTGTAGCGAGTTTCTATAAGCGTTGACAAGGAGTTCTGCTTCACCCTTATTTCCTCCCCTCCAGATAGGCCCAACCGTATGAATGACCCATTTAGCCTTCAGATTTCCCCCGGACGTAATCACAGCCTTTCCAGTTGGCAAACCCTGGGGAAGTCTAGTTCTGCGAAGTTCTTTGCATTCATCAAGTATTTTCGGGCCACCTCGTCTATGGATTGCACCATCAACTCCGCCACCACCCAGCAGGCTACTATTGGCAGCATTTACAATGGCATCTGTAGACTGGTCAGTAATGTCTCCTTTTACTATGCTTATTCTTGCTTTCCCAATTTCAAACTTCATTATTCCTCACTTCTCAAGTTTCAACTCTGCGAAGGCTTATTAGTTTACTTACAATGCACTTACAGACCCTTGATTCGGTCTTGTTATTCGATTCTGTCGAGTTTCCTTTTTCCAAGGTAAAGAAGGGTTATACCAATAACCCAACTTAACGGAACTGTACAATAAGCCAGAACCTCATATAAACTGAGATCAGAAATTCTCTGAATAACGATTAAAGGTATAAGAAATGTTCCGAAAGGCAAAGCTTGCATAATTATCATAATGTTTATCCACAAGCTACCAGACTTGTCTGAAAAAGCAGGATTCAAAAGGAATAAGCCAAGTACGAAAACCACTGTTGCCGCCACAGTCAGAGCCACCAATCCTGTATTAATTATTAGGAGCCTTGGGTTATCTCCTAGACTTAGATAAGTGGCAATAGCCGTAACTACAACTGATATTGGAACCACAATCAACCAGCCTTGAAGAAGACGAGCTTTCACAAGTCTGCCCACACCAGAAGGAGCCTTCTTGTAAATGAAGAGACATTCTTTTCCCCTGAGGGTCACTTCACCCACTACGAAGGCTGAAAGAAGAGGAAGAATAAATGTGGTCATAACTAAGGCTCCCTCAGGGTCCGAGGGTTCAATCAGAAATATGTTCAGTATTATGAGTAAACCCAGCATGTAGAAAATCTTTGAAAGATTCTCAAGTCTTCTACTATAGTCCTTGAACACAGAAACAAGAAGAGTGCCGAAAGATCTGCCACCGCCAAGACGTTTCACAGTCCTGTAAAAGACTCCATCAAGCTTAGCTCTTGAGGTAGCGAAAGTTATGGTTTCCAAACTATAGGCCTTGTTTGCTGCTTTTGCACCAAGCCACAACGCAGCCAAGAAGTATACGACAAGCCCACCAAACCCTGCTACTGTTTGAAGGGCAACAGCACTAATGTTTCCGGGATTGAGGGCGAAGCTGATGAATACTTCTGCTCCCCAAGAACTGGGCAGAATGTTAAGGAATGTTCTCACCATTCCTCCTACACTTGGGTTGAGGAGAGCATCAAATAATCCGCCACCCATAATTGCGTACATCACCGCAATTAAGGGTAGAGCTATAATTAAGGCAAGGGCTCTTCCAATGTCTCTTCCTCGAGCCGTCTTTCCAAGCCTTGTTCTTAAGACGGCAGCAATCACCGTTCCAATCCAGAGCGCAGAAAGGAACGTTAGGACGAAGATTATGATGGTTATGGCTACTTGGAACCAATCTAATCCTAGAGGCTTTATTAAAGCAGTGAATGAGCCTGCAATAACAGTTACAACAATTGCATAGAAAGGCATCACACCAAAAAACTCCCCTAACAGAACGTCACTGGGAGTTATTGGCGCTGCAAGAAAGATCTCCAATTGTTCGGTTTGAACCTCTCTTAACGTGTTGGTAATTGGAAGGATCATGAAATAAAAGAAGATCATGAACAAAATGATCTGCACCATTGGCACAGCTGCACGAGTTACGAGGATAGACGTAAATTCATCCAGAAACAAACCAAAAAATCTAGGTGCCACTAACACCACGTAAATCGCTAGTAACACAATTACGAGATATGGAAAGAAAGGTCTTATCCTTCGTATCTTGCTTGTTCGAATGCGATACTCATTTCTCGCAACTATGAGCCATTTAGGTGTTGGCACCTTTCTGTTCTCTCCACGCCAATAGTTCTTTCTCCTCTACTCCTCCAGTAACAGCAATGAACGCTTCTTCCAAGGTCTCCGTGTTGGTTTGATCCAATATTTCAGTTATAGTGCCTAATGAGATAAGTCGGCCCTCATTGATTATGCCTATTCGATCACACAGCTCCTCTACAATTGGGAGAATGTGGCTGCATATGAAGATGGTTTTCCCTGCAGTGTCTGCCAACTTTTTGATTAGATCTTTAACCATCAGTGCAGCACGTGGATCCAGCATTGATGTAGGTTCATCCAGAAACAATAGGGGAGGATCATGAATTAGGGCTGATGCAATCAAGACTTTCTGCTTCATCCCTCGACTGTAACCTTCAAGAAGATAGTCCTTTCTCCCATGTAACCCGAATAAACGCAACAAGTCTTCAATCCTTTCTTTTAGTATTTCATTCGGTACATCATATAGAGCCCCCATGAATTCCAGAAACTCGTAAGCACTGAGTTTCTCATACAATCCCGGTGATTCAGCAAGTAAACCGGTTACACGTTTTACTCCAGTTCCGTCTTTCAAGATGTCATAGCCACCAACATCTGCTGTGCCATTGGTAGGCTTGATTATGCAGTTTAAAAGTCGAACAGTAGTCGTTTTTCCCGCTCCGTTCGGGCCAAGTAAGCCAAAGGTTTCCCCTTCATAAACTTCGAGATCAAGTTCATCTACAGCTTTGATTTCGCTGCCTTTTCCATAGTATTTAGACAGCTTCTCTGTACGAATCACAACTTTCATGAATTAACCCTCATGATTATCAGCGATAGCGACAATGACATACTGCTCAGTACAAATAATTATTTCTGACGCTCACAAACACCCGATATAGAAAAGTTACCAATGTTGTTTATGAACACGAGAATTATCGTATTGAGTGCGAGGATCCTTGCTCTCTGCAGGATGGCCAATGGAAATCAGGTTTAAAGGAATGACAGAGTTTGGAAGGTTCAGGATTCGCCTAACAAAACTCACCCGTTCTTCTCTAGGGTAGACACCCAACCATACTGCTCCAAGATCTAAAGCGGTTACAGCTAACAGAAGATTCTCGGTGGCTGCAGAGCAGTCCTGTACCCAAGAGCCTTGCGAAATTGCTTCGTCTCCACATACTGCAATGCACAGGGGTGCTTCAAATAACATCTTGCCATATGGATGAGCTGTTGCTAGATCATTAAGCTTCTGTCGATCGGTTACTACTATGAAGTGCCAGGGCTTTCGGTTTGAAGCTGAAGGAGCAGCCATAGCAGCTTCCAACATGATCTTTATTTGACTTTCAATGATAGGTTCATCTGTGTATTTCCGTATGCTTCGACGTGCTAGAATTAATTCTATGAAGTTTTTTGTCATCAAACATTCCTCAAATAAATGTAAAGCTAAAATGAGAAAAGATTATCGTCTAGCGCGTGTGCGAAGTACATATTAAATAGGAGTCTAGTATGATCTATGGGAGAAGGGAAGGGGGAATTCAATGAGCACAAAAGTTCTTATCAGTGGATCTTATGTTTCTTCCCTTCTTGAGCGCCGAGTGTGTGGCGCAATGACATAAATTTCCAAATCTAAAGGAGGAATGAGAGTGATAAACAAGAAACTCATACCCGCAATCGCACTCATTATTTGCACAATAATTTCGCTTTTCGTAGCATTACAGACAGCAAAAGCAATAACAGACGCAACAGTCTGGTTAAACCCAAGTGCAGTCACTGTGAACCTCTACAATGACTTCACCGTTGGTGTTGACATTGATGTGAGTACACCGAATATTAGTGGATATGACTTCGAATTGCATTATGATCCTCTTATGATGACGCCAGTTGCTGCGTGGGATGGTGGATTTCTTCTATCTCCAATCGCTACTTTCAACTGGAATATATTTCACTATCCAAGCTATTCCGCTGTAAGGGTCTATGCAATTACAGGTAACGCTAGTGGCAGTACAGGTTATGGAAACCTTGCAACTGTTCAATTTCGTTGCATTGGTCCAGGACGTGACAATATTACCTTATCAGGTTGCTGGCTAGATGATGGCTCTGGTTTATTTGCTGAGTCGCCTGCAATAGAGTGGAGGACGTGTGATGTGGATCAGCACGTGCCTTGGGAACCCTTAAAGCTGCAACACTTGGTGGAGTTGCCATATCCATATCATCTGTCTGATCTTCCATTTGTACCACCAGCCTCACCGGAAGGCTACGCAGAGATAAAGGCTGAACTCGAAGCCAAAGGATACGAATTCAGCAGTGACTATGGCGGAGGCCTTTACCACATCGATTCGTTCTTTGACGTCTACTTTGAACCTGGCTCAGAACCCTTTGAAGGCACAGTAGCATCATGGTGGTCAAACAACACCCTTGAAGATGGCACACGAGCCTGCCTACTTACAGCCGAAATGGAAGATGGCAGCAACATGGCTATGGGCTTCGTAACCAACCTACTGCCACCCGAACAAGTACCAGAAGTCGATCCATACATAATAGTCAACGCCCAACCATACCTATTCGTCCGATTCTACTGGTGGGCCTGGGCTCCCCTCGGCAGAATAGTCACATGGTCATACTGGTGGTACGATTCCCACAGCCACGCCAACTGGTTCTGGAAACCATACTATTGGTGGCGAACCTACACCAAAAGCTACTACTACCCATACACCCTTGTACCATACTGGAGACCATGGTGGAGCTGGTGGTGGCACTGGGTCTATTGGAGACACTGGAATTGGTGGTGTACAGGCTTCCCATACGACCCATAACCGACACTGCAACTGCTCCCTCTCTAAAGGAGGACAATAATCCATGAATCCATCGAAACACAGCCAAAAGAGAATCTTCTTAGTGACAGCCATCTCTCTATCTCTGTTAGCCAGCATTGCATTATCGGCATTCCTAATTCGAGAAGTTACCTGTCAAACAACGCACGAGGTGAAGATCGCCAGCTTTGCCTTTGTACCCCAGAACCTAACCATCAGCGCTGGAGACACTGTCAAATGGAACAACACAGACCCTGTCATCCACACCCTATGGTTTACCTTTATCTCCAATGGATCAACCTATCTTCTTTCAGACCCGATACCACCTAACACGGTATGGTCACACACCTTCACAACAGCCCCAGAACTCCAATACTACAGCTTTGACAAATTATGGATCACGGGCTTCATCAAAGCGTCAACTGGAGTCCATGATGTAGCTGTCACCAACCTCAATTCAGCAAAGACCGTCATATGCCAAGGGTTTAGTGGAAACATGACTATTACCGTTGAAAACCAAGGAGACTTTGCTGAAACCTTTAATGTCACAGCACACGCCAACACAACAAGTATCACGCTACTCGCGCGAGTTTCACTGCCAATGGGAAGTACAACAGACATTGTATACACGTTTAACACAACTGGCTTTAGCAAAGGTAACTACACTTTGAAAGCTGAAGCAGACATCGTTCCTGGTGAAGTAGACGTTGCAGATAACGTATTCATCGACCGGTGGATCATAATTTCAATGGTAGGCGATATAACTGGGCCCACTCCACCTACACCTGGTTGGCCTGATGGTAAGTGTGACATGAGAGACGTAGGCTTAGTTGCAAGATACTTCGGAGAAAACGTACCCCCTGCGCCAGCAATCTGTGATCTAACAGGACTAACACCAGGTGTCCCAGATGGCAGAGTTGACATGAGAGACATCGGACTGGTAGCAAGACACTTCGGCGAAACTGACCCGTAAGCTAACCATAATTTTTCATACAACTTTTTTCTTTCTTTTTCTGTCTTAACATTCGAGAGTAAGATGCTCCATGGTTAATTGTTCTTATGGAAACTTATCTAAAAGGATAAATGATGAATTGAGTGTTCTGATCGAGATGGAGAATACACAGATGATCATGAAAGGGCCAAAGGCTCTTCAACGCGAGGTTATCAAGAAGGGGATTTGTTCTGCTTGTGGA
>JASFPN010000016.1:0-30810 GCA_050115965.1 Candidatus Bathyarchaeota archaeon
CCACACAGGATCGCTTACTGGTGAAGACATGGTATATGATGCAGCGTTTAAACGTGCAGGAATAATACGGGTTGAGGAGACTGCTGATTTGTTCAACTGCGCAGAGGTTCTAGGTATGCAACCTCTTCCTAAAGGCCCCAGTCTTGCCATCATAACAAATGCGGGTGGTCCAGGAGTCATGGCAGCCGATGCGCTTATAGCGAATGGTGGAAAGCTGGCTAAACTAGGCCAGAAAACCATGAAGATTCTTAACAAGATACTGCCCTATTATTGGAGTAAAGGTAACCCAATCGATATCTTAGGGGATGCTAAACCTGACAGATATAAGACCGTAGTTGAAACCTGTTTAAAAGATGAAAATATTGATGGTCTATTATTAATTTATACACCTCAAGGAATAGCGAATGCCACCAATATTGCTAGAGGCATAGTGAAGTTATGCAAACATAAGACTGTTCCATGTGGGACGATTCTAACATCCTTCATGGGATATGTTGATGTGGAAGAAGCGAATCGGATTTTCACTAAGAATAATATTCCTACATACTCAACACCTGAACAAGCAGTTACTGCATACATGTATATGTACCAGTACAAACGTAATCTTGAGTTACTCCATGAGACACCCGAAGAATTAGCTGTGGATGTGGCTCCTCCAAAACGTCCTCTTATGGTCATAATGCGAAAGGCTGCAAGAGAAAACCGTGAAATGCTGACTGAGTTTGAGGCAAAGCAACTTCTAGCTTACTATAATATCCCTGTAGTCAAAACGTTAAAAGCAAAAACCGCTGATGAAGCAGCCCTTTTGGCTTTACAATTGGGCTATCCAGTAGTTCTAAAGATTCTTTCTCCTCAAATCACTCACAAAACTGATGCAGGAGGAGTAATGCTAAACATAGGTTCCAAAGCTGAACTTCTAGAAGCGTACACCAAAATCACTCAAAAAGCTAAGAAATATAATCCTGATGCTGAAATCTATGGAGTTACAATACAACCCATGATAAAAAAACCAGGCTATGAAGTAATTCTAGCGCGCGCGCGCGCTTCCGTGGTAAATAGAATGTCATGACCTAAACATAAACCTACTATGACGTTGATCTCTGTATTTGCTTGATTCAGCAATATAGCTTGGAGAATTGGATTGCAGGCGGACTCGAACTTTTCTGAACTACCGATTTTATATTCTTTGTCAACACCTAACTCAGTTTTGTCTATTGCTCCGCACTTGCAGACAACGGACACTATATTGAATCCTTGTTTTTCTAGAAATCTGGTTAACCTTGATGCTTCATCTCTTAATCCTGAACAGAAGGCAACACCTATCTTTTTTAGCTTGAGAAGTTTTGCAAACTCGATGAGTTCTTTGACACGAGGCCTTACAGCCATAACTACTCCTCTTACTCTCTGATATGCTTCTTTTTCAGTTATGGTAGCAGGAATGTATAATCTACTCACGGCACTCTCCTTGTAACGTTCAATGGATTGTTTAATCAGAGCATCGTTTGTTTTTATGGGGCAGTTCTTTGGTAATGTCTCTTTTCTAAGCTTGGTGTTCAATGTTGTTTGACAATATGCTGTGAGACATTTAGCACATTGAGGTTGTGAGGTCACATATTTCACCATTAATAGAAGCTAAGAAATTCAGATTTTAAACTTTGGATGTAGTCTAGGAAATTAGAATTATAGTGTACTAACTACGGGAGATTAGTGTTATGCGTTTGAATGGTTGCCCAGTTCATCGGTTGAAAACGATTAATGCGTGCGCAAGGCTAAGTATTTACGTGTGAAGGTAAGATTATGAAAGGATGCCTATGTCTATAGTCACTATTCGAGAGATCTTAGATGGGTTGTATGAGGATAAACTCGTATCATTCAAGGGCTGGATTTATCGTAAGCGAGCAAGTAAAAAAACGATCTTCTTGATTGTTCGTGACGCTTCTGGCGTCATACAGTGTACAGTGAAACAGAACGCCGATTCTTGGCATCAGGCTGAAAATGCCACGATTGAGTCTTCAATTTCGGTTGAAGGTATAGCAAAACATGATGAGCGAGCTCCAGGAAACTATGAGATTTCAGTTGAAAAACTGTCCATAATTGGTTTGGCGGAGACTTTTCCCATAACAAGTGGTGAAGAGAGTGAACAGTTTCTAAGAGATGTACGCCATCTGTGGATTAGAAGCAGAAAAATGAATCTGATTATGAAGGTGCGTAGTGAGGTTTTAAAATTCTGTCATGATTTTTTCAGAGAGGCAGGCTTCTACGAGGTTTCTCCTCCAATGTTCATTTCAAGCGCGTGTGAAGGCGGAGCAACCCTCTTTGGCTTAAAGTACTTCGGTAACGATCTGTATTTAACCCAGAGTGCCCAGCTTTATCTTGAAGCCCTGATCTACTCTTTGGAGAAGGTTTATTGTGTCGCACCATCCTTCAGGGCTGAAAAGAGCCGAACAATCAGACATCTGAGCGAGTATTGGCATGTAGAGCCCGAATGGGCCTTTGCTAAAATGGATGATCTAATGAAGCTGGAAGAAGATCTGGTCAGCTACATTTGTAAAAAAACAGTTGATAATTGCCAGAGAGAGTTAACGAGCTTAAAAGTAGATACTTCAAAATTGACAGCGGTTAACCCTCCGCTTCCAAGGATCACGTACACAGAAGCAGTAGAAATGTTAGAGGCAAAGGATTCAAAGATTAAATGGGGAGAAGATTTCGGCTTTGAGGACGAGAAAATCCTTGCTGATAACTTTGAAGGTCCCGTCTTCGTCTATGCCTACCCAACCAAGATCAAAGCATTCTACTGTAAGACCTACAAGGACAATCCGGATCTTGCCATGTCAGTAGACATGTTGGTTCCTCGAATAGGTGAACTATCAACAGGAGGAGCAAGGGAAGACAGCAAGGCGGAACTGCTTAAAAGACTTAAGCATTTCGGCTTGAGTGTGAAGGATTATGACTGGTACATAGATTTAAGGCGTTACGGCACTGTTCCTCACGTGGGATTCGGCCTTGGCGTGGAGAGGCTTTTAACTTGGATGCTGGAGCTTGAGAACATCGTAGACTCCATACCATTCCCTCGAACAATCAGAAGGTTTTACCCATAAACTTTCTGCTCTCAGTGTGCGTAAGCGAAAAATGGGTTTGAACGAAGATTAAAATGCTGCTACGAACATACTTTATTTAAATTCTTGGAAATAGCCACTTCCAGAGGAGCCTGTTGAAAGATGGGCACAGAGAACCTTGACAAGATCTTTAATCCACGAAGAATAGCTGTGATAGGGGCAAGCATCAGGGACAACTCTGTAGGTGCAAAATTACTCAAGAACCTTGTTGGAGTGGGGTATAATGGTGCTGTTTACCCCGTCAATCCTTTTAGACCCATAGTTCAAGGAATAACCGCTTATCCGAACATCAGTAGAATCCCCCGACAAGTTGACCTGGCCATTGTGGCAACTCCGGCCCACACAGTTCCCCAGATCATACAGGAATGTGGAGAAGCTGGAGTTTCAGGCATAATCATTGTTTCAGCAGGCTTTAAAGAAGCTGGAGAAGAAGGAAAGAACCTGGAAAAACAGATTCTAGAATATAAAAAATCCTATAACATACGCGTTATAGGGCCTAACAGCCTTGGAGTCATACGTCCCAAAATAAGATTGAACGCTACTTTCGCGAACAGAACAGCAAAAACCGGTAGAATAGCCTTCATCTCTCAGAGTGCAGCATTGTGTGCTTCAGTTCTAGACTGGGCATCGGAAGCTAACGTTGGATTCAGCGCAGTTGTGTCGGTTGGCTCTACAATTGATGTGGATCTTGGTGACTTGATCGACTACTTTGGCACTGACATTGAGACTTCAAGCATTGTTCTATATCTTGAATCCATTAGAAACGCGCGGAAATTCATGAGCGCAGCAAGAGGTTTTGCTAGAGCCAAACCGATAGTGGTTGTGAAGGCAGGCAGGTTCAAGGAGAGCGCGGAAGCTGCCCTATGTCATACTGGTGCCCTTGTCGGGGAGGACGGGGTGTATGATGCTGCCTTCAGGCGTGCGGGAGTAATCCGGGTTGAAGCGATCAATGATCTATTTAGCTGTGCAGAAGCCTTGGCGATGCAGCCTAATCCTAAAGGTCCAAACCTAACCATAATAACCAATGCTGGCGGACCCGGGATAATGGCTACAGATCTGCTGATCTCCAAGGGAGGAAAACTTTCTCCCCTCAGCGATAAGACAATCACAGCGTTGAAGGAGGTTTTACCCTCCTACTGCAGTCTCATGAACCCTATCGACATCTTGGAAGAAGCCAACGTGGAAAGGTTCAGGAAGGTTATGGAGATCTGCTTCAAAGATTCAAATAGCAATGGGTTTCTCATCATCTATACACCGCAGGGAGCAGCAGATCCAGTTGAAACAGCTAACATCATTGTTGAATTAGCGAAGCAAACAAAGAAACCAGTACTAACATCGCTTATGGGTGAGGAGGGATGCTGGGGAGCGAGAAAGATACTTAGGAAAAATGGTGTCCCAACATTCATAACACCTGAGCAATCTGTTTCAACATTCATGTACATGTATCACTATACAAAGAACTTAGAACTACTTTATGAGACACCAGAGGGACTTTCGGTTGAAGTCTCGAAACCTGAGGCCTTGAAGACCATCATAAAAGATGCATGTGATAAGGGGAGAAAAACACTTACCCTGCCTGAATCTCTAAAGTTTCTTGAAGCCTACGGAATCCCCACAGTCAAGTCAGTGACTGCTAAGTCTTCAAAGAAAGCGGTGGAAGCTGCATCAAGACTTGGGTATCCAGTGGTTTTAAAAGCCTTATCACCAAAGATTGTTCATAAACTCAAAGCAGGAGCAATATCATTTAACCTGTGGTCACCAGCTCAAGTGAAGAAAACCTTTAATGATTTGGCTGAATCCACGGAGGATTTTCAAGGCGTCATAATTCAGCGAATGATTAAAGACGTAAGATGCGAAGTTTTAATCGGTTCAAAACGGGATCCTCACTTCGGCCCAGTCATTATATTCGGCATGGGCGGAATCAACGTTGAACTTTTAGGAGACGTGAACATAGGTTTTCCACCATTAAACCAAGTTCTGGCAAAACGACTTATGGAGAGAAGCTCCCTTTACAAGGTTCTAAGCCTGAAAAACACAACATGTGGAGGCCTTGGGGAGATACTGGTACGATTTTCGCAACTAGTGGTTGACTTCCCGATAATAGATCAGATGGACATAAACCCGCTGGTCATTAATGAGACTGGTGCCTTTGCTGTTGACGCTCAAATATCCCTAGACCACAAGATGAAAACGCGTAAGGATCAAACTCATGAACACTTGGTCATCGTTCCCTATCCAAAAAAGTATGTTAAATCATGGAAACTAAAGAATGGGACTCCTGTCGTATTTAGACCAATAAAACCTGAGGATGAGCTTCTCCTACGGAATCTATTCCAAAGCTTCTCTGAAGAAACCATCCGGTTTAGGTTCTTCCAGCTAATCAAAGATATGCCTCATGAGACCTTGACCAGGTACTGCAACGTGGATTATAACCGTGAAATAGCGATAGTAGCTGAAGAGAAGGAAGATAGTCGAAGGATCATTGGCGTTTCACGATTGATAGTACAGCCTGGACAAAATAGTGGAGAGTTCGCTGTTGTCGTGGGAGACGAATGGCATGGGCAAGGATTAGGATCAAAACTGGTTGATCACATCATCCAGATCGCTAAGGACATAGGATTAGAGATGATGTGTGGAGACATTCTCAAAGGAAACCTTAAGATGACGCGGCTCTGCACCAAGAAGGGTTTCGATCTGGAACCAGTGGATGAAGACACTGTCAAAGCTGTATTGAACTTACCATGAATCTCCTGTATGCGTGCGCTTAAAACCAACTGCAAAGTTTCCTACACCGACTACTCCTGAACCTCCATCCACATAAAGACTCTGGCACATATGGATATCAAGTACCTGCTAACAGGCGATATGTTGCCAGGTCTCCTTTTTCCAATAATCACACATGTAATCTTAATGCGCCATTTTTTGAACCTGAAATTACTTCCTTATGCTGCCGCCTACAGCGCCACCTATAATGGATGCTATTACCCCTAGAACGTTTAATACGATAATCATGATGCCTGCCAGTAAACCGAAAAAGAAGCCAAAGATAAGTCCTAGTGGTCCAAGTACAGCAACTCCGACTAATGCATAGAATAGGCCAAAGATTACACCACTCGCGATACCGCCTAGAAATCCTGCCATGGCGCCATGCCACGCTCCACCCCGAGCAATTAACCCTGCTGCAAGTCCTGCAATCGCGCGCGCGACGGCTATTCTTGGTATCCTACTTCGTCTTTGAGGGTTTGAACAGATTCTGGGTTCATCAGGGTTGTGGTGTCTCCAACAGGTTCTTTTCTAACCAGTGATTTCAGTATTCTTCGCATGATCTTTCCGCTGCGTGTCTTTGGCAGTGAATCTGAAAAGACTATCTTGTCGGGTCTGGCTGTTGGTCCTATAGTTGCGTCTACGTGTTTTACCAGCTCTTTTTTCAGTTCTTCGGAGGGTTCTGTTTCGCTTTTGAGGGTGACGAAGGCTATTGGTACTTCGCCTTTGATCTCGTGGGGTGCTGCTACCACTGCGCATTCCACCACTTTTTCATGACCTGTTATGGCGTTTTCCAGTTCTGCAGTTGATAATCGGTGGCCTGCAACTTTCATTACATCATCGACTCTTCCTGTAAGGCGGATGTTGTTTAGATCATCCCATATTCTTGCTCCGTCGCTAGTGTAGTAGTATTCGTCGCCATAGGTGCTGAAGTACTGTTCGTATCTCTCTGGGTTTTTCCACACGTTTCTGAGCATGCCTGGTGGGAAAGGAGTCTTTTCTACAAGGTAGCCTCCCTCTCCTTTCTTCAGTTTTTCTCCTGATTCATCTAGGATCTCTGGGGTTGTTCCTGGAAACCCTCTGCCCGCAACTGTTGGGATGAATGGTCCGATTCCTGGGAGTGCGTTGATCAGGGTGCCTCCAGTCTCGGTTTGCCACCAAGTATCGATTATTGGGCATCTTCCTCCACCGATCTTCTCAAAATACCATAACCAGGCCTCTTCGTTTATTGGTTCTCCAACTGTTCCCAGTATTCGGAGACTGTTCAGGTTATGTTTCTTTGGCCATTCTTCACCCCATTTCATGAACATTCTGATTGCTGTTGGGGCAGTGTAAAAGACTGTGACTCCATACTTCTCCACAATGCTCCACCACCTGTCCTGTCTAGGATGGTTTGGAGCTCCCTCAAACTCTAGCATTGTGGCTCCACATAGTAATGGCCCATAACAACCGTACGTGTGACCCGTGATCCAACCTACATCTGCTGTGCACCAGAAGACGTCATCATCATGGAGATCAAAATCTAGTTTTGCCGTCCAATAAGCCTGTACAGCATAGCCGCCTGTATGATGTTCCACACCTTTCGGTCTACCGGTTGTCCCGCTTGTGTATAAGATGAATATTGGGTCTTCACTGTCCATGACTTCTGGTTTGCAGTAGTTCTCCGCGTTCTTCATGAGTTCGTGCCACCAAAGATCTCTCCCTTCCTTCATAGGCACGTCTATTTCAAGCCGCTTTACAACAACAACCTTTTCTATGTTGTTACCTTCAGCTCCTTTGTCTGCTTCAGTCTTCAGATCTATTGGTTTTCCCCGTCTATAGTACCCATCGGCAGTTATCAGAACTTTTGCTTCAGCATCCAGCATTCTTTCACCCAAGGATTTTCCGCTGAAGGCGGAGAACACGACGCTATGTATTGCTCCGATGCGAGTGCAGGCCAGCATGGCTATTTGTACTTCCGGGATCATTGGTAGGTATATTCCAACTCTGTCGCCTTTTCTTACGCCCAGGCTCTTTAACACATTGGCAAACTTGTTAACTTTCCTGTAAAGGTCAAAATAGGTGAGGACTACTGGTTTTTCCTCTGGTGGTTCCGGCACCCATATGATGGCTGCCTTGTTTCTTTTCCAAGTTTTCACATGTCTATCTAATGCGTTGTAGGAGACGTTCAGTTTTCCATTGACAAACCATTTAAAATATGGTGGGGTCCACTTGTAGCCTTCATCCCACTGCTGGTACCATTTAATTCCCTCTCGAGCCAGCTTCTCCCAAAAGGCTACAGGATCTTTGTCTGCTTCTTCATAAACTGAGTCATCAGTCATCCACGCCCTTTCCTTGAGTTTTTTGGATGGCCAGAAAATATTTTCTCTTTCAGGGTCTTCTTTAACCCATTTAACTGGTTCAAACATTATAGTGTCATCCTTCAGGGCTTTTGCTGCGATCAGAATTCATCTTATAAGCCTTCCCCTATAAAATAGAAGAACCTTCGTCTCGGCTGCTCTATTCTTCTGAGTTTTCCTGTTGAATGTCAGGCTCCTCTTCTGTTTCAGCGGGTTCTTCTTTTGCTGGGTACAGGTCAAGAACAGTTCTTCCATACATTTCATTCAGTACTTCTGCAATTGCTGTGTAGAAGGCACTGACGCCGCAGACGACCCCTACGACCCCTGTGAGGCGGGTGAACAGTTCAAGTTCTGGTTCAGTTATGGGCGTGTACGCAAGGATCATTGATCTTACTGAGAGCAGGAAGAATAGGGTTGCTAAAGTTCCAAACACGACTTGTGTTAGTCGGTTGATCTTAAGTGTTCCGAAGAACATCATGAATGTGAAGAGTCCCCACATGAAGAAGTATGCAGCCGATGCTTCTGGACTTACGGTCCAAGGTGTCGCTCGTCCAAAGAAGGGCCAGACATATAGAAACGCGACGATCTCTGATCCAAGCCATTGTAGAGCCACAAAGGACCACCAGAATAGTCCGTATGATAGGAAGGCTGTTGTTGCGAATGTGTTGCCTCTCTTGTACTCCATAATTCCTGCGATTATCTGGGCTAATCCTCCATAGAATATTCCCATTCCGATTATCACTCCGTCTATAGGGTTTTGACGAGTGTTATGGATAAAGTTCAGTAAAATTGTGGTCACTCCGAAGCCCAGTAACCCAAGTGGAGTTGGATTCGCCATCTTTTTATCCATTCTTGGTTCACACCTATATTATGTAGAATGAAGCATGTTCCGTTTTATGTCTATAAAACTCTTTCTGGAAAACCTGAGAAACTGAAATACAGGTTTATAAGTATCTTGATCATCGATGTTTGAAGGAAGCTGACCACTTTGATATGGGTATACACCTTCAATGAGCAGAACGAGTTGAAGGCTAGTGACGTACATTCGGGTGATGAACTGGAAAGTCTTAAAAAAGAGAACGAATGGTTTTGGATAGACTGTTTAGAGCCCAACGAAGAAGAGCTGAAGATAATCACGGAATGGCTCAAGGTCTCTGACGTGAAGAGTCTGGTTAATGATCGTCACATCTTTTCGCGCTATGAAAACGTTAATTATTACGTTATGATCTCTTTACCTTTTGTATGTTTCAATAGCAATATAGAGATGCATCCTATCCACTTCTTCGCTAGTGAGAAGATTTTTGTAACGATGAGAAACAAAGATTCATCAAAGCTGATTAGCAACACTTTAAAGACTTATCAGGACTGTCGAGCAAGGCTTGAATGTCCAGCCTTCTCACCCTTTATTGTAAGTAGGCTATTCTATGAAGCCACAAATGAAAACTTGGAGGTGGCTATGAGTCTGAGAGAGCAAATTGATGCAATAGAGGAGAGGGCGCTCTCTAAACCTTCTGATAAAAAAATAAGTAAATCCGTCTTTTCTTTAAAGAGGGAAATTTCGTCTCTTGAAAGAATTCTGTGGGCTCAAAGAGAAAAGATGCTCAACATAAAAGAAGGCGTAATACCCATAATTGAAACCTCAGGAATGGGTTTACACACTCTAAATTACGCAATCAACAATGTTTCACGAGAACTTTCCATCATTAACAGTTATGATTCAGCTTTGGACAGCGTTCTGAACCTGCAAGATCTGGGTATGATACATAGAGTTGAAAAAGGATTAATCATCCTCACCGCTGTAACTTTACTTGTAAACATCATAATGATCATCATAGAATTAGGCATAAAAAACGTCTTAGGCGGAAGTGCTTAACGCATACTACGTACCGCGCGTTTTTCTTAGATTAGTAATTAGGATTGAAATAATTAAAGTGATCAAAACAATAATTGAACTTATCTGAGTTAATTTGACAATGTTTTGGTTACCACTTTGACCTATAGAAATACCTACAAATGCCCAGATAATTACTAGTCCATATGCAATGTCTTTCCTAGTTGCTAAAACTAGAATAGTAATTAATAGGGCGATAATTAAGATAAGAGTTGCCCATGTTTCTTGGCTTATCCCGAAACCATCCCAATTTAATGAAACCAAGGTAACAGCTACATTAGCTATCGAAGCTATGGTTATCCAACCCAAATATGTGCTAAAAGGCAAATGAATAGTTAATTTCTCATGAAACCCAACTTTAGATTTTCCGATATCAAGACGTAGATATGTGTAAATCAAACTTGCCAACAGTAGAAACATAAGAATAACTGAAAACGCAAGATATTCGAACTGCCATAGAAAAAGCCACGCAATGTTAGCGACACAACTAAGAACAAATAGCCAACCAATTTTCCTATGATAGTCTTTTTCCTTCTCTCTTGGTAAGGATTGGAAGATCACAAAAATCCCTAAAAGAACGTAGATTACTCCCCAAATCGAGAAAACATAACCAGCAGGTGTAATAAGAGTAAAGCTGGCATTAGAGATCTCAGCTGTATTCTTGCCCCCGAGTAATGTCGTGCTACCTGCCAAACCATTGATAAGAACCATCAAAATGAAAACAAAGATATTTACCCATTTTAATATTGAAGAATTTTCAGTCACTGTTTTCATCTCTTTTTCCTTATTTCACATTCTGTGAATATAAAATCGTCGACTTCATTAAAATACGGCAAAACTTCAAGCCATGAATTGAAACGCGTGTTAGTTCAAGGTTAAATCGTCAATTCTAAATGGATATCGTCTGGCTCTAACCTGTAAAGTTCTGGGTTCAGTTCCGAAGCTAGTCTGCATCCCATGTGTAAATAGAAATCTACTGTGTTTTTCGAGGGTATAGCTGAGATATACAGTTTTTTAGCTCCCAATCTCTTGGCTTTTTCTGTGACTTGCTGTAATAGTTTGGCGCCAATTCCCTTGCGTCTATACTGACTGTCTACATGATGAAAATAGAGCTGAAGGTGATCTTTTTTTCTTCCTATGAATTTGGATTCTAGAGCGGAGATTGCGATCAACCTGTCTCCGTCAAAAGCCCCGATTAAAGTTCCATTTCTATCATTAATATCATTTAAGCGCTTGATTGATTGTTTAAGTTCCGCGGGGACCCATCCTTTTATATCATAGAATTCGTCTTCAAGAATGAGTTGCCCATCTTTCAGATAATAAATCTGCTCAATAATTTCACTTCTGTCGAGGTTCCTGACCTTTTCGATCTCTTCTCTTCTAAGAGCTCTAATCTTCATTACTATCCCTGCTAGATTCAAAGAACAAAATGTGAAAGCATATTTATATTGGATTATACAGGCAGGCTACTTGACCATCAAGACTACGTGCGCTTGGCTATAACAAGCGTAGGGGTCATGCGATTATTGAGTATTGAGCGATGACATGAGCAAACAATGATGCTGTTAGAGACATGACTACGAGTAGTGTATTTATGGATGGACCAGCGGTGTCTTTGAAAGGATCACCAACTGTATCTCCTGCAACAGCAGCTTTGTGAGCTTCGGAGCCTTTTCCTCCGAGATTGCCATCTTCTATGAACTTCTTTGCGTTGTCCCATAAACCGCCTGAATTTGACATTAAGAAGGCGAAGACCATTCCTGACAGTATGCTGCCTGCGAGGAATCCTCCCAAAGCGTTTTTTCCAAGAAGGAAACCGACTAGTAGAGGAGAGGCAATTGTCAAGACTCCAGGAAGGATAAGCTCCCTCAAGGCTCCCCTTGTTGCGATGTCTACACATTTGGCATAGTCAGGTTTCGCTTCTCCCTTAATCAAGCCTGGTATCTCCCTAAATTGCCTTCTGACTTCTTCTATCATTCTGAAAGCATTCTTCCCTACGCCCAATATCATAAGGGCTGATAGGAATGGAGGTATGGCAATTCCGATCAGAGTTCCCGCCATGACAAAGGGGTCCATGAAGTTAACTGACTCGATTCCAACAATCTCGGCGTAGGCGATCAAGAGTGCAATGACGGTTAAGCCTGCTGATGAGATGGCGAAACCTTTTGTTATTGCTTTGGCCGTATTCCCCGCTGCATCAAGCCTATCTGCCCTGGATATGACCTCTTCCCCAAGCCCTGATTGTTCCGCTATTCCCTTGGCGTTATCAACAATGGGCCCGTAAGCGTCTGCAGAGACTATCATACCTGCTGTTGCCATGATCCCAACAGCAGACATGGTGATGCCAAAGACTCCAGCTAGGTTATATGCAATAATTGTTGCAATGGCTATGCCGATGAGTGGTGGCACTATGCTTATTGAGCCGTAGGAGAAACCTGTCAAGATGTTTATTGCGACACCTGTTTTTGATGATTCAGCCGTTCTTCGCGCAGGCGGTCTATCTATGGATGTGTAATAGTCAGACGTAAGCCCTATCACTATACCAACTAACAACCCAGCTACAGTTGCGTAGAAGAGGTTCAGGTCAATCTGCAAATAATACATGAAAACCAAGGCAAGAACCGTGAAGATTCCGCATGTGATGTATGTGCCCCGATTCAGTGCAGCACCAGGACTACCCTTCTCCCCCACTCTAACGAAGAGTAATCCAAGTATTGAGGCGAAGATTCCAAGCGCCTTAATGATTAAGGGAAGGATTACGCCTATTCCCTCAATTCCTGGTGTTATTGCTCCTATAGCCATCGCTCCAAATATACCAGCAACGTAGGAATCGTACAGGTCTGCTCCCATTCCAGCAACATCTCCTACGTTGTCTCCAACATTGTCCGCGATGACTGCTGGATTTCTTGGATCGTCTTCAGGTATATCCATCTCCACCTTTCCAACAAGGTCCGCTCCAATGTCTGCTGTTTTGGTGTAGATACCTCCGCCAGCCTTGGCAAAGAGGGCGATCGTGCTAGCTCCAAAACTGAAGCCTAGAATGATGTTTGGCGCATAGGAAGGATCTGCGGGATTATTGTACACATAATAAAGGCCGCTGACTCCTATGAGAGCCAATCCTACAACTGCAAGACCCATGACAGCTCCGCCATAGAATCCTATCGTGAAAGCCTTGTTCAGCCCTTTTCTAGCAGCTTGGGCGGTTCGAACATTTGAATGAAGAGCTATATCCATACCGAGAAAACCGGCTAAAGCAGAGCATAATGAACCTATAGCGTATGCGATGGCTTGATGTGGATCCAGAAAAACCGCTATCAAAATCATAACAGGTATGCTGAAGATTATAAGTGTCAGGTATTGACGTTTTAAAAAAGCTACTGCGCCTTCTCTGATGGCGCTTGAAATCTCCTCCATCTTGGTGGTTCCAACATCCTGGTTTCTAACGTGAAAATACAGATAGATCGCAACAATGATTGAAACTATGCCCGATATTGGGGCAATTATCAGCCATTCTTCCATTTCCTGTTTCACCAAATCCTTCTTTATTGATAGATGTCATGTAGTCTTTGCACATTGTGCCCTAGTAACTAATAAACTTAGCGTGGTGTATTGCTTGGAAAACGCTGAGGAACCCTTTGGTGTGCGCTAGCGTGTGCTCTAACAATCGTCTTGTGCAACTTCAGAGAATAGGAAGACATGTAACTCGCGCTAGTTTCGTAAGTACGACAAAAAACTTTTAACCACAAGGACTGAAACCATTACCTTGAGGAATACTTGTATGGATCTTGTAACAAGTAAGAACATAGGAGGTATAGGAGCACTCCTCGTAGTAATAGGGCCATTGGCTGGAATTGTCTTTTCTTGGGCAGGAATATTGGCTTTGATAGGCGTAATAATGGTGCTCGTGGCTCAGAAGGGCTTAGCAGATTACTATAATGAAGGCGGTATCTTTAACAATGCATTATACGGATTTATCACAACAATCATAGGAAGCGTAGCTTTCGTAGGAACCCTCATAATATCGGTACTTATGGCGCTTTCCACGGTTCTTCCAACTGACTGGGCAAACATAGACGAGTGGGCAGCAACCTTCACAGAGAATTTTCTGGATCCCTCTATGATTTTCACTTTGTTGGGAGCAATCATTGCAGCTCTAATTGTTCTATTTATAGTCTTAGTGATCGCTGCCATATTCTATAGAAAATCCCTCAACTTAACCGCTTCCAAATCTGGAGTAGGTATGTTTGGCACTGCGGGTATGCTATTATTGATCGGTGCCATACTGAGCATAATCTTGATAGGCGCGATAGTCATTTGGATTGCATTCATTCTATTGACGGTGGCATTCTTCTCGATAAAACCTACGACAAAATCTCCCACACCGCCTACTTCAGAATCCTAATCCACTTAAGACCCGGGCACATAGGGGCATTCAGGAACTACCTGCAATGCTGTATATGTTGCCGGATCTCTTTTTTCTAAAAATCTTAACATTATTTTTTATGGCAAACCCTTCAACTTATGTATTTACCTAATAAGATTCTGTCAAATAGAATATATTTGATGAGTACCTGATGAATGATTGGCGCGCACGAAGTAATGCTCAGAAGCTAGTTAGAAATCTAGTTAATGCTTGTTATAGCCAAGTCTCTATCTGAAAGAAGAAAAAAGAGTGGGGGGTATATCTTATTTTTCTCTTGCCATGGCAAAGACGCCTTTGATGGCGATGATTACTGCTGCAGGTGCTGCGAATGCTACGATGTACCATAGTATTGCTGTGGCCCAATAGTCAAGTATCAAATGTATCTTAGATAGTGGAGACCATACGTTGGCGTTGGCTGCTACGACAAGTGCAATGGTTGCTATGAGGAACGGAGTGACTTCCCGTGCAGTGATGCTCGTTATTCCAACTATGACTCCCAAGATTAGCATAACAAGTAATACCCATCCATTGATGTTCTGAACATTGTCGTCAGCCCATCCGTTTGGGTCTGCATTATAAGCCATGGTGCCAACTGCTAAACCTGCTATTATTGCTATGATGACAAAAGCTACAAACGAATATCGTGCGATTTCTTCCATTTCCATCTTGAAACCCACGAAGCGATAGGTATCATTTGTATCATTTTATAAATCTTTGCATGAATCAACAGTAAATTCTTCTATTTCATTAGTAGGCGTTATTATTATGAAAGTTTGGTTTGCTCGCCAGGTTTAATGACACGTAATTCTACTTCTGGAGCGTATTTTTTTGCGTAATAAACAAATTTGTATGGAGGTTCAACAAGATAGTTCAACCTTAACCACCCAATTCCAATGGGATGGAAAGTACCCCAATGAATTGGTATTGCAACGGTGGGTCTTAAAAGTTTAAGAGCTTCTGCAGCACGTTCTGGATTTAGGTGCCCTGGTCCAAGTGTAGGGCCCCATCCCCAAACTGGTAAAAGTGCAACATCGAGGTTCTTACTAAGGTCAATCATCTCATCGAACAGATCGGTATCGCCTGCAAAGTATATTTGGTGGCTGCCTTTAACCAAATAACCTGTGGGGTTTGGGGAGGAACCAAGTCTTAAGGTGCTTAGACGGCTACGGTGTCTTGCTGGCGTGATTCTCACTGACACCTTTCCGACATTAAGGCAATCGTCAACCTCAACTCCTTCTACATTGGCCAGACCTTCAGTTTTAAGAGTTTGTTCTACATTCTTTGGAACAATAAACCTTGTTGAATTGTTTAATCTGCGAAGTGAAGGTATGTCCAAATGGTCCCGATGTTTATGAGAAATTAGAACAGCATCTAGTGATCGGAACCATTCTTTCTTGATCTGATATTTGCACCTACGAAGAAAACCCACTCTATCGCGAAGTAATGGATCGGTTAGTATCCTTGTCCCGTCTATCTCGATCAAGACAGTTGCATGGCCAACGTAGACTATACTCGTTACACTCATCAATACCACAAGTTAGGACAAACGGATCTATAATGCATATGCGTACCATTTTACTGCAGCAAGTTTTTAACATATTCTCTTATACGTGAGATATGCTGCAAATATTAAGGCGTGCGCGTCCATCAAAAAGAGGAAGGCAGAAAGGCTACGGTACGGGCGGACTTGTAACTGTATTTGCATAAAAACTTGGGTTTCGCTCACGATTTTGTAGGATCAACCGTGTGTTTTAACACAAAACGTTTTATTTCAATAGGTACAAACTGGCTCTGAGGTCATGTTGATGAGTCTTGAATCTGGTAGAACTTTGGGCGGAATTGGTGCTCTGCTTATGGTGATCGGTTCTTTCGTTCCATTTCTTAGCATTGTTGGCATTATATTCCTACTGGTAGGCTTAAGGCGCCTGGCCGATTATTACAAAGACGATTCTATATTTCAGAACTCGCTTTACGGGCTTATTTTCATGATAATTGGTATAGTTGCTGCTGCGTTTGTGATGCTTACGTTGTTCTTCGGGCTGTCTATTATCCCTCAAGCACCAAGCATTGGTCCACTCGCTTTCCTAGGAGGGACAATTGTAGCGTTGGTGGTGGGTTTTGTATTCTATCTATTTGCTGCCATCTTCTATAGAAGAACATTTGATACACTAGCGGAAAAGACCGGAGTGAAAATGTTTGGGACCGGTGGCCTTTTACTACTTCTTGGAGCAGTTCTAACAATAATCATCGTTGGATTGTTACTAATCTTCATTGCTTGGATATTACTCACAGTAGCACTTTTCTCAATCAGCTTGCCAACAACACAACCGCCGACAGATCAAACAGAATAATCTCGCGCCCTAGGTATTGAATCTACTTTTACTTCTTTTTCCTGTTTTTCTTCTTCGGTCTTCTCTAGGCTTCTTTATTTTTACTTTTCTCTTCGTTCTTTCTTAGTTGAATACCTTTAAATCCAGATAGCTATGGTTGACTTGGTTTTATTGCCTATGCGTCTACATATGACAGCGAGTGTCAAAAGAGTTTCTAAAATGCTTCTTCTTACGTGGGAAAAGAATAAATGAATCTCGCTATGCAATATTACCCTTGTCTGAACGAAATGGAGACGGCTGAATGACGAAACCTTGGCATGCTATGGGGAAGGAGGAACTTCTTGAATCTCTTAACGCCACTGAAAAAGGTTTGAGCACTGAGGAATCTGAGCGTCGTCTGCAAGAGTTTGGACCAAATGAATTATTGGAGAAGAAACGAGTAACCCCACTGCAGATTTTCTTTGGGCAGTTCAAGGATATTTTTGTAATTATGCTACTGATAGCGATGGTTATCTCCATCTTGATTGCCATTACCCGTGATGCAGGTGAATTTGTGGACGCTGCAACCATAGGTGCTATCGTATTCCTGAACGCTGTTGTTGGTTTCGTTCAAGAGTATCGTTCAGAAAAGGCAATGGAAGCCATGAAACAGCTTACAGCTCCCAAGGCTAGGATCCTGAGAGATGGGAAAGAACAGCTCATTCCATCACGAGAAGTTGTGCCAGGAGATATAGTTCTTTTAGAAGCTGGAGACCGTGTCCCAGCTGATGCACGACTTTTGGAAGTAGTTGACCTGAAGACTGATGAAGCAGTTCTTACTGGTGAATCCACAGCTGTAGACAAAGTAGACATGGTTCTTGATGCAAAAACACCTGTGGCTGACAGGAAAAACTCGGTTTTCATGGCAACTCACATAACTTATGGTAGAGGTAGAGCTGTTATTGCATCAACCGGTATGAAGACAGAATTTGGTAAAGTCGCTGAAATGGTTCAAGCCGTGGAGCAGACAGAGACACCTTTGAAAGAGAAACTTACCAAATTCGCCAAAAGACTGGGGATATTAATTGTTATTGTGAGTATCGCCATTTTCATTCTTGAACTGTATGAAATTTTTGTTATGGGTGGAGGAGGCAGTTTTGATCATGTTCTAACTCAAATAATCGAGGCCTTTGAGACAGCAATCGCTCTTGCCGTCTCAGCAGTCCCGGAAGGCCTACCTGCTGTTGTAACGGTATCCCTTGCCTTGGGTGCTAGAGAACTTGCAAAACGTAAGGCCTTGATCAGACGACTCTCATCAGCTGAAACTCTGGGAGCTACAACCATAATTTGCTCTGACAAAACGGGCACTCTAACAAAAGGTGAAATGACTGTCCGAAAAATTTTCGTCAATGATCAGCTTATTCAAGTAACAGGAGCTGGATACGAACCGAAAGGCGACTTTCTCATAAACAGCCTTGCCGTAGACCCTATGGAGGATAAAGATCTTAATTTACTTTTAAGGGCCAGCGCATTGTGCTCCAACGTCAATTATGATGGAAAAACGGTGATTGGAGACACCACAGAAGGAGCATTGGTCGTGGCAGCTACCAAGGCTGGCATGAGAAAGGAAAATCTGGAGAATTCCTACCCTCGTCTGCAGGAGGTCCCGTTTACCTCTGAGAGGAAACGTATGACTACAGTTCACAAATCACCTGAGGGAGAGGTTTTCGTCTATGTTAAAGGTGCAGTCGAAATACTCTTGGGGCGCTCAGAATACCTCCTCAAAAACGGGAAAACCGTCAAGTTAACCAAGAAAGAGAAAGAAAAAATTCTAGAAACGAACGAGGGGATGGCGAATCAAGCTCTTCGTGTTCTTGCTATAGCTTACAAAGAATTGCCTAAAACTGAACTTGGGAAGCACGATTCTGAAGAGTTAGAGAATAACCTAATCTTTGTAGGCCTGGCTGGTATGATAGATCCGCCCAGAGATGAAGCGAAGGGCGCAAACGAACTGTGCCAAAAGGCGGGCATAAAAACAGTTATGATTACTGGAGACCACAAACTCACGGCAGTTGCCATAGCTAAAGAGTTAGGAATAATGAAAAATGATGTCGCCCTGACGGGTGCTGAATTGGATGATATGAGCAACGAAGAATTCGATAAAGTAGTGGAAGATGCAACTGTTTACGCGAGAGTCTCCCCGGAGCACAAGCTTAGAATAGTTCGGGCTCTCAAAAAGAAAGGCCACATCGTTGCTATGACAGGCGATGGAGTTAACGATGCGCCAGCTTTAAAACAAGCAGACATCGGTGTGGCCATGGGAATAACGGGAACTGATGTGACCCGAGAAGCTGCAGATATGGTACTTGCAGACGATAATTTCGCTACAATTGTCACAGCTGTTGAAGGCGGACGAGCTATATACGATAACATACGGAAATTTTCCTTCTTTTTACTACGTTCCAACTTTGATGAATTACTTGTCATAGGCGTCTTTGCCCTGATGGGGCCATTCATTGGACACCCAGAACTCATACTGCCTCTAACTCCAGCAATGATTTTATGGATAAATTTGGTCACCGATGGCGGACCTGCTTTGGCATTAAGTATGGACCCCCCTCAAAAAGATTTAATGAGCAGACAACCAAGGAATCCGAATGAAGGTATTTTACATGGCAGAATCGCATCTATCTTGGCTACCTTTGTCACTCAATTCCTTGGCACTGGAGTATTATTTGCTATTGCGTTTTTCGTGTGGGGACGCCCACTGGCTGAAGCGCAAACTATGGCTTTTACCCAAGCAACTTTACAGGAATTACTAATAGTTTGGAACTGCCGATCAGAAACAAAGAACGCCTTCAAAGTCGGTTTTACCTCCAATAAGTTTTTGCTCATCGCAGTAGTCGTCTCAGGAATACTAACAGTTTTAGTGCCTTACACAGGGTTGCTAGGCACCTCTCCACTAAATCTAATGGACTGGGCAATCGTTTTGCCAATATCGCTTTCAGGATTACTAATATTGCCTGAAGTCTTCTATGGAAGAAAGATTTGGCGATGGAAATAACGAGTTAAGCGCGGGCTTTAAACAATTTTTCTATTGAAAGCTGAACTTGCTCCAAAAGCCTTTTGAGTAAAGCATTTTATTTATTAAAAAATTGGCGGGTGAGTGGGCCCTCCCACCCGTTCCGCTAAATAAAACCCGGTGTAGGGAGGTGAATGAATGAGAAGTAGAGAGCTAGGCTTAACAGTGGCTTTTACAGGGCTATACACAATTATTCTAGTCACCTTGGCACCAGTATCTTTTGGCCCTATTCAACTTCGTGTTGCAGATTGTTTGATTCCATTAGCTGCATTGTTTGGCTGGCCAGTAATTGTTGGTGTTACAACAGGCTGTTTCCTAGGAAATGCCTATTATTGGCTTGGCCCCCATGATGTCATACTTGGGCCAATTGCTAATCTTATTGCAGCAGTAATAATCTTTGCACTTAGAAAGCAGCAATTCTTGGCTTGTGTTGCAGGCTCCATTCCTATAGGAGTCATCGTTGGTAGCTATCTTTGGGTGTTCTTTCCGCCACCAAACATTTTCAACCTAAACCTGCCGTTATGGGGTGCCATGGTTATAAGCATCACAATAAGCAGTCTTGTTGCTATAGCAGGAATTGGATATGTTTTGCTTAGAGCGTTAAGCAACTCTGAGATGGTTAGATTCTTCAGATCCTATGGACTAAGAATATACACAAAAACTGATGACAACTAGAAATGTAGACACTGAATACGCACATGTATCATTACATAAATCATAAAAACTAATTTGAAATATCAGTGAAGTGATAAGAAATGAAGCGTAAATACATTCTAATGGGCATAGTCCTTATGCTACTGCCTGCACTAATTTTCCCAAGAGAAACTAAAGCTGCAGACCCTGAATTGATAGTTACTTATAGCAACATTTCCCCAATAATTGACGGATCTTTACGTGCCGAGTGGAACGACACATCAAGAAATATGGTTAACCTAACAGGCGATGTAAACATTGAAACTTGGGTTATCTAAAACACAATGGAACCCACATATACATAGGTCTACTCGTATACCAAATTGGTATTCATACTCTTGATCAATTTACGATTTTCTTTGAGGAAGGGGATGATGGAAGCTATGGAAGTGGAACACGGGACTATGCACTGACACCTGAGCAAGAGGATTTAAAATCAATTAGGTATCAACAACCCCTTAGAGACGGATTCTATAATGACAGTGCCTGGCGTACTTTCAATGTCGAAATAGATTTTGAAGCTAACTGCACCTATGAAGTTGACCATCCTACTTCACAAGACGAGATTGAGTATTGGGAAGGAGAGCCTTGGGTGGACGACCACTGGGAAGTCGAATTTGCAGTTCCTTTCATAGGTAATGATGGAGGGAGTACAGATGGCAGCGACCTCAACTGCACGATAATGGATACTCTTGGTTTTAAGATTCAATGGTTCACTCAACCAGACGCCAATAATTACTATTATCCTGCAGGGACTCAAAGCGTGATAGGCACTTTTGCAAATCTAAGCTTCTCACCTCTACCAACTATTGAGAGCTGCGACTTGTCAGGCTCCAAGAAAGATGAATTCGATTTTGGCGAGACAGTGTATGCAAATGGAAGTGGCTATTCACCTTCAACATTCTATGATTTCTATATCGTCAACGATACAATCACTTGGATCGATGGAATGGTAATCCCAGCTAGACTTCCCGGTACAGCAGTAACCATATCTTCGGATGTCCTAGGAAATATTCCTCCAACGGCTGTATGGGCTGATCCTCAAGTACTTGGAGGATTTGACATAGTGGTTGACATTAATGGAAATGGCGTTTATGATGTCAATGTCGATGTCCTTGACGATAATGACATAATGATAACTGCAGGCTTCTTTATTCCAGAGTTTTCCATAATTCTGCTGATCCTGATGCTATTTACCTTTACAGGAATAATCACATACAAGAAAAGAAGCTCTCAGGTATAGACCTCGAAACTACCACCTTTTTCTTTCCTTTGAACTCCATGTTTACATTGTAAGAAACCACAGATCTAGACTTCAGTATTCCTGTGATTTAACAGCATTAGCGCGCACTAAAAGTAGCGCGCGAGAATCAAGATTTTAAGAAATCCTAAGTAACATGATATAGGTTAGGCACTGTGACTGTAACTGTGGCGCCGGGAGTGGGATTTGAACCCACGCGGCCTCGAAAGGCCACAGGCTATCAAGATATTTAAGAACTCTCCAGGCCTGCTCCCTACCTGGCTAGGAGACCCCGGCAAACCTTCACAGACATTCCCAGCCTTTAATAATGGATTCTAGAAACGATTACCAGATCTGTGTTATTATAGATTTTGTGAGTACTCCCGAACCTATACCATACTAAGAATTTCTGGAATAAGAAAAAACTTGCCACCTATTTTCTCAAACGAGTTTAGAGAAGACTTAACTAGCTGTGAAGTAAAAAAAGGCTGAGGCGATTGATTTGCCTGTTGACACAAAGCTATGGGCGAAACTCTCAAACGCATTTGGGCCATCTGGAAATGAAGAGGAAATTCGCAGCATCCTGAAAAAAGAGCTGAATAAGTATTCAGATGAAGTTAAGGTTGACAAGCTTGGAAACATCTTTTTTTTCCATCATGGAAAAGAAGAGTATCCAACAATAATGTTAGCTGCTCACATGGATGAGGTGGCTTTCCTAGTTACGTTTATCGAAGAGAATGGGTTTCTTCGTTTTCAGACTATTGGAGGAATAACAAGTAATATCATGCTTGGACACACCATCCTACTCCGAGGAAGTAAGAGACCACTTAAGGGGGTCATTGGTACAAAACCACCCCACATCATGACAGAAGAAGAAAGGAAACAGATCCTACCCATGGAAGATCTTTTCTTGGATATAGGTGCTGAAAACCAAAAGCAGGCTAAAGAGAAGGGAGCCAGAATTGGTACTCGCGGGGTTTTTGACATCCAATTCACAAGGCTTGGAGATGGATTTGTTAGTGGTAAAGCCTTTGACGATAGAGCAGGGTGTGCAGTTCTAGCAGAAGTCTTCAAATCATTAAAAGACTCCCCATATAATGTGGTGGCTGTAGGAACTGTACAAGAAGAAGTTGGGTTACGGGGTGCTCGAACCGCAGCTTGGCAGATAGAACCAGATTTTGGCCTTGCATTGGAGGGAACATTCGCAGCCGACGTTCCAGGCTCTAGGCCAGATAGAGTCTCAGCGAAACTCAAAGGAGGACCCGTTGTAACAATCATGGATAGAACAACAATTACCCATCCAAAGATCCTGAATACCTTGATGAGGCTAGGAGAAGAGAAATCAATACCCTATCAATTCAAGAAAGTGCCCACAGGAGGAACAGATGCAGGCGCCATACATGTAACTAAAGCAGGTATACCAAGCGGTACAATAGCCGTACCTTGCAGATACATTCATGCTCCTGCCTCTATAGCCCACATAGATGACTTTAAACACACAGTAGCCTTAGCAACAGAATTTGTAAAAGAGATCTCCAAGCTTGAAGCAAAGAAAGAATGAAATCATGTTTCAGACAGGAAAAAACTGAAACAAGCTTAGTGTTTTTCTGAAAGGAAGACTCTGTAACCACTCTTTCTAGAGAGTACCTCCATGTTTCCAAAGACATTCTCTAGAAACTGACTAAGTGTTTTACCACCAATCTTTGATCTAACAACCATCTGAAAACTCCCCTTAACCTCAAGATGTTGGGGGGCTTGAAGAACTATTGCTCTAACAGTCTCCATACCAGCGCTTACCGGAGGGTTTGTCAGAATACAGTTAAAGGTCAGATCTTCCACAGGCTCATACAAGCTTCCTTGCCTAGCACCTGCGTTATCTATATTGTTTAGTTTAATATTCTGCTTCGACAACCAAACCGCCCTTTCATTAATGTCAACCAAGAACAACTCCAGATTATGGTTGAAGGCAGCAGCAGCGATTCCGACGACTCCATAGCCACACCCTAAATCTAAGACGCGTCCTTCAGAGGGTAGGATCATAGATTCTGCTAACAGTTTTGTTCCAGGATCGATACGTCTATTCGAGAAGACCCCGGAAGCAGTCAGAAAACTAAATGATTGTCTACGAATGTGGGTATGCACCATACTTAGATTCTTTTCTGATCTTGGATGCGGGGTGAAGTAGTGGTCCTGTATTTTCCTATTCTTTGACATTTTGTGGTTCACCGCTTCTCCAATATTTAGGGTATGTTCCACGATACATCAAAACTCTTCTGCTCTCTGCAACGATGCCATGATCCATGTTCATAATTTCATCTGTTGATGCAGCAGTTTTAGCTAAAGCCACAGCTTCACCTTTCAACGTTAGAATTGCGACCAATGAATCCTTAATTATGCCTGTTTCAACTGACGTGACTCCAGGAGCTGTCAACAAGGCTCCATGACAGATAGCGTCTACAGCGGAGTCTCTGATGTAGATTTTCGGAATCAAGGCTAAGGCTTCTTCCATAGGATAGATGAGCTTCCTTAGTTGCTTATCATCTTCTGTCTTCTGCCACTCTGTATACCAGTAGGCGATTTCATGAAGTTTCGCTAACTTTTCCCTTTCTGTGAAAGGTCCAGCTCTCGTCCTGCGTAGCTCTTGCATGTGTGCTCCGCACCCAAGCACTTCACCAATATCGTGGCAAAGTTTTCTTATGTACGTCCCTGCCTCGCATCCCACCTTGAAAAGAACTTTTTTCTCTTCCATTTCAAGTAAGTTAAGATAGTAGATGGTTCGTGTGCGTAATCGACGTTTAACTGAAGCCCTGATTGGTGGTCTCTGGTAGATCTTACCTTGAAATTCCTTCATGACTTTAAGAACAAGTTCTTTAACCACTTGCTTATGAAGCTTCATTACTCCAACGTATTCTTTTCCACTATGAAGTAGGGCTTGCACTATCTTTCTGGATTCCTCTAAAGCTATTGGAAGAACACCGGTCACGTGAGGATTTCTCTGACGTCAGTCTCTAGAGTCCCGCCGTGACCAACACGTTGAAGCTGTAGAATTCTCTTAACCCATGCAGCCACTTCATGGCTGGTGGGGCCTGCAGGTTTATCCAGATTTATTAGGCCATATTTCAAGAGCTGCGTGATTGGCCTTTCATCAGGCTTACATCCGTAATCAGGGTCTGTTCTCTCTTCGGTCTTAACCAATAACTTCCGCTGAACTAACCATGGAACATCCATACTGGGCATTAGGCGTTAACTCCTGAATGAAAAAAGTCCTTGTGGTATAAGAGTTTATGGAGATTCTTCAGATTTGTTTTTCTTCTTCGTTTTTCCTTTTTTATCTGCACCCTTGAGAACTTCGATTATTGTCTCGTCTGAGGCTCCCCGCTTTATCTTGATCTTCTCTTCAAGGGGCTCCAAATGGTTAATGTTGCTTCTTCGCCTCTTTACGCCTGTTAAGTCTTGAGGCCCTGTTATCAATACAAAATTCTTGTCAATTCTGTCAACTATGATGCATCTCTTTCCAGCTTCTCGACCCGTAAGTTTTACACAGACTCTGCCGATATCCAATGTTGTCATTTCTAATCCTTCGTGAAACACGTCCAAACAGATATTTATAGCTTCACCTTCATCATGAATTTTACAATTAACAACTTAGACTACAAAAGGCTAGCTTAAAAGCAACAGCAAGACACATGTGATGATTTTTCCAAAATTGCAATTCATGATTTGGATGGAAAGTCTTAACTTAGGAATCTCTCTCTTCTTCCGATAAATGATGCCAAGAAGAACTGTTGGGCTTTCAAAGGAATTCTATGTTCGTGATCCTGCTGTAGTGGCTAAGGATTTACTTGGGAACATCTTAGTGCGAAAAATAGGTTCTAGTGTTCTCTCTGGAAAGATCGTGGAGACTGAGGCATATCTTGGCAAAGGTGATCCTGCTTCAAGGGCCTATAAAGGCAAGAAAAAATACAATGAATTAATGTTTTCAAATGTAGGCAGAGCCTTTATTTTCATGGTTCATGGTAATTGGCTTCTAAACGTTGTAGCTCACTTGAAAGATCATGTAGGAGCTGTTCTGATAAGAGGCATAGAACCCATTGAAGGCATAGAAATAATGAGGCAGAATAGGACTGTAAGGAAACTGAGGAACCTAACGAATGGTCCTGGAAAACTAGCAGAAGCCTTGGCCATAACAAAGAACCTAAATGGGTATGATGTCACGGCAAAGAATGGATTGCTGACAATAATTGGAGGGGAAGATCAAGGCCCAGCAATATGCTCATCTCACAGAATTGGTGTCAAAGTCGATCTACCTCGAAACCTGAGATTCTTCATCGAAGGAAACATGTTTGTTTCATAAAAAAACAGAATTAAACTTTTTATGTACTTTAAATTTTGACCACTTGTGTAAAACCTTTATTTGTTGTAATAAATTACGTATTAAGCACACACAGCGAGTCTGATGTCTGAGAGAGCATGATAATGGAAAGCCAAGGGTCTCAGGTCCTCATTTCACGTAAAGAATCCGACGCAACGAAGACTGTGGGCTTGATCTCTGACACTCATGTGCCTGTAAGAGCTCGGGAAATTCCTAGAAAAGTCATGGGAATCTTTGAAGAAGCAGACTTCATTGTTCATGCGGGTGACTTGGTTGACATGTCTGTGATTGACGAATTGGAAAGGCTTGCTCCTGTTCTAGCTGTTTACGGAAACATGGATGGTCCAAAGGTACGTGGAAGATTACCGAAGACAAACTCCGCCAAGATCGTGAAGTGGAAGATAGGTGTTATGCATAATCCTGGATCAATGTTTGGCATGAAAAAGATGAGAGAGATTGCTAAAGAGAATAACTTTGATGTCTTTGTTTATGGACACACACATAATCAAAACATAAAATGGAAGGGTAAAACCCTCTTTATTAACCCTGGCAGTCCCACAAACCCATTACCTCCTTTCGTAACTAGGCCGTCTGTAGCTTTACTCAGGTTGACAGAAAGTAAGATTGCACCTGAAATTGTGTATGTCTAGAAACGCGTTTTATTGACATTTTTTTGTTCATACGCCTTAAATATACTGTGATAAATTGTCACTTCGGTGATTAAATGCCGTGTACGGTAATTACTGGAGCCTTTTGGGGAGATGAAGGTAAAGGAAAGGTAATCTCTTACCTTGCTGCTAAAGATGAAATTGATCTATGTGTAAGGACGGGCTCTGTTAATGCGGCCCATACCGTTTGGCACGAAGGCAAACGTTATGCTTTGCACATGGTTCCCGCAGCCTTTGTGAACAAGGAATGTAGACTACTTATTGGAGTTGGAGCAAACGTTCATGTCCCTCAATTCATGAAGGAAGTTGAAGCCACAAAATCCAAGAAGCGAATCGGTGTAGACAATTATGCATCAATCATCGAAGAAAAACATTCCACAGAAGATCGAACACGATCGCATTTGAAAGGCATTGGGACAACTGGGTGGGGTGTGGGCCCTGCGATTGAAGAACGAGTAAGTAGAACCGCGAAAACAGCAAAAGATGTTCCAGAACTCGTGCCGTATCTAACAGACGTTGCAAAAGAAGCAAACGAAGCCATCGATAAAGGTAAGAAGGTTCTGCTTGAAGGCACACAAGGCCTATTCCTCTCTCTCTTTCATGGTACTTATCCATATGTAACGGGGAGAGATACGAGCGCTGCAGCAATTTGCTCAGAAGCAGGCGTTGGTCCTACAAGGATCGATGATGTTTTGCTCGTGTTTAAAGCATTTATGACACGTGTAGGAGCAGGACCAATGCCAGGAACACTTTCGAAAGAGGAGGCTGAGACTAAAGGATGGTTCGAAATTGCTGCTGGAACTGGCAGGGAAAGACGCTCAGCTCCGTTCAACTTTGAACTAGCAAAACGAGCAGTAATGCTGAATGGAGCAACTCAAGCAGCCCTTACAAAACTTGACGTTCTCTATCCTGAATGTGCAGGCAAGAGATCATATAACAACCTACCAGAGGATGCAAAGCAACTTGTAAGAAAGATAGAAAAACATACGGGAGTTCCTATTTCAATAATTGGCACTGGACCCAATGTCCTCGACGTGATTGATAGAAGAAAGTAAGGGATAGTACCTATCTCTGTAATATGCTAGAGTGTGCCAGCTAGATCATCTTGACTAGCGTTATTATCAACTAGAATTGTTGGAGAACATCCTTCTTCTCAATAATGTATCCACAATAATGGCATTTCAATAATAAGGGGTCTTCATGCTCAACATAGAATTTGGCTTTTACCGGTTCGTTACTGTTGCTGATACATGATGGGTTTGCACATTCTATGATGTCTTCAATAAGGTTGGGCAGCTTGACCCGTTGTTTCTCCACCACCTTGTAATTTCGGATTATGTTTATGGTTGCATGCTGTGCTAAAAGCGCAATTTTATGAACTTCTTGAGGATTTAATTCTCTGCCTTCGATCTTGACAATGTCTTTAGTGTTGAAAAGTTGACTAGGAACATTCATGGCAATTGTTATTACCTTCTTCTCTCTGCCAGTTATGCCCAAAATCTTTGCAACGTCTAATGCGTGTCCACCCTTAATGTGATCGATGACTGTACCATTCTTGATCTTTGTGACACGAAGATCTATGTCACTCATCATTTCTCCACCTGTCAAGGCTATACACCGGAACATAGATAAAAGATTTTAATACCGTACAAGAACTGAACTTTCGTTGTATAGAATAAAAAACTGAAGTCATTAGATGGCTTTATCAAACTGCTGCATTATTCTTGAATCGTTTTTCTATCTTTGCAGATGATTCGTTGTCTGAGAAGCTTTTTTGCTTATTCAACCGAATGTTTAATCATTTGATATAAAACTTTATATGCCAATTATAGTGTGTATGTGCTTCAAATCTAAAATACAACCGAGGTGTAAATATATGGTTAGCGAAGGACGAGGTCGGTTATTCCGAAGGAAGGACGGCAAGTACCTCATCTATCTGCCAGTTTACCTTGCAGAGGACAGCATGTTCCCATTCCAAGATTGGCAGGCGAGTAGAAGAAGCGGAGAAGAGAACTCCATTCCTATCAAGGTGAGTTTCAAGCCAGGGTCTTCTAAACAACTCATTATAGAGCGATGGAATAGCTAGGCGAACAGAAGATTCTGAAAAATCTGGTAATCACTAATGATTACCACTTCTTCCTCATCTTTTGGAAATATTTGATTTCCACACAGCGCGCGGATTTTGCTAACTTTTGCGATAGTAAAGTACGATGGGCCCAACAAGAAAAGATATGAAAAACGTTTATGAAGTTGGTGCCAAATAAGAACTTGATGGTCGCTATGAGCGATCCTGAATTAACCGCAATAAGGCTTAAGAAACTTCGAGATCTGAAAAAAAGATTGGCTCCAAAGGAAAAGGATACGCCTTCCCCAGATACTGATGCCATTCTGAATGACGTGTTTAAAGGAAGGGCTTGGGAGGTGTTTAATACTGCAGCCCTCCAATTTCCTGGTGTCATGGGTGAAGTAAAGAAAGCCTTGGTGAAACTTGTCTTACGTGGAGGCTTGAAAGAGATAACTGGAGAACAACTTTACATGTTTCTGCGTCGATTAGGCTTGAGAGTGAAGCTGAACACACGAATAAGTTTCACAGAGGATGGTAAACTTAAGTCATTGGCAGAGAAACTTAAAGACGACTTGGGAAAAGCCTCATAGACTCCCGAATTAGATAACGGGATTTTAAGCGTTTTTATAAAATGGCATGTGAAGCTGAGCGCGCGCGCTAGCACACGCCAAAGAGTTATCTATAAGTTGAGGAGAGTTGTGTTGGGTGGGAGTTTGAGGTTTGAGGGTAGAGATGTTGTATCCATTAAGGATTTCTCTAGAGAAGAGATAGATTATGTTCTGAACATAGCTCAAACCATGGAATCGGTAGCAGGGAAAGGCTCTGATATCCTTAAAGGGAAGATTCTTGCAACTTTGTTCTATGAACCAAGCACCCGCACTCGTCTAAGTTTTGAATCAGCAATGCGTAAACTTGGTGGGACGTCAATTGGCTTTGCAGAAGCAGATATGACTTCTGTGAAAAAAGGTGAGAACCTTGCTGACACCATTCGTGTGGTAGAGAATTATGCTGATGTAATTGCACTGAGGCATCCGCTTGAGGGAGCAGCCAGGTTGGCTGGGGAATTCTCCGAGGTTCCAATAATTAATGGGGGAAGTGGGGCTGAAGAACATCCTACGCAGGCTCTTCTTGATCTTTACACAATAAAGAAAGAGAAAGATCAGATTGATGGACTAAAAATTGCGTTGACTGGAGATTTAAGATATGGAAGGACGGTTCATTCCCTTGCATATGCCCTCTCATTGTATGATATCGAGTTGTTTCTGGTCTCCCCTGAGTCCTTGAAGATGCGGCGTGAAGTTTTTGACACTATAAAGGAGAAGATACACCTAACTTCGACAGAGAATCTTGGCGATGTGGTTTCAAAGGTGGATGTTCTGTACGCCACTAGGATACAGAAGGAACGGTTTCCCGAACTCGCGGAATATGCAAAGGTGAAGGGGTCATACAAGATTGATCTGGCTACTCTTGATAATGCAAAAGAGAACCTCATAATTCTGCATCCCTTGCCCAGAGTCGATGAGATATCCGCAGAAGTGGATGCGACACGACATGCGCGTTACTTCCAACAAGTGTGGAATGGTGTGGTTGTTAGAATGGCGTTGCTGGCGTTAATACTGGGTGTGGTCAGTTAGAACACGTTGCGGGTATTACTGAAATCTGTTGATTAATGTTATGGTGCTCATTGATCCACATGAGGGGCATCTGTTTAGTGCTTCTGCCCAGCTTTTCTTACAGTTTCTACAATAAGTAAAATTATAGTGGTAGGTGAATAGTCCTATAGCAGGGTTTCTTACAAGTCGATTGGTTAGGGATACTAGCTCTTCCTGTTTCATCTCCCCGCCCTTTA
>JASFPN010000017.1:0-27361 GCA_050115965.1 Candidatus Bathyarchaeota archaeon
CTCTTGAACTATCCTTCTTAGCTCTTCGACCTTGGCACTGATTTCAGCTAATCCTCCCGCTTTTAATGCGTCTTTCAGTCCCTGAAGGGTCTCTTGAATTTTCGTCTTCTGGTCGTTAGGGAGTTTGTCGCTAATCTCGCCTAAGGTCTTCTCAGTCGTATAAATCAGGGAATCGGCGGTGTTTCGAATTTCAGCCTCCTCTTTGGTGCGTTTATCTTGTTCGGCAAACTGTTCTGCCTCTTTTATCATTCGATTTTTCTCGGTTTGGCTGAGCTTGGTTGAAGCAGTAATTTTGATTCCCATCTGCTTGCCAGTGCCTAAGTCTTTCGCAGAAACATTCAGAACGCCATCCGCGTTGATGTCGAATGTTACATCAATTTGTGGGATACCTCGAGGTGCTGGTGGAATGCCAGTAAGGTTGAATTGACCTAAACTGATGTCGTCCTTGGCCATGCTACGTTCCCCTTGGAGCACATTTATGGTGACGGCTGTCTGTGAGTCAGCAGCTGTCGAAAAGATTTGGCTCTGTTTAACAGGTATTGTTGTATTCCGTTCGATAACCCTTGTGAAGACACCGCCCAGAGTTTCTACCCCAAGGGAAAGAGGGGTTACGTCGAGAAGCACTATATCTGAGATCTCCCCTGTGAGAACTGCTCCTTGAATGGCAGCGCCGATGGCCACGCATTCCATCGGGTCGATACCTCTCTCAGGCTTCTTACCGATTATATCCTCAATGAATTGCTGAACAAGTGGCATCTTCGTCTGTCCACCCATGAGAATTATCTTGTCGATTTGCACTTGGGTCAGCTTCGATTCCGACAGGGTTTTAAGGATCGGCTCCCTGATCTTCTCCACTATAGGTCTAGTTAGTTGTTCAAGTTTCGCTCTTGTTAGAGTTATGTGAAGATTCTTCGGACCCGTAGTATCTGAAGTAATATATGGGAGATCTATGTCAGTAGTTATCAGGTTTGATAGCTCTATCTTGGCTGTTTCAGCTGCATCCTTCAAGCGCGCCATAGCTTTCACATCTCCCCTGAGATCAATTCTTGTTTCGCGCTTGAACTCTGAAATAAGATAATCCATAACAGCCTGGTCGAGATCCGCTCCACCTGTTTTTGTGTCTCCACTTGTGGCTAGAACTTGAAAGACGCCTCCACCGAAGTCCATAACGGTGGTGTCGTTTGTGCCACCGCCGAAACTGAAGACCAGGATTTTCAGTTCTTGACCAGCTTTGTCCAGACCATAGGCGAGGGCTGCTGCTGTCGGCTCGTTCACAATTCTTGTCACTGTCAAGCCTGCAATCTCGCCAGCGTCTATTGTTGCTTGGCGTTGATTATCATTAAAATGTGCAGGAACCGTTATCACCGCCTTGGTGATCTTCTCACCAAGATAGGTCGCAGAATCACGTAGAATCTTTTGTAGAATTAATGCCGAGATTTGTTGCGGTGTGTGCTCTTTCCCGAAAACCTTGACTTTATAGTCCGTACCCATTTTTCGCTTAATTTCGCGTATCGTCCCCTCTGGGTTGGTAATAGCTTGTCTTCTTGCAGGTTCACCAACAAGTAGCTGTCCGTCCCTAGTAAAAGCGACGACGGACGGAAACATCTTTCCCGCCACCGTTGCTCCCTCAGCACTTGGAATTATAGTCGGTTTTCCTCCGATAATCACGGCTGCGGCTGAATTTGTTGTTCCGAGGTCGATTCCTAATATCTTTTCAATTTTTTCACTACTCATTTTTCATTACCCTTTTAAACTTGATCAAAGTCTGGAAGAGCATGCTACTTTCACCAAACTGGGTCTAAACACTTTTCCGTTTAAGAGGTAACCTTTTTTGATCTCCTGTACAACCATGCCTTCAGGGTAGTCACATGTTTCAACTTCCTGTACAGCTTCGTGTATGTTCGGGTCGAAGGGTTTTCCGATAGCCTCTATGGGACTTACCCCCTCACAACTGATCACTTTCCAAAGTTTTTTCCTTACCATCTCCATCCCTTCTAGGAGACTGGAATTCTTCGCCTTCTTCGCCTCGTCTAACGCAAGGTCTACCTCCTCAGCAACTGTTAATATTTGCATGATTAGCTTCGCCTTTTCCCTAATCACTCCTTCATCGACGCGCAACTGTATATGTTTCTGAAGGTTTTCAAGATCAGCTCGGGCGTATTTAAGCTGGTTAAAATAGGTCTCCTCCAGTTTGGTCTTCTCCTTTAGCGAAGCCTCGAGCTTTGCCACTTTCTTTATGCATTTCGCTTCTATTCCACCGTTGACTTCTTTGTTATTATGCTTGGGAGACATCTTGCCCTCTACAGACTCCTATTAAACCAAATTAGAGACTCAGATAAGTTATACTTTGCGTTTATCATTGTCTTGCTCCTCATAACACGCGCGCGTAGTTTTGGCGACACGCATCATTAAAGTTCAATCTTTGAGGTTATTCTTCCCTTCTAATTGCGACAGGCTTCCTGCTCAATAGAATGTAGGTGTCTGTTGCACACGATACGGTGTATCCTTGATTCGCTAAATCGTATAATCTCTTATTGAAGTTGTCCATGTTTCTGCGTCACCAGTTTCTGGCACTTTCTCTATTTGTATAGTCTTCGGTTTCAAAGGCAATTTATCACCTCCCTAAAAACTATCCATATCTTCCATAGCTTTTGCCAGACGCTTAAAAGCGAAGCTAAACAGCATGAATCCTCTCTGCCCAAACTCTGAACAACGATATTTTCCCCTTTCGACCTTTTCTAGGAGCCCTCCCTCTCTGAGTTTTTTAGCGTTTTCCCAAACGATTTTAGGATTCAAATTCAGGTCTCTCACGAAACCAGCGAAGCTAATTGTACGGTCTTCTTCCTCCATGAGTCGTTTCATCATCCTGAATCGAGTCTCATGGGACAAGGCAACAAAAATCTTTGGGAATCTTTGAAAATCTGTTTGGAAATCCTCCGATTCGTTTTCCAGCCGGTCTCTTGGCCAGTCCGCAGGAGAAATAGGAGTTTCAAATACTACTTTTCCATCTCGAACTAATTGCAGCTTCAGTTTCATACAATCTCTCCTCTAGTTACCATCAAGTAATTACTATCCAGTAGCATCTAATGCGTGTGCGCATCAATGGAGCCGTTAATGGACAACCAGATATGGACTTACAAAAAACTGTACACCCAATTCAGGATAGGTGTATGCACGCTAAAGCCAGCAGAAGAATTAACATCAAATGCCGAACAATTAAGCTTTGAAGAGAGCATTGTCATCACAAATGTGGAAAGAGGAAGGATGCCTTATGAGTTATTCGCGCGCGCCTATAAAAAGTTTAAATTCTTTCAGAGCTAGTTAGATTATCTATGAAAGAAACGACCAATATTACGGACACTATACTTCAAACACTTCATACACCTAACAAGAGTATTTTAAAAAGAGTTCCAAATTTAAACCCAGAAGATTATTCTCTATTACTCTATTTAATAATAGGATATGACTTGGGCAAAGGAAAGTATTTTGGATTGACATTCCCTTTGGAAGATAGCACTCATATGGCGGAATTGAGAGCCTTAAGCAACGGTTATGTTGAATTTAGAGATGGTGTTGTTAGAATGGGAGTAGTTAAGTTAGAAAATTTAGAGAAAATATTAAGAGTTTCTTATATTAAGCCTAAAAGTATACATATTTTGTGAAATCTGCTAGTTAGACCGAGTAGTCAATACGCGTGCATAACGTTTCTTGTAGTGTCTTCTGAAGTGCCGCGCGCGCTTGGATACTAGCCTTCGAAGCCGAGCTACACACAAGTCGGTATATGCGCTCGCTCACGCCAGTGACAGTTGTTGGGGACAAACTTGAAGTGCTGACTTTGCCAGACGAAATTAAGGATGAAATCGAATGGATCAAAGGTTTGGTTGACTCTACTAACAATAGTATAGAAGAATACAACGAGCAAATTATGCAGAGGCTTGAAGTAGAACAGGCCAAGCAACAGGAGGAACAGGAAACAATAAAGAGGATGAGAGAAGCACTCAAGAAATAAAATGCGCGCGCATGAATTAGCTTATTTATTTTTCCAGTAATCACTAGGAAGAGAAAAAAAGGGGAGTTTGCGGGAGTAATTTCGGGAGATATCTCCATTTGTCCGGGGTTCAAATCCCCGCGACCCCACCAGTAATCCCGCGTGCGCTCGTTCATAGCAAACATTAGCCTAGCATTAGCTATATCGTCAATGTCTATTCCGAATAAACGTGTATTTCAGCGCTTAATGTGCTTAGTTCTTGAGACTGATCTCCATTGTAGAGACATTTCTTGGTCTACCGTCTTCCCTTGAGGGTACTTCTTCAGTGCCAATAGAAATGGCTTGTACTTTAGCTTCTCTAAGGAACCGGCTCCGAGTGATTTCAGCGACATCAACAGCTGTGCTAATAGCACGACCACGGGCCTTCAGTGTAACTTCTGTTCCGTTACCCATGTTAAAGGCTGTGATAACTGCCATGACATAATTCATTGGAGGTTTATTTCCAATATAAACTACGTTCTGTTTATTATTGGCCTTTGAAGATGGTTTGTGGCTTTCCTCTTTTTTTTCAGACATCTCTTTTTTTTCTGCTTCTTCTTTTACATCTGCCTCTTTTCCGCTTTCAACCTCAGGTTTTCCGCTTGGTTTTTGTTCTTTTTCTGACAAACAATACACCTCCTTCTTCTAGATTTCATCATGTTACTCTATTTCTGGTGGCTGTTAGATTATGCTTGAACTAACTCGCCGATTGCGAATCTGTTTCCTACTCTTGTTACTTTGAACTTGACTTGCTCTCCTCGCTTAGTGTTTGGCACAAATATGATGAATCCTTCAATTCTTGCGATACCATCGCCTCTCCGGCTTATGTCCTCGATCTTGGCTTCATATTCCTTGTTAACTTCAACAGGTTGATCCCTCGTAAATCCAAATCCTCTTCTTCCACTGTTTGAATATGACACTCTATTACCTCAACTGATTCGTCAGCTAGATCTAATCAGAAAAAAAGCAAACCGTCGCTACCGCCCTACCCTTTTTCAGAACACGCCTAACTGCTACTCGTCCTATACGGGCACTTCTTATTAACCTTTGCATGCACATGGATAATCTGCAAGTGAAGTTGGTGGATTTGCATGATTACTCCCTCATCGCGCACGAGAACTAGTTTATGCGCGCACGCTTCAGATCTAGATATTCACAAAGATCCTAAAGTTTTTGTTCATGTATGGAGTTCAGTTTTTCATTGGTTTTCGTCTGTAACTGACTGTTGCTCCTCGCGCTCGCGCGAACGTGTAAGCCAGTAACGCGGTTATCAGGGGGGCCCATACCTAATTTGAGATTAGAGTTAATATAATCGGTTTAGGGTTACGGGCTAATTTTCTTAGTTCTTCTAACTGTAGATTTAGTAATGCTGGATACATCATCAAAAACAGACATATCCCGATAGGAATAGATATTCCAGCGATCTGCAAATCATTAATTGCTAGACTCAAAGCGGGAAGATAGTGTGATAGAATTAATCCGATGACCATGCATAAAACGACCCAAGCTGCAAGATATCGTTCAAAAATACCAAGGGTGGTTTCTTCTTTCTTCATCGATACAGTCCTTCAATTGGGGATAAAAACTACTTATTTAAGTTCATTGATATGAATTGTTGAAAACCAGTAATGGCAGCCGATATGATGTAGAATACGTTTGAAGGTGAAAGTTTGAGAAGAGTCTACATGGATTATGCTGCTACAACACCCTTGGACCCACGGGTTTTTGAAGCTATGAAACCCTACTTTACAACAATATATGGTAATCCCTCATCTATCAATACCTTCGGATTGGATGCAAAAAAGGCGCTTGAAGAGTCCAGAAGGATTGTTTCCAGTATGATGAATGGAACACCTGATGAACTGATCTTTACAGGAAGTGCAACTGAAGCCAATAATCTGGCATTAAAGGGATTTGCCTTCAACGAAGGAATAAAAAAAGCCCACATAGCAATCTCTGCGATTGAACATGACTGCGTCTTAAATACAGCGAAATGGCTGGAGAAACAAGGATTCAGAATCACCACCCTGCCAGTTGACAGGAGTGGCCTACTTAACCTAGAGAGGCTTGAACATGTGTTGAGGAAGGGAGCATCATTAATCTCCATTATCCATGCAAACAATGAGATTGGAGTTATACAGCCTGTTAGTGAAATAGGAAAGTTATGTCATGAGTACGGATCCTATCTACACATAGATGCTGCCCAAAGTTTTGGCAAGATTCCCATCGACGTCGAAAAAATGAACATTGATCTAATGACAGTAAATGCCCACAAGATCTATGGGCCAAAAGGAGTTGGAGCCCTCTTTCTTAAAGAAGGGGTGAAGATCGATCCTCTTCTACACGGAGGCGGTCATGAGTTTGGTTTAAGATCGAGTACAGAAAATGTGCCAGGCGTAGTTGGTTTCGCTAAGACTGTAGAACTCAGGAAAGATGAGATGAAACCAGAGGCACAGAGATTGAAAAAATTACAAAATCGCTTAATTAAGGATGTTTTAGAGATTGGAGAGACTCGCCTTAACGGTCATCCGACTAAAAGGTTGCCGAACATTGCAAATTTCATATTTTCTTTCATAGAAGGAGAATCCTTGGTTCTACTGTTGAATGATGAAGGAGTTGCTACTTCCACGGGTTCAGCTTGCTCATCAAAATCCCTTGAACCAAGCCATGTTCTATTGGCATTAGGTCTTAAACCTGAAGAGATCCATGGAAGCTTACGACTCTCTCTTGGAAAATATACCACTGAAGAGGATATAGATTACGTTCTAGAAATCTTACCACGAGACGTGGAAAAACTACGAAAGATGTCCCCCCTCTACAAGAGTTAACAACTAATGAATGTGTGCATTTAAGCCCAAAATATACCCTGAGAGGGTTTTGAAAATTTTAGATTGTGTGCTATTCTTCCATCTGTTAGTAGAAGTTATTTCTATATGATTCTTTCATACCAGTTTAATTATTCTAGTGGAACTTTGCTTAATTTATGCGTCGTTCTCGGTTTGATATTGTTTTTTCTATTCTTGATCTTTGCAAAGAAAACCAGAAATTAACAAATATCTTGAGAAGCTGTTCACTTTCTTGGCCACAAGCGAAGTCATATTTAACAAATTTAAACCATTCTGGCTTGTTAAGAAAAAAAGGACGATTTTATAAGACGACAGAGAAGGGAAGAATATTTCTCTGGAAATTCAAGCAAATATTAGTAAATCTAGATTCCTAATGAAATCCCTAAAATCTGCCTTGGCTACGCTGAAAAATGTAGGTGGCATATTTTAGGCTTCATAAAAAACCTGATAATTGTATCTGTGGATGAAAAAGATTTATATTTTTCTCTACTGTAGGCTCAAATGAAAAGATATGAGAACTTACCTCTTCACCGATAGAGAACGACGAATAATTCAAAGCTTTCTAAGCGGAAGGAACAAAATAACCAATAGAAACCTGAGTAAGATTAGATCACGAACAAAACTATTCAACCGTTTAAGAAACGATGTCTATCTTTACCTTGAACTTTATGACCGAATTTTACTCAGCGAAACAGAATCAATCCCTGGCAAAAAACTGGGAAATGAGAAATAAATAACTCAACTAGTCTCCAAGTGTACCCTATTCCCTTAACCAAAATTTTCAAATATACTTGAGAGTCTAGCAACAACTTGATCTTGAATAACGTAGATCCTTTATGCCACGGATTTTGGCAAATGAAAATAGACCTATGATAAGGGTAAGATTAAATTGGTGGAATCGTGAAGATAAAGCCGTGGACTTAAAGATAGTTTTAGGAGTTATCATTGTCGGGATTCTGTTCTTTTTCGGTATCATCTTCGCTTTAGCTTCAGTCTATGCTTCATCAAGGCTCATTGTTTCTGTTCTTTTCTTTGCTGTGGGCTTCATCATCATCTATGTTATGAATATTATGACTAAAAAACCGAAAACGGTAATACAGAGGCTGGAAATGTCAGGGGAAATGAAGAGCGTTCCTCTTAAATGTCCCAACTGCTCCGCCTCAATAGACACCAATCAAATTAAGATTGTATCTGGAGTACCATACGCAACTTGCACATACTGTGGACAGACCTTCCAAGTCACCGAGGAGCCAAAATGGTGAAAATGAGGACTCTGCGGTTTACGTTAATTGCTTTATTCTGTACGTTTTTTCTCATCAATACTTGTAAAAGTCAAGGAAGGTCCTACCACCTTGAGCAGGAATGGGTAGAGATTTGGATAAAACAGGACGGATCAATAGATCTCTTCTACAACATAAGCATAACACTTACTCAAGGTCCTAACATCAACTGGGTCGAGATTGGTCAACCGAACCGGGACTTCACAATAGGTCAAGCCAATGATCAGCATGGTCACCTGCTTCAGGCATCTGATACAAGTTCAGGAAGTGATTACAAGGTCAGAGTAAATCTTTACTCCCCACTAAGAGCTGGTCAAACTGTTTGGTTCACTCTCCTTACCAATGTAGCCTACATGATCTATGAGGACACACAGAACCCAGGTAATGTTGGCATGCTTTTCATTCCCACTTGGTGGTCCGAAGCAATGATACTTGATCTTCGAGTGCTGATCGTGTTACCTTCAGGCGTAACAAGCAACATGGTTAAAACCTTGGCTGATCGTTTCTGGAATAATACAGACTCAAAAGATGGACGTTTAACAATCTATTGGGAAGAACATAACCTCTCACCAAATGAGCAGTTTCCTGTGGGGATATCTTTTCCGGAAGAATACGTGGCAAACTATGTGAAGCAACCATCGGGTCTCTCACTGTTTCTCAAACAATATGGTCTTCCTCTACTAGGTTTTGGTCTCTTCATAGGCCTTTTAGGAGTCATCGTTTACGTGGGCCGCAAGAGATCATATCTAACACCAAAGGTAGGAATGGAGACTCTTGGAATAAGAAGAGGACTTACAGCGGTTGAGGCCTCATACATACTCGATCTTAAACCACCAAGAATCGTCACCGAGATCCTCTATAGTCTACTTAAGAAGAGGGCGGTGTGGGTGGAATCCACGGATCCATCTATCAAGCTTAAGGTCATGCCTGAATTTCAAAATGGTACTGGGACCCGTGAAACTCCTCTCAGATACTACGAGATTGACTTTCTAAGAGCCATAAAGGAAGATGGTCACCTAGATGAAGAGAAACTAGCTGGATCAGTGATATTTCTACGGGAAACAGTTGAACAGAAACTGCATGGATATTGCAGACGTGACACCATAGATTATTACAAATCAATCGTCGCGAAAGCATGGGCACAGGTAGAACAAGCAGGAACCCCCGGTCTTGCTTCCAAAGTTTACGATGAACAGCTTCTGTGGCTTTTCCTTGATCCTGATAATCAGTTGCGTACAGAGAAGATCTTTAGTACTAAAACGTTTGAACCGAGTCCCCTCTGGTTTTGGTACTGGTACACTTATCATCATTATCATCCAAACCCAACATATGAACCCAACATTGAGGTTCCTGCCAAGTCTAGGAAACCCCCCTCAATACCAGGAGCTGAATTTGCAGATAACGTGGCAACAGCATTAGAAAACACCTCCAGAAACATAGTGGGAAACTTGGAAAAGTTCGCTAACTCAATTGCACCTAGGACAGTACCTAAATCTTCCACTGAACCTACACGGCGAGGAGCCAGTTGCGTCTGTGCATGTGCTGCATGTGCATGTGCATGTGCATGTGTATCTTGTGCGTGCGCCTGTGCTAGTGGTGGAGTGGGATGAAATAATGAGCTTTGTTAAAAGAATCCTTCGCCAACCCAGAGTTCCTGAAGGTCGCTTTACATATAGAGGTGAAGGAAAATTTGCTGGTCTGGCATTGCAACTTCGTATTGAACATGGCGGAAAAGGGGTTATGGTCATTAACGCCAATACAGTTCTTTACCTTAACGAAACAGCCACTTCCTACGCATACTTCTTCATGCAAGGATTGCCCGAAGATGAAGTATTGAAGAACATACGAAGCTTGTACCGAGTAAATCAGAATACGGCAAAGGAAGATTATGAAAGACTCATTTACACAATAAGTACTCTGGCACAGACAGAGGAAGTCTGTCCTATATCCTTTCTAGATGTAGAACGTCTCGATCCTTTTACCCAGAAGTTCTCCGCTCCAATCCGCATGGATTTAACGCTAAGCTTTCGATGTCAAAATAATTGTATACATTGTTATGCTGGTGGCCCCCGTGAAACAAGCGAATTCAACGCTGAAGACTGGAAAAAGGTCATCGACAAATTAGGAAGAATCGGCGTCTTCATCTTAACATTCACTGGAGGAGAACCAACATTACGAAAGGATCTTCCTGACCTCCTGCAGTACGCGCAGAAGAAGGGAATGGTCACCGGCCTCATAACTAATGGCAGACGACTTAAAGACCCAGAATATGTGGAAGTTCTCGAGAAGACGGGGTTGGACTTCGTGCAAATAACTCTGGAATCTCACATGCCTTCGGTTCACGATTTGATTACAGCAACTGAGGGAAGCTGGGAGGAGACTGTTTCCGGAATTAGGAACGTTGTACCTACCCAGATCTACGTCACCACAAACACAACTCTAAACAAACACAACGCTGAGACTTTCCTTGAAACAATAGAGTTCTTGAAAGAGATGGGAGTTGCAGCTTTTGGAAGCAACAGCCTCATCTACTCTGGAAAAGGAAAAAAGGATGAGATCACTAAGAAATTCGCCTTACCTCTTGAGAGATTGACGGAGCTTCTCCCAAAGATCAAAGAGAGATCCGACCAACTTGGGCTTAAATTTCTCTGGTACACTCCCACCCAATATTGTCAATTGGATCCAGTTAAACTTGGCTTGGGGGTAAAATCATGTTCAGCCGCAAAGATTAACATGTGCATAGGCCCGACTGGAGACGTTTACCCATGCCAAAGCTACTTCAAGAGTCTCGGAAACATCCTTAAGGATGATTGGCGGAAAATCTGGGGACATCCAGTAGCGACCCAGTTAAGAAACCGAGGATACTTGGAGCAGAAATGCAAAGACTGCCCTCAACTACAGATCTGTGGTGGAGGCTGCCCATTAGAACTTGAAAAGGAAAACTATATCTGCGCTCAAACTCAATAAGATCAGAAACCCAGATAAGGCATCTTGTGCTTGAGCGTAAGTCTTAATATAACGTGGTGGATTAACGTCTCCGCACGTGAACAGAGTATGTTCTATGATAAGTACGTGAAGACTGTCATGGAGAAAGGCAGCTTCATAAACATCAATCTTGATCCAGCGTTACCCGAACAGCGCGGTGAGATGGTGATTCCTTCCAGATTCATTTCTGAAGATGATTTTGGGACCTTACTGAACTTTTCATTAGATGTGATTGACCAGGTTAGCGATTTTTCTTGTTCAGTTAAGCTTAACACCCAGTATTTCCTCGGCGCTTATGGTGCGTTAACCAAGATCGTGAAGAAGATTCATGAAGAAGGTATGATTGCAATTCTGGATCACAAGTTGAGTGATATTGGTGCTACAAATGATTCAGCTCTGTACTGGATTTCCAAAATGGGGTTTGATGCTTTCACTTTCTCGCCTTTCGCAGGAAACATTAACGCTACAGTGAAGAATGCCCATAGACGGAAATTGGGTGTCGTAATCCTTACTTTAATGTCAAATCCGGAAGCCAAGAAAATTATGGTGGATACGATAATTGATGATAAACCATATTATCTCCATATAGCGGAAATGGTGAAAGCCTCGGAAGCAGATGGCTGTGTCATCGGCCTAACAGACTACGTGAAAGATGAATACGTGAAGAATGTTCAGAAAACAATTGGAGGAAAGACTGTTGTGTTGCTGCAGGGCCTAGGCCCTCAAGGTGGCAAGATAGATAATATTAAGCATGTTATCAACCCCCTTGTAAGCCTTGGAAGAACAGTGATTTACTCCCCTGAACCTCGAAAAACGTTGCAGAGGTATCGCGAGAAACTCAAATCCATAAGATCTGCAGCTACTGGATGATCACGATAAAAGTTTGTCAATCCACTTATGCTAGAAAACTAGTCTATCTTTTTCATCAGTTGATGCTCTTCTGATCAACAGCTGCGTTACCTGAATACAAGGTTATTATAGCGACTGCGTCAAAGTAGATGTGCTCAACTACAAATTTAAACGAGACTCTCCTCGATTGACCAGAGGTTAGTGTACCCACAATTTCTGAATCCATCTTCTTTGTGATACCGTCGACATTCAGCATTATAGAAAGCCTAAGATTAAGTGCGTCATCAGACTTCGAGTTTCGAATATCAACATAATATCTGAAGTCGTAGTAATGGATCTCCTGCATCTTCCCCTCAATGTACACGTCTGCCCAAGCGTTGGGACCATCAATCTGCTTCTGAACATCTACGATTCCTAATATATTGTCTCTGGACTGAAACAGGCCTGGATAGCATATGAAATAGGCTGCAATCACCAGCAAGATACCAACTATTGGAACAACGGCCCAGTAAGGTCTTTTATTCTCCTCAGTATTTCCTACTTCGTCCATTGATCAATCTATCCAATACGCCTTCAGCAACGATTCAGAATATACTCTTGCAGATTAATGTCAAGCAAATAAGGATTGTCGTAATAGAAACTCTTTCAAGAAGTGTAATGGAATTTTGATTTTCGTAGTATTCAATCATGTTTCACCAGATGTTGGGTATGTATTGTCGAACTCTGAACTTAACATCCATCTTTTTTGCTATCATTTCAACTCGAGACAGGTCAATCTCAGGGATCGTTACTGCTGTGGCCTCAACATCCAAGCATTTGCGAGCTTCATCTATGAACTTTAGGACAGCAGGAAAAGCTTCTTTGAACTTTGGCCTGCAAACTTGGTCATAAGTTGCCTTATCGTGGGCGTTGAGACTTACGCTAACGGTTCCTACACCAACATTCTTGAGTTCTTGGATTACCTCTCTATCGCTATTCAGCAGGTTGCCATGACCATTAGTGTCGATTCTAAAACGAAGGGGCTTCCCATAATGTTTCTTAACCCATGTAACAGTCTCCAATATACAATCTAACCTTTCCAATGGTTCTCCAAAACCGCAGAATACAACCTCACTCCAGTTTCTCTTATTAAGCGCATTGTTTACCTGGGATATCACTTCTTTCACCGTTGGCTCCTTCGTAAGTATCAAGTTAAAACTGCCCACACCCTTTCTGAATCTTCTTAAGCAGAAGTAGCAATCATTAGAACATTCATTTGTGATGTTCAGATACAGCTTGTTTTCAATCCAATAAACTAAACTCGGGGTTCTCCACCGCGTTATCAATTGACGTCTATCCTTTCTACTGAAATGTTTGTAAGCCATGGAACATGAATGCGTGTACTTGATCTACAAGCTTTCCAGATCAATTAAAAATTTTATGGTTTCTTTTACTAGAGGAAGGCATTTGGAGACGAAGATGTTTGAGTCCCAAGCTTTTTTCCGTTCTTCTGGATCCGTTAGGTCGAATTGGATAATATCTCGGCAGTAAACGCTGCCGTGTATTTCTTTGAATCTTTCGAAGAATCTTAACGCCATGCTATAAGCTTTCCTTCTTTCCTTTGGAATTGGCTTATTGCTTCCATATTTTAAGCCAATTGCAATTACGCCGCCAGATAAGGCTCCGCACAGTGATCCTTTTCCCCCAATTCCTCCTCCAAAAGCTGATGCCATCTTAGGTTCCAAAGGCTTATTTTCGTCCCAATAATCCTGCATCGCCAACAGAACACTTTGAGCACAATTGTATCCTTGTCCAAAAAGTGTTCCACCTTTATCTATGCTCTTCTCTTTACGATTCATTGAAAATCCCATCAAGAGATTTGAGTGTGTCTTGAGAGTAATAGGTTTTACGAGTAGCACTATATCTGGAAACTGTGAGGGTAGATTTTAAGAATGAGAGACCACATTTTCTACAGTGGTAGAGGTGAAGAGCAAAATGGCATCTGATAACCGTCAAGAAAAGATCCAGAAACTGAAAGAGATGATTCGAGAGAAGAAGAAAGAAGACCCGGTGGAAAAGGTGCTTGTAAAATTCTGTGCACGAACAAGCGTTTCTATGGAAACCTGTGAAGAGTACTATCGCTATCTGGTTGACTCCGGAGAGATTGAGGAAAAATAATCATGGGGTTGCGTGAACTGTCAACGCCTAGAATCATGTTATGATTTTTTTATGCCCTTTTACTGCTATCTTTAAGGAAATCCTTGAAGGTTTTGTGAAGGTCCTCCGGGCTTTCAAGTATGAAGATGTCATCCATTGCGGATAACTTTTTCACGTGTTCCACATCTTCTTTTCTGATTCTTAATTTTAGCTCCTTTCCACCAGGAAGTAGTGTGGTGATCACTCCTACTTTGTAATCTGATGGCATCAAGTACGTAGGTACAAAAGCCTTCAGTCCCATGATTGCAGCGTTTGTGAGGAGTGAATCTGCTATTCCTGTTGAAATCTTTGCGACGGTGTTTGAGGTTGCAGGGGCAATCAAGAGGAATTCATACCTGCCCATTTGGAGGGCTCCAGCTAGAAACGGTGAATTCGAGTCGATTTCAACGGAGATCCTTCCAAAGTTCTCCTGCAATTCCTCCATTAACTTGTAGCGTTTTATGACTTGCTCTCCAGCTTTAGAGAGGTATACTCTTATCTCAAGTTCGTTTCTATGACGTTCTTTGACAGCTTTCATGGTATCTACTATCTCAACCAGTCTATCACCGCTTCCAGTGATCCCCCATGCGATCTTCTTTTTTTGGTTACCCATCCTTAATCAGCTCAATCTTCACTTTTGAATTCAATGTTCTTTAGGATATCAGCAAATCTTTTCACAGTCTTCTTCAGACTTCTGAATCCTTCCTCATCGGTTTCGACGCCTTTCAATGTGTCTTTTGACCATAATGTCCCCCCTAGATTTGCTCCAAAGGGGCCACCGCCAACGGGGATAATGCCATTTATCAGATAGAAGGTCATTATCTGTTGGATGGCTAGTTCCTGTCCTCCAATTCTGTCTCCTCCAACTGCTATTGCCATTCCAACCTTGTAATTGAAAAGATTCTTGTCAGTAGCCAACAATGCTCGGCATCTATCCATAACTGCTTTAATCTGTGCGCTTATTCCTCCATTGTATATTGGTGTGGCGAAGATTATGCCTTTTGCTTTTCTGAGTAAGGTGTAGAGTTCGTGCATGTCATCTTTTATGATGCACTCTTTGTTCTTCAGACAGTAGTCACAGTGTCGACAGAATCCAATCTCCTTATTTCGGACTGTGAAGAACCTTGTTTTTTCGCCCTTCTGTTCAAGCATGTTCAAGGCTTTCCTGAGAACATATTCGGTTGCTTGTTTCCTAGGGCTTCCACACACGCCAACTATCATGGTACTCAGACTCTGTACATTTATGAAGTCAATAAAGTTTGCTGAACCTGCATGTACACTTGTGTCCCTCAGACAGTAAGTTTTTAAACTTTTCATTGTTAGCATTCACAAACCAAGTTCGTGATGTAAATGGCTGGTCTTGATGAGGAAGCGCTGGAGAAATATCGGTTTTCAGGAAGGATCCTTCGTGAAACACGTCAAGTAATGAAGGATTTTGTCAAGGAAGACATGTTAGTGATTGAGATCTGTGAAAAAGCAGAAGGCTTCATAAGGGAAAAGGGCGGTAGTCCTGCGTTTCCCTGCAATGTTTCAATAAATGAGGTTGCGGCACATTACACTTCTCCTCCTGAGGATAAAAGAAGGATTCCTAAAGGTTCCATCGTGAAGTTGGATATGGGGGTTCAAGTTGATGGATATGTTACTGACACAGCGGTCACAATATCTTTTCGCGATGAATACGATAACCTCGTTGATACGGTGGAACAAGCATTAGGACAAGTGATAGAAACCATACACCCAGGAATGAAAACCTCAGAGATCGGCTCCATGGTTGAAAGAAGCATCAAGGCTCGAGGTTTCAAACCAATTTCAAACCTAACAGGACATGATGTTGGACGATACATCATACATGCTGGGACCTCAATACCAAATGTCTCCACCGTTTCCTTTTCAAAGCTTCAGCTAGGAAAGGTCTACGCAATTGAACCATTTGTAACCCTGTCGGAGGCAATTGGCCGCGTGATAAATGGAGATGAAGTAACGATATTCCGCTTACGTAAGCATAAATCGATGAAAAACCCTTATTCTAAACAGCTTCTGAAAGAGATAAAGAGCAGCTTTAGGACTCTACCTTTTGCAGAACGATGGGTACATAACAGGATTCCAAAGGAACATTATCGCGAAGCCTTTCGGAATCTTCTTACCTCAAAGGTCTTAATGGGCTATCCTACGTTCGTTGAAGCCAGTGGAAAACCCGTGGCTCAAGCTGAACATTCTGTATTGATGGTAAAAGATGGTTGCGAGGTTCTGACTTAGAATCTTGCTTTCTCTTTCGTCTCTTTCACTTCTCTGTAAACTGCTGTTATCAGTTTATTCTCGTTGCATTTATGGCAGGGTTCATCCTCTTTGAAAATGTAATCTCCACGCTGGAACTTTCGAAGATTCTTGAAACCGCATTTCATACACTCGATTGTCGTCGTTACTGGAGGAGTTTCTATGCTTAGCCGTTTGATCTTTCTCCTTGTTTGGAAAAGGACGTAACTGGATAGGGCAACTCCGAGAAAGCCTATAAGTAGTAAGTAGTAGGCCGCAACTTGGTCTTGACTGAAGGCGCTGATTGCTAGTATCAGAGCAGTCAATGATAGTGCTAGAGTGACGAATATTACGAGGAGAACGAAGGTTGAGATTCTGGTCGTTGTAGAGGATGTTTCTCTTTTCATCTTTTCAAGCTCCTATTGCCCAATTCCAACCGTATTTCCCACTCCAACTATGATTATTTTGTCGCCTTCCTTGGTCTTCTCCAGTATTATCTGCTTAATCTTCTCGATGGCTTCTTTTCCTGCGTCAAAGATCTCCTTTCGCATAGGTGAAACTGCGTCCCCAATATCTTCCTTTATTATTATGGCGTTAACAGGGATACCATGTTTCAAGATGGATTCTTCAATCTTGAATTGATCCACGCCGGGGCCTCCTATTGCTGTACCCACTCCTTCATTGACACTGCCTACGGGTTCTCCTTCAAGCTTTAAGGCTGCATCTATCATGATTATCATTGATATGTTTCCTTCATTCTCGTCAATCACTGTTCTCACGGCGTCTCCTGGTTTACCCACGTTTGCACCGGGGCCTTCAGCCTTAATTACATATGCTGTGCGGCCTTCAACCGTCACATCAGCAACAACACAGTCTTTCGATATCTTTCTTGTTTCGTGTCCATATGTCATTCGTGCCCCTACGAGGGCTCCAATCCCATCACCTATCGGTTGACCATCTGCGAAGGCTTTGAGGGCACTTGCGTAGGCTTTTGCTTCCCGCATTACAAGAGGTAAAATCATCTGTAACTGCATGATTATGTACAGGCTTAACGTTTTCTTGCCTAGCAGGTAGAAGTGCCTTACTATTTTGTATATGTAGTTGAGGGCCATTGCAGCTTCAAGGGTGTTCTCAAGATTGTCTATTTGTGTTTTGTCAGCCTCTGGCGCCATCAATTTTACGTCATCCCTGAACCGCGACTCCCTCACATCGAGTATGTGTTCAAGTTTCCAAACTATGCCTGCAGGATCAAGACTCTGAGGTGGAATCGTAAAGTACTCCAGGAATCTATCCACTCTGGCTGTAGGGTCTGTCTTTGGTTTACCAATCTCTTTTATTGTCTCTATAGCGATCTTTCGCCCTTCACCTTTAATGTACTTGAGCTTGTAAAGAGAGCCTTCAACCTCTCTAATCATCACGTACATTTGGATTCTCTGTCCATAAAACATAAAAACTATGAAAATGACGTAGAAAAGAATATTCATAATCCAGGAGAACATGTCGTTTCCTGGCAATTGACCTATCTGGTTGCTCTGTAGAAGTAAGGTTGCGAGAATCCCCTGCACAAACTCACCTTCTGGAAAACTAACAGTGCTCAGTTATAAATTTTAGGTAGTCTCTGTACACATTGAATTGTTTATTTTGAAAGGGGCAGCCAGCTTTCCCGGGTTCGCGTGGCCGAAGACCACACTACAGCCGGGAACGGAGCACGGTTTAACTTCTGAGTTCGGAATGAGATCAGGTGGGACCCGTGCCCTATGGCCGGCAAACCCCAAAGTAGAGGTTAACTATTAATTCATAAACTTATCGTTCTGAACATCGAAATCACATTGAGTAGTATAGGTTTTTATCTGTACAGACAGTTGAACATCACATATAGACGTATGAATATTCGGGTTAGAACCAAAATCTAGGAGGGAGAATCTAATTCCTGCCTGTGATACAGAGGCAAGCGCGTTGAATAAAAAAAGGGTGGGGGTTTGCCTATTTCTCTCTTGCCATTGCAAAGACGCCTTTAATGGCGATGATTACTGCTGCAGGTGCTGCGAACGCTACGATGTACCATAGTATTGCTGTGGCCCAATAGTCAAGTATCAGATGGATTTTAGATAGTGGGGACCATACGTTGGCGTTGGCTGCTACGACAAGTGCAATGGTTGCTATGAGGAACGGAGTGACTTCCCGTGCAGTGATGCTTGTTATTCCAACTATGATTCCTAAGATTAGCATAATAAGTAATACCCATCCATTTATGTTCTGAACACCATCGTCAGCCCATCCATTTGGGTCTGCGTTGTAGGCCATGGAACCGACTGCGAGGCCAGCTATTATAGCGATGATGACAAAAGCTACAAATGCGTATTTTGCGATTTCTTCCATTTCCATTTTTAAACCCACGATTTTATAGCTATCTTTCTTATCATATTATAAATCTTGCGCAAAAAATCGATGTTTAAGCCTTCTTTTTCAAGATGCTGAGCAATTGAGCACTTAAATCACATAATTAGGAAGCTACTGGATTCTGTGTTTTCTCCATATTCAAAGGAATAATGCATATATCTAATTCTCTACAGTAGCTTAGATGTTCGTTAGGGGCCGTAGTCTAGATCGGCATGACGACGGGCTCCAGAAGCAAGAACGGGTTTACGGACCAGATGGGATGAAGAAGTTCTGGAGCGGTTAGAGAAACCCGTAGGAACTGTGCAAAAGTACTGTTTCCGGGTAAAGGTCGTCGGTTCAAATCCGGCCGGCCCCACCATAATCGTCACACAATATTGACTTCGGTTTCCCTGGATATACGTGTAAAAAAGTTTTTCAACTTTCGTGCGCGCGCGATTCTAAAAGTACGAATAGCCTATAGGAAGGAAATCATTAAACGGCTAATTGATCAACGAGTTATGAAAAATAAGGAAAAATAAAGAAGCTTTTTGGACTCTTTAAAAGGCATAATTCCTGTATATTAACCACTATTTCATTTTTTATCCGATTATCATCAATATTCTCAACATTAATCTTTTAATATTCGGTTTCATAACTGTTAAACCTTTTTCTGAACTTTTTTTTTCTGCAAAAATGGTGACCTATTTTTCCGTACTTTATACAGGAATAGGAAAAGGGATGCAGGTTGAAAGACCAAAAAGAATTGTGGGCGTTGGCCAGTCTTCAATACAAGGTTATCTTCTCCTTTCCCCTTGGCCTCACAGGTTCACCTGTATGGTCTAACATACTGCAGAAACTCTCTTTTCTTTGAATAGGGAGGTGAATTAAGAATGAAGGTTCAAACCGTCAAGAACATGTTGACAAAACTGCCTGGAAACAAAGTCTTCAGTAAAATACAAGCAGCTCTGCAAACAACCAAGGTCTTTGGAATAAGCTCTGAACAACCAGGGGCTACTCCATCAAACATGGCAACCAGAGAATCCTACTCCTACGAATTAGAAGCAGAACGCATCAGAGCAGAAGCAGAAGAACTTGCCCAGCGACTAAGACAAAAATTCATTTAAATCAATTTGATCATTCCCTCGCTTCAGCGGGGAACCTTTTTCTAAACTTTTTATTTAAGCACGAAATTTTTTAATGGTCGCCTTTTCCACAAATCATAAAAAGAAAACAGAAAACGAGTAGGTTAACTGAATGGGCTTGTGATGATACTTGTCCAAAGATAGAGTTAACATAAAATTTCTAGATGTCTGGAAACGCAGAAACACGATTCAACCAAAAATCATAGAGAAGAACTGGTTTGAAAGTCACTATGAGTGGATCAGAGGAAGGAGCCAATGTTTAACTTTCCTTATTCGGGTCCAAGATGAGGAAGTAATCCAAAGAGTGAGGAAAGTGCAGGACGAACTTACGCATTTTTCTTGCATTGATCCATTTCCCAAGGAGTACCTGCACATAACTGTGAAAGGATGTGGATTCTTAGTGGAATCAAAGGAGTATAAGGATGATGTTGCAACGGAGAACGTGGATCAAATAATGGTTCAAACTCAGAAGATTCTGCAGGCAACAAGAAAGTTTGAGGTGCTTCTCTTCCGATTGAACATTGTTCAAGATGTTGTATTCATTGAAGTTCATGATGACGGAAAAATTGGACTGATAAACAAGGAATTGCAAAAAATTCAAGAGATAAGAAAAATGGAATATGACTACCCAGAATTCCTACCACACATCAGCATAGTACAGTTTCAGAACACGCGAGAATTCAGCGATATGATAGAACATCTAGAAAGTCTCAGAGAGACTGAGTTTGGAAAGTTTACAGTCGACTCAGTTGAGTTGGTGAACGCCAACCTTCTTGGAAGGTATCCAACCCTAAAGACATTAAACATTTTTAGACTAAACTAACATTCTCTTACTTGTCCAGTATGTTTGTAGGTAGTGATTGAAATCTCTGATAATAGGGCTGTTCTAGGATCAGAATTCCCTTACTGCGACCAAATTCAGCTCGTAATGATACTCCTGTTCTTTTCTGTTTGGTCAATAGACTCCCTATGTTTCTATCTTTTTGGGTACTCATCAGTCTTGATTGGGTTGTTCTCGTTACCTGCACTCTTGTCTCCAGCAATTCTTTCACTTGGTTTAGGTCTTTATCTCTTGGCGAAGTCACACCAAGCTATTTTCGGCAAAGCATCTAGCCAATCTAGACTCATGGATTCAGGTGTGTATTCTTGGGTTCGACATCCCATGTATCTCGGAATCTTACTGTTCTGCCTAGCGTTTTTCTTCTTCATTCCCTCGCTTTTTTCGTTTGGCGTTTGGTTAGCATTTTTCCTCCTGTACAATAAGATGACAGCATACGAAGAAAACGACCTCATTCGCGTATTAGGAAAGGAATATATTGATTACCAGAAACGTGTTCCAAAATGGGTTCCTCGAATAAAGCCTAACAACTCTTTGAATAATAAGCAGGGCGAAGATTAATGCCTGATGAATTACTCGTCGAGGTGATTAGAGATCGATTTAGAGGACGCCTTAACAAGTATACAAAACGTGCGTTTCAGATGCTTCCTAAGCTTGACAAACCATCAATTCTTGATGTTGGCTGTGGTTCAGGTGTTCCAACTATTGAATTAGCCAAGTTGAGTGATGGTGAAATAACGGGGTTGGACATTAATCAATCTCTTTTAGATAGACTGAATAGAAAGATTGAGGAAGAGGGTTTTTCAAACCGAGTGAAAACTATTAGGGGATCTGTGTTTGAGATAGATTTACCAGATGAAAGTTTCGACATCATCTGGGCTGAAGGTTCAATAGGAATAATCGGTTTTGAAAATTGTCTCGAGAAATTAAAACGGCTACTGAAACCCGCTGGTTTTCTGATTTTACATGATGCGGTTAGAGCCATATCGAATGAACTAAAGAAAATCCCTAACTATGGCTGCAAATTGATAAATCATTTTTTGCTACCAGAAGATGCATGGTTGATAGAATATTATCAGCCTTTAGAAAAGAGAATTAAAGAGCTACGTTTGAAACACAAAGACAATTCTGGAGCACTGAAGATGCTTGAGAAGTATCAAAATGAGGTAAATATGGTTAAAAATCATCCTAAAGAGCATCGTTCAGCTTTCTATATATTGCAAAAGTTATGATGACTTAATCTTTGTCACGTTTGGACACTTAGGGATGGGTGTCTAGATTATTTGGTTTAGACTATCTCTAGGGGTTTTCCTTCTGTGAGGGCTTGGACTGTTTTTTTTCTTGCACTTTGCAATAGTCTCCAAACTGTTCCACGTGAGATCCCCATTTTTTCGCCAGCTTCTTCTTGTGATAATCCTTCTAGGTCTACTAGTCTGAGAGCTTCTAATTCAGCTCTGTCCACAGTAATCGGTTCATGACCTTTGTGAGGAGTTGGGGTTAGGCCTGCTATTGGTGGTTTTTTCCTTATCGTAACTGGTTTAGGAAGTCTTCCTCTTCTGCCTCTTCTGCGTCTGCATCTCTGTGGCATTATGTTCCCATGTTCTATTTCTAGACTATGTCAGCGTAACTTTTATATATTTCTGTGCATTGTCACATAAATAGAATGTGTGCATAAGCACATAAATGGAGGTGAAAAGTAAAAATGCCAAGAGGAGATCGAACAGGCCCCAGAGGAATGGGATCCATGACTGGAAGAGCAGCAGGCTACTGTGCAGGTTATTCCGTACCTGGACACATGAACCCCATGCCAGGATTTGGTAGAGGTTATGGCAGAGGATTTGGCAGAGGTTATGGTAGAAGATTTGGGAGAGGTTGGGATCGATGGTGGTGGCCTAATCAACCGCGATATACGCAAGAGTTTGTACCACCACAACCTATGTATCCTCCTATGTATTCTCAAGTAGCACCGCAGAAGTCTCCAGAAGAAGAGTTAGCCGCGTTACAGAAGTACAAAGAGGGGTTAAAAGCAGATCTGGAACGTGAAATGAACGAAGTTGATGCGAGAATCAAGGAAATTAGAACAAAACTTGAAAAAGAAAAGGAACAATCAACAGAAAAGTGATGGAAATTTGAATTCACCAAAAAACCACTCCCATGGAATAGCACAGACACGTAATGCTACTGTGAATGAATTGATTATAGCAGTTTCCACGAAGTCACATTCAGGTTTGGAAGATGTCGTTTCACCAGTATTTGGTAAATCAAAAACCTTTACCATAATACATGTTAAAGATGGCGAAGTAAAAAATGTGCGAGTGATAGATAACCCTGCAGCTTCTTACAAATATGGTGCTGGCCCCGTTGCTGTTAAGACGTTGGCTGACCTGAAAGTGAATCTAGTAATCTCTGATCTTCTTGGTCCTGGAGCTTTAAGCGTTCTTGAACATTACAAGATGGATCATTACTCAGGCGAACCAGGTAAGAAAGTTTCAGACTCCCTCAAGGAGGTTCTCTCAGCAATGAAGGTCACCCCCTCTTCTTAGCAAGGTATGAAATTTCGAGGTTTACTCATGAGTTCAGAAAATAATGCAAAAACAATCGAATCAAGAAAGTTACAAATACAAATGCAGGAAGAAAAACTCAGATCCAGAATGAACAAAGTCAAACACAAGATCGCCGTAATAAGCGGAAAAGGAGGTGTTGGAAAAAGCACGGTAACAGTGAACCTAGCGACAGCATTAGCCATGCATGGACACAACGATCATGTAGGTATCCTAGATGCAGACATACATGGACCAAGTATACCAAAGATCATAGGATTACAGGGCCAAAGACTGCGGCAAGGTCCAATAGGAGTCTTTCCAGCATTAGGAACATTAGGGATAAGAGTTGTCTCCATGGAATTCCTGTTGTCAGATGAGAACGCCCCAGTCATCTGGCGGGGCCCATTAAAGATGACAGCAATAAGACAATTCTTGTCAGACATAGTTTGGGGTGAACTTGACTTTCTACTTGCTGATCTTCCACCAGGAACCGGCGATGAACCACTCAGTGTTGCTCAGCTTCTACCAGAAATGGACGGCGTAATAATCATAACCATCCCATCTGAAGTCTCACAAATCGTCGTTAAGAAAGCTGTAACTTTCGCACGACAATTAAAATTACCAATCATAGGCATAATTGAAAACATGAGTGGATTTGTCTGTCCCAAATGTGGAGTCAAAACCGACATCTTCAAATCCGGAGGTGGACGCAAGATATCAGATGAGCTTGCTGTTCCCCTTCTTGGAACTATTCCTATAGATCCAAAGGTCTGTGAAGACTCTGATGAAGGAGTACCATTCATTATAAGGCACAAGAACTCTCCTGCATCGAAGGCTTTTCTGGAAATTGTTAGCAAGATCGAGGATTTCGTAAAAATCCATGAAAAACCAGAATCGAATAAAATAATTTCAAAAGGAGGTAAAAAATAAATGAAAATCTGTGTAACAGCTTCTAAAGATTCCTTGGATGCTCAAGTTGATCCAAGATTTGGAAGAGCAGCCTACTTCTTAATTGTGGATTCTGACACAATGACCTTTGATTCAGTTCCAAACACTGCTGCTGGTGCGATGAGTGGAGCTGGAATCCAAGCTGCTCAAACAATGACTAATAAAGGAGTTGAGGTGTTAATAACCGGTAACGTCGGACCCAACGCCTTCCAAGCCCTAGCTTCAACCGGAATAAAAATCGTTGTAGGCGCTGACGGAACTGTTAGAGAAGCCATTGACAAATACAAAAAGGGAGAACTAAAAGAAGCGCAGTCTCCAACAGTAAGAGGTCATCATGGAATGGGCAAAATGGGCAGCCAAGGAATGGGTCGAGGACAACGATAACAACCTGAAGGTGATTAAAGTGAGTACAAGACTTGTAATACCAGTTGAGAATCCAACAGGATTAAAAGCGCAGCTCTCTCAACATTTTGGAAGAGCCCCATACTTTGCTGTTGTAGAGCTAGACGAAAGTGGCCAAATCAAAGATCTTCAAAACGTGTCAAATAGGAGTGAACACTTTGGCGGTATAGGCAAACCACCTGAAATAATAATCAATCTACGACCTTCTGCTGTGATAACCTATGGAATGGGCCCTAGAGCATTAAACATGTTTCAAAGTGCACGAGTCGCTGTTCTACGGACAGATAAAAATTTCGTCGAAGATGTTGTAGCCTCTTATAATAAGGGAGAACTATTAGAGCTGACTGAGGGTTGTCACCATGCCAAACACAAATGAAGACCTAACGAGATAAACCCTTGATATGTTTCCTCAACTAAAAGGCAATGGAGTACAGATTAATTGATATTAGCAGTGGCAAGCGGAAAGGGAGGCACTGGAAAGACCTCTGTCGCTGTGAACACTGCCCTTTCCATACCTAACGTTCAATATTTGGACTGTGATGTGGAAGAACCTAATGCTCACTTACTACTACATCCAACAATAACCCATAACAAACAGGTTCAGATTTTGGTTCCAGTAGTCAACGAAGAGAAATGTGATTACTGTGGTAAATGTGCGGAGTTCTGTCAATACAATGCCCTGTTTGTAAGTCCTAATAAACTTCTATTTTTTCCGGAGTTATGCCACAGCTGTGGAGGGTGCTCAATAGTCTGCCCAAAACATGCTATCACAGAGAAACAACGCAAAATTGGAACTTTAAAATTCGGTTCAACATCTAATGGATTGGATATTGTTTTCGGAGAACTTGATGTAGGCGAACCCATGGCCGTGCCAATAATAAAAGCAGTGAAAAACAAAATCAAAAATGATAAAATCAATATTCTTGACTCGCCACCTGGCACATCTTGTCCAGTTGTAGAGACGGTTAAAGGAGCCGATTTTTGTGTTCTTGTGACGGAGCCAACTCCCTTTGGCTTACATGATTTGAAGATAACAGTTCAAGTATTAAGAAACCTCAAGATTCCTTTTGGCCTTGTTGTAAACCGTGCAGGCATAGGTGATAACAAGGTCTATCAATACTGTCAAGAAGAAAAAATTCCAATATTAATGGAAATCCCCTACCAAAGAAAAATTGCTGAACTCTACTCGAAAGGCGTTCCATTCACATTAGAAATGCCAGAGTGGAAAAGAAAGTTTCAAACATTTTTTGATGAAGTAAGGGAGCTTGCCAAAAAATGAAGCAACTAACAGTTTTAAGTGGTAAAGGTGGAACAGGCAAAACCACAATAACCGCTTCCCTTGCAGTTTTAGCAGATAAAGCTGTTTTAGCTGATTGTGATGTGGATGCACCGGACCTTCACATGCTCCTACATCCCAAAGTGATTAGGACCCAGAAATTCAAAGGTACAAAGCTGGCTGTTATCGACAAAGCAAAATGTACAGAGTGCAAGGTATGCAGTGAAAAATGCAGGTTTGATGCTATAACAGGAGATCTTAAGGTTGATCCCATCTCATGCGAAGGGTGTGCTGTATGCACCCTCGTGTGCCCAGTGGATGCTATCACTTTGGTTGATCGAATTTCAGGGTATGCATATGTCTCAAAGACTGGATATGGCTTTATGGCTCACGCCATGCTTAGCCCGGGAGAAGCAAACTCGGGTAAACTTGCCACCTTGGTAAGGCAGAATGCCAAGTCATTAAGTGAGGAAGAGGATAGTGACCTCATAATTATTGATGGGCCACCAGGAATAGGCTGTCCTGTTATTGCTTCTGTTACAGGCGTGGATGCTGGTTTGGTGGTTACCGAACCAACGATGTCTGGGATCCATGATCTTGAAAGAGCGTTACGACTGCTCAAACATTTCAATGTGGAACCCTTTGTTTGCATAAACATGTTTGATATAAATAAAGAGAACACAAGCAAGATTACTAGCTACTGCAGAAAAAATGGTATAGATGTTGTTGGAAAGATTCCTTTCAATCCGACTGTTACAAAGGCTATGGTTAATGGAAAACCTGTAGTAGAGTATGCCTCTGAAAGCGATGTAACGAAAGAAATTGTGAAGATGTGGAAAAGAATTACAACAGTTCCTCCCTTTAGAAGTGGATGACCTAAAAGGCACGGGACCCGCTTTCGGGCCTGTTCCCTCAAGACGTCTAGGAAGAAGCTTGGGTATAAATAATATTCAGGTAAAGACTTGTTCTTATTTTTATGTTTACTGCCAAGTTGGTAAAACCACAAATTTGACAATGGAAAGACAACTATTTTAAAAGCCTGAAAACATTTACAGAGAAACTAAAGAAAAAGTTGTTGAAACTAGGTTAAAGGATTGTAAGATTGATTTTCTAACAGTTGTATCAGATGGTGAACCGACCCTAGACATCAATCTCAATAAAGGGATTATACTGCGCGCGCAGTACCAGGGGGTAAATTAATTTCCCGACTAATTTTACTTATGGCGCGCGCCTAGCTTAGCTCATTAAGATACTTTGTTGCCCCTTCGCATATTTCTGAAGCAAAGACATCCATTGGACTACGATCACGACTAACTTGCATGATACACTCGATTGCCTTAGTACATCTTTTCCTTCGAAGTCTTTTTAACGCTACACGAGCAGAATTTCTCTTTTGGTGATCAAACAAAGAAGCATTG
>JASFPN010000018.1:0-26181 GCA_050115965.1 Candidatus Bathyarchaeota archaeon
TTCAACTTGCTTTGGGTTCTGCTCAAACTTTTCAGCTTCAATATATGTGATTGTCACCTTTGTTCTACATGTTGCTCCCGCAATGCGGAGAGCCTCGTTCATGCTCACATAACTATCTTCCAACCCAACATACTTACCTACCAACGCGACCTTGACTTCATGTTTTGGGTTCAATATTGCATTCACAAACTCAATCCATCCTTTATGGTTTGGTTCTCCATTCTTAAGTCCAAGTTCTTCACAAATGAAGGCTCCCATTCCCTGCTCATCTAGAATGAGAGGAACTTGATAGATTGAGCCAACATTATATGAGCAGAAGACAGCTTCTTCAGGGATGGTTCCAAATAAGGCTATCTTCCTTAATGCTTCTGCATCTATCATCTTCGTACATCGAGCAACTATGATGTCTGGCTGGATACCGATTCTCCTTAACTCATTAACACTGTGCTGAAGAGGTTTTGTCTTTAGTTCACCTGTTACGTCAAGTATTGGCACCAAAGCAACGTGCGCATATAACAGGTTTCCTAATCCCTCTTCCATTCGCATCTGTCTGATGGCCTCAAGAAAGGGTAGGCCTTCAATGTCTCCGACTGTCCCACCAATTTCTGTTAAAACAACATCCACGTCAGATTTTTTAGATGCGGATCGTATCCGGTGTTTTATTTCGTTGGTCACGTGAGGTACAATCTGAACACATCTTCCCAGGAACTTTCCTTTTCGCTCTTTCTCGATCACTGCATCATATATCATGCCAGTTGTGATGTTATTTGTTTTCTTTAAATCCAGATCTAAGAAACGTTCATACCATCCCAAGTCTAGATCTGTCTCTCCTCCATCATCTGTGACATAAACTTCACCATGCATGTATGGATTCATTGTTCCAGCGTCAACATTCACATAAGGGTCAATCTTGATCGCTGTAACCTTGAATCCCCGTGATTGAAGCATTTTGCCTATAGAAGAAGTTAGGATGCCTTTCCCTACTGAGCTTAAAACTCCGCCTGTTACAAAAACATACTTCGCCAATCAGGATTTCCCCTAGCAATATCCATAACCTCTCCAAGGTGGTCATATAACTTTTTTCATTTCCGCTCTCGCCTTGATGCTATCATAGCGAAACGCAGGGGGTATTTAGAAGTAGTGTGCACTAGTTTAGGGTGATATTGCGATCTTGATTTCGTTCTTGGCTTTAGCGAGTATTTGAAAAGCTTTCTCAATATCCATTAGTTTCATCTTTCTCGTTATTAGTTGTTTAACATCGATCGTGCCTGAGGCAATGAGGTTCAGTGCTTTTTTAAAATTTAATGGTGTTGCATGGAATGCTCCCCGAACTGTGATTTCTCCATAATGAAGCAGTTCAGTCTCCATCTTGATCTGTGTTCCTGGTGGGCATCCACCAAACTCCAGGACTTTTCCACCTTTCCTTACGAGCTTTAAGGCTTGTTCCCAGGTCTCTGGAAGCCCAATTGCTTCTATGACGACATCCGCACCGTATCCACGGGTCGTTTGCTTGACTTTCAGCTCCACATTTTCCTTAGTCGGATTGAATGTCTCGTCTGCTCCAAGTTCTCGAGCAACCTTCAATCTCTCCTCCACAATATCTATGCTTATTATTTTGCCTGCTCCAGAAATTCTAGCAGCAAGAACATGTAGTAATCCTATCGGTCCAGCTCCTATTATTGTGACAGTGTCTCCAAGAGTTATACCAACCTCTTCCATCCCATGTAGTACACAAGCTAAGGGCTCAGTAATTGATGCTTCTTCATATGAAACATGAACAGGGATTTCCTGCATGTTTACTAGCACCGTTCGAGCAGGAACCTTGATGTATTCAGCATATGATCCCCAAAGCCAAATCATATCTTCGCACAAGTTGTATTTTCCTCTCTGACACATGGTACAACGTAGACACGGAGCACTATTGCCAGCGCGAACACGCATTCCTTTATAAGGCCAATTCAAATCGTTGCTTACTTCAACAACTTCACCCGCCCATTCATGGCCAAATACCGTGGGAAACTTAATCACCCCTCCCACGTATCCTCGCTGGTAGATCTTTAGGTCGGTTCCACAAGTTGTAGCTGCTTTGATCTTCACTAGGACCTCGCCATTCTGTATTTCTGGAATTGCAACATCTTCAATCCTAAGATCTCTCACGCCATATAGGACAGCCGCCTTCATATGTTGTTCACCCGTTCAAAACCATGACCTTTAAACTATTTTTTTCGTTAAGAGCTGTTTTAAAGGCTTCTGCAACTTTTGAAAGCTTGAAACGATGTGTTATTAGCTTTTTAACATCTATTTCGCCTTTTTCTAAAAGTTCCAAGGCCAACCTTGTTTCTAAATGCGACGTTGAATAAGAAGGGATTAGTTGAATCTCTGAAAAGAAGAACTCCTTAGGACTTATACGTATATATTCTCCAGGGCTGCAGGGAGCAAAGACACAGAGCTTTCCCCCTCTGCGACATATGTTAAATCCCGTTCTATAAGCCTCCAGGTTTGGAGCAGTCACTACCACAAGATCAGCACCTCTTCCGTTAGTTTCACCTTTAACAACTGACTCTAGATTCTCATACTTGGCGTTCACTATCAAGTCTGCTCCGAATTTGGCTGCCATCTGCAGTCTAAAGTCCACAAGATCGCTTACCACAATTTTCGCGGCACCCAAAACCTTTGATAATGCAGAATGGATGATGCCTGTAGTCCCAGCTCCAATAATCGCAATTGTGTCACTGGATTGAATTTTCATCTTTCTTAACGCTCGCAAACAACAACCGATGGGTTCTATGAATGTTGACTCTTCGTAGGTTAATTTTTCAGGGATCTTTAATGTATCTGTCTCTAGGTTTGGAGCTGGAACCATAAAGTATTCTGCTAATCCCCCAGGCTCAATGTGAGTATTATGGAACTTGTCACATAAAGTGTAGTCACCATGATCACAGTAGTGACATACCAAGCATGCTACATGATGATGGACAAACACCCTTTCACCCACCACGAATCCATCGACCTTACCTCCAACCTTTGCAATGATCCCTGCTGGTTCATGTCCTAAAACAAGAGGAGCTCGTCGCTCCAAGTACCAATCCATCAAGTCTGATCCACATATACCACATGCTTTCATCTCCACCAAAACCTCATCCTCCCTGATCTCTGGTATTGGAACCTGCTCCAATCTTATATCTTGCTGACTATGATAAATGGCGGCTCTCATATCCGTCAAACCGTCATTCTAAGGACAAGCACTTAAGACTTTCCAGTATTGAATATTCTATCTGGAGAAGAGAAATGGATGTATATTACAAACGTAAAGCAGGTAAAAAACTGCAGTATGGATGGTCCGAGTGCGAAGGGCGTAAAGGTACAGTATTTACTTAACAAAGATGTAGGAGCTGGAAAACTTCAACTAAGGCTGTTCACCATCGAAGTTGGAGGATTCACACCACTTGAAAAACACAATCATGAACACGAAGTTTTCGTATTAAGAGGAAAAGCAAAAATCCAAAGTAAAGGAATTGAGACTGAAGTTGGAGTTGGAGATGCAATCTTCATTGAGTCATTGGAAGAACATCAGTTCAGAAACATTGGTGAAGATGAATTAAGGTTCTTATGTACAAAGGCAACATTTTAGAAATACCCATGGTGTCAACACTTTCAGTCTAAATGCAAGTTTCTAGTAATCAATGGCTTCCATTAACATCTTGATCTTAGATAAAAAGCTGGCAGCAGAGGCTCCATCAACAATTCTATGATCGTAGGATAAACTCAACATCATTGATGGTTTCGTTTCAATTCTTCCTTCAACGACAACAGGTTTACTCATAATTCTACCAACTGCAAGAATTGCTGCCTCCGGAGGATTGATAATGGGCATGAAGAAATCGACACCGTACATTCCAAGATTTGTAATTGTGAAGGTACCACCAGATAGATCATCCTTAGTTAGTTTTCCTTCCTTCGCCTTCTCTCCCAAAAGGTTGATGGTGTCCCCTATCTCTTCAAAGGTTTTTTTATCTGCCTGACGTATAACTGGAACGACCAAACCATGTTGAGTGTTAACCGCAACTCCAACATTAATATCATCATATATTCTGATTTCATCATTAACCAATGTTGAATTCATTAATGGATGTTCAAGCAACCCCTTGGAAACAGCCTTCACTAAAATTGCTGTGTACGACACTTTACGTTCATCATGTACTGTTTTAGCATTTGAAACATTAACCTCCATGACAACTGTACTATGAGGAGCTGTTCTAAAACTTCGAGATATTCGTTCAGCTGATGTTTTTCTATAGCCTTTCAAAGGAATAACTTCTTTGATCTTCGGTAATAGGCCCATCCTTTCCTGTGCGAACCTTTCAACATCCTCTTCCACAATTCTTTTATTAGGCCCGCTTCCAACGACTAAAGTTAAATCTATGTTATACTCTCTGGCTAACCGTTTTGCCGCTGGTGAAGCTAACACCTTTGTTTCAACTTCACCCATTACTTCAGGTTTCTCCACAATGATCTCTGTTTCAGACAGTTCTTCACCGTGTTCAGTTATCCAAGCCAACACCGAGTTCACCTGAACCTCAACGCCCTCCTGAACTATTATCTTTTTTAGAATGCCTGATGCTGGTGCTTCGACTTCGTGAGTAGCTTTCTCTGAGAATACTTCAACAATGGGTTCCCCTTTCTCGACAGTTTCTCCCTCGCTCTTGTACCAAGTACCTACAGTGCCTTCTTTCATCGTTAGGCTTAGCCTTGGCATGACAATCTTGGTAGCCAGCTTAAATTACCTCTCTTATTGTTCTAGCGATAGCATTCTCATCTGGAATCACAAACTGTTCCAGTGGTGGGCTGAAGGGAATAGGTGTGTCAGGTTCAGCCAGACGTTTTATGGGAGCGTCCAGGTAATCTATCGCTTCTTCGGCAACCAAAGCCGCAATTTCAGCAGTTACGCCTCCGGTCTTACAGTCTTCACTTACTACGACAAGTCTTCCCGTTTTCTTAACGGAGCCGATAATAGTCTGTTTATCTAGTGGCACCAAAGTTCGAGGATCTACAATCTCCACGTTTATTCCCTCATTTTCAAGCATGTCTGCAGCTTTGATGGCCTTATGGACCATGTAAAGGGTAGCTACCACAGTCACATCTGAGCCCTCTCGTTTTATGTCAGCTTTTCCAAAGGGAATTGTGTAATCCTCTTCAGGAACCTCTCCTTCCACTGGATACAACAGTTTGTGTTCACAGAAGATGACTGGGTTGTTCCCTCGTATTGCTGTTTTCAACAGACCCTTTGCATCGTATGGAGTAGTAGGGATAGCCACAAAGAGTCCTGGTGTATGCATGAACCAAGCTTCCAAGCTCTGTGAATGATGAGCAGCAATGTTCACTCCAGCTCCGAAGGGAGTTCGAATCACCAAAGGAACCCCAACTTGACCTCCAAACATGTAATGAATCTTCGCAGCTTGGTTAGCGATCTGATCCATGGCAAGAGCCATCAGATCCCCAAACATTATCTCTGCAATGGGACGAGTTCCTGTTATCGCAGCCCCCACGGCTGCACCCACTATGGCGGACTCTGATATTGGGGTGTCCCGTACTCTTTCGTCACCAAACTCCTCAGCTAGATCCCTTGTGACTTTAAAGGCTCCATGCCAGAACCTCCCAATATCCTCTCCAAGTAGGAAGACTGTGGAATCTCTTTGCATCTCCTCTCTTAATGCCTCTCTTAATGCTTCTCTAAACTCTATTCTTCTCATAGGATACCCTCATGTTTTAGTATAAACGTCCTCCAGAGCTTCCTGGGGCTTTGGGTGCTCGCTCTCCTTGGCAAATCTTACTGCCTCTTCAATTTCATTGGATACTTCCCTTTCGATATTTTTAATGTCAGCTTCATCCAGAAGTTTCTCATCGAGAATCTTCTTTTTGAGACGAATGATTGGATCCTTCTTTAGCCAATGATCAACCTCTTCTATAGGCCTATATTTGGCTGGGTCAATTCTTGAGTGCCCCCTGTGCCTATAGGTTTTACATTCAATTAGTGTTGGGCCCTTACCTTTTCTTGCGTTTTCCACCGCTTTTCTGGCAGCTTTATATACTGCCAAGACGTCGTTTCCGTCCACAGTTTCTCCCGGGATTCCATAGGACGCAGCTCTTTCAGAAATATTCTCAATTAGCATAGCTGTCGATTGTCGTGTTCCCATGGCATAGATGTTGTTTTCACAGACAAATATCACGGGAAGACTCCAAATAGAAGCCATGTTGATTGATTCATGGAATGTTCCTTGGTTTGATGCGCCATCGCCAAAGAAGCAAGCCACTACGTTATCTCTCCGCTTGAGCTGTATCGAGAGACCTGCTCCCACAGCTATCGGCAATCCTCCTCCTACAACAGCTGTGGCACCAAGCATACCCACCTTGAAGTCAGCAATATGCATAGAACCCCCTTTTCCTTTGCAATATCCTGTCCTTTTACCTAGAATCTCAGCCATAACCTGTCCTGGTTCAGCGCCTTTTGCTAAACAGTGACCATGGCCTCGGTGTGTGCTTGTGATGTAGTCATCCTTTCGAAGGTTACTGCAAACTCCTACGGCTACAGCTTCTTCCCCAGTGTACAAGTGAATTGTTCCTGGTACAAGGTTCTGGGCATAGAGTTCAAAGACTTTCTCTTCAAAAAGGCGGATCTCAATCATCTTACTATGTAATTCAATTATCTTATCTCTCTCAATTTTGGACGACACCCAGTTTACACATCCTCTGGTCTGGAAGAGCAAATACTCGCGCTCATATGAAAATTCACATATTTTTATATTGCCCCTAAAGATGTTGATAGCCTAAAGGAATCAAAGTTGCGCTTTTCTAAAAAAACCATAATGAAGATTCTTAACTTAGTAATCATTTCTCTAATCCACCTTTTTCCAGTAACTTTTCAATTTCAAACGGTTGTCAATTCACCCTCTGATTTACTTGGATACGAGGTTAAGAACTCATATGTAGGCAAAGTTGTACATGAGGTTCGAATTGTCAACAACTCTTCTTCATCAGTTACAGGAGAACTGTTTATCCCCTTAATTAGGAATATGACATCACGACACTTCGTCATCCTCCAGAATAAAACACCACCATGCACACTAATCAAAGACGATTCCGAGAACATTTACATTAACCTAAATAACATAACGATAGCTGAAGATCAAACGTTCAGACTGAAAGTTAGCTACCACGTGCTCTCCTTTGAAGTTCAATATTTAATCAACACCAATAAGGGTGGAGATGATGCCAGCTTGTTTGACAGTAGATACATAGTACCAGAGAAGTTAATCGAAAGTAACGACTCTAGAATCACTTCTTTAGCGTATAACCTCACTGTTAATGTCAGTGATTTCCACGAGAAAGTTTTGGAAATTTATAGATTTGTACATCGCTATCTACAATATAAAGCCCAGAACGAGGAGAGAGGAGCCCTGTGGGCTTTGGAACATGAAACGGGTGACTGCTCAGAATATTCGTATCTTTTCGTCGCTTTGTGTAGAGCTGCTGGCATTCCCGCAAGAATTCAAGCGGGGTTTGCCTTTCATAGATCACACGGTGTCATTGAAGATGGACACATGTGGGCTGAATACCACTTAACTGACTATGGATGGATACCTGTAGATGTTACATGGCAACTTTTTGATTACATTGATGCAAGGCACTTCAGCTCCATCCAGAGTGTACCTATAATCACTCCATACACCAACTATCTTTTTGAGTGTAAGGAAGAGGATAGTATTTTAGAAGAACAAACAATATCGTTGACGCCTTGTGAAACAGAGATCTTTACAGATGATCTTGTAGAAATTATCATGAATGCTGTGCGTGAAAAAAATCAGGCACAACAGACCCTTTCTTTAAGTAGAATTTTTGGGATCCCCCTCCTTTTCCCATCTGAAGTAAATGAGATTGAACAAACATTCCTGCAAGCCAGAATCCATCTTCATAACGCAATAAATGCCATAGTGGATGATCAAGAAACTGCTATTTCTAATGCGGTTATTGCCTTGGAAAGACTTGAATTGATAAAGGGTAACATTTGGATTCTCGTTGTGAAAGCCTTTTCATTGTTCATCGGGGTTCTACTGATAATCATCGTTATCGGGTCTTACTTGATCAAGTTTTCTAAGGATAAAAATGAAGTACCCTCTTAATTAGCGTGTGCCAGAAAATATATTGGGTTGTACACGTTAGTTTTACCTCTAGCTGGACGATAAAAGTCTTAATAACATTCTAACACATTTGTTATTATGCGGCTTGATAATAAGAGAGTTGCAGGTTTTTTACTATTTATTGGGAGTGTTTCATGCATTCTAGGGATTATTACTGCAGAGGCCCTATACCCTGGATATAGCACTTCGCAAAATTATATAAGTGACTTAGGTGTTGGACCATCAGCTATTGTTTTTAACTCGGTGGTTTTTCTATTAGGTGTTTTAGTGGTTTGTGGCGCTTACTTCATTCTAAAATCATTTAATTCCAGGTTTTTTACTTTGTTAATGGTCATTGCAGGTGTTGGTGCAATTGGGGTCGGATTATTCACCGAGGATTCTGGAATACTTCATACAATTTTTTCTTTGATTACATTTTTATTTGGAGGATTGTCTGCTATCGCGTCTTCTAAATTAGAGAACCCTCCGTTTTCTTATATGTCTATAGTGCTAGGTGTCATGTCACTGGTGGCTCTTGGTTTATTTGCTTTGGGAATCTTCGTTAATCTGGGAAAAGGAGGAATGGAACGATTAATTGCTTACCCAATTCTTATATGGGCAGTAGGTTTCAGTGGATCCTTAATGCATGCAGAGTCACTAGAGAAAGGTTGATCTAGGTGCCTACGATACATACGCCTTCTAAAGATGTTAATTGATAACATCGTACAAGATAATAGTAACAACAACCGATACTACATTGTATTAAACATTAAACCTTAGGGAAGAGATGGCATGATGGAACACAAGCGAACTTCTCAGACGAAAGTGATTGGGGTTGTAGGAAAACCAAATACTGGTAAATCTACATTTTTCTGTGCAACAACTCTTGCTCCAGCAAAGATCGCCAGCCATCCTTTCACTACGATAACGCCAAATAAAGGAGTTGGGTACATTCGAACGCCTTGTGCTTGTACAGAGTTTAATGTCGAAGACACTCCTGTTAACTCCTTGTGCCTTGAAGGAATTAGGCTTGTTCCTGTTGAACTGATAGATTGTGCAGGGCTGGTTCCTGGTGCTTGGGAAGGCAGAGGTCTGGGAAATCAGTTTCTGGATGAGATAAGAAAGGCAGATGCCTTAATACATATCATTGACGCATCTGGCGGAACAGATTCTGAGGGAAGAGTGTGTGAACCAGGGTCACATGATCCATTGGAAGACGTTCATTTCCTGGAACATGAGATAACAATGTGGATGGCAAACATCATAAAGAGAGATTGGAACAACATTGTGAGAACTGTTGAATCTGAATCGAAGCAGAACATCTTCTCTCAACTGGAAGAGAGATTGAGCGGATTATCAATAAACAAAAGCCATGTATCTGAGGCTTTAAGAAGAAAAAGGTTGAGTGCTGATAAACCGTCTTCTTGGAGTGAAGAAGATTTTCTTAGGTTTGTGGATAACTTAAGGCGAATTGCTAAACCTATGCTTATAGCAGCAAATAAAATTGACATGCCAACAGCGGAGAAGAATGTAAAACGATTGCAGAAGTTGGATTACACGGTGATCCCATGTTGTGCTGAAGCTGAACTTGCTCTTAGAAGAGCTGCCCAGAAGAAACTAATTAGTTATAGGCCTGGAGATTGTAACTTCAAAATAATTCAATCAGAGAAGTTGAATCAAAACCAGATTAGAGCTTTGGAAACCATTAGAGAAAAGGTTCTGCTGAGGTTTGGGTCAACGGGAGTTCAAGAAGCGATGAACACTGCTTTCTTTGGGCTTCTTAGGATGATAGCTGTTTATCCTGTAGAGAATCTGGAACACCTAACAGATCATGAAGGGCGAGTTCTTCCAGACGTTTATCTAGTATCTTATGGGACGACAGCAAGACAGTTAGCCTATTTGATTCATACAGAGCTTGGTGAGAGCTTTGTCTGTGCCAAGGAGGCACGAGAAAAGAATAGGGTGGGGGAAGACTATGTTCTGAAGGATAGAGATGTCATCTCTATTGTGAGTGCCAAGAAGAGAGTATAAAGAGCTAATGACCGAAACGTCTTTTACGCATCTGAAAGGTGCGCACTGTTCTTAGAAAATCTATCAAACGGAAGTCAGGCCAATAAACGTCTAGAAAACATAATTCACTGTAGGCTGATTGCCATAAGAGAAAGCCACTCAATCTTTCCTCTCCGGAGGTTCTTATTATCAAGTCTGGGTCTTGTTTTTGCATGTGTGAAGTGTAAAGATGTTGTTCAAACGTTGATTCGTTAATGTCTTCAGGATCTAATTTTCCTTCATGCACTTTTTTTGCGATCTTCTTTGCTGCGTCAACGATTTCTGCTCTTCCACCATAAGCAAATGCGATGTTCAAGAAGTGTTTATCATAGTCTTGTGTTGAATTCTCTACATCTCCTATCAGTTGTTGTAATTCATTTGGTAACAGGGTTTTTCTACCTATCACCTTTACATGAACCTTGTTCTCGTGTATCCTCTCATCAGTTAGTATTCCAGAGAACTCTATCTTGGCAATCCGCATAATTTCATCAATCTCCTCCTTGGATCGAAGGAAGTTCTCTGTAGAAAAGGCGTAGAGAGTCGTTGATTTGACACCTAATTCCAAGCACCAGTCTAGAAGTTGTTTAACCTTTGCTGCTCCTTTTTCGTGACCAGACCAGGGGTTAAGAGTCTTTACATGGGCCCATCGACGATTACCATCCAGGATTATCGCTATGTGATCGGGTTTTATACCATTTTTAACTTGATGCCACAACCATTTTTCGTAGATCTTGTACACACCAATGGTGGATAGAAAGCTCTTCAGCATCTTACTATTCAAACCTCATGTAATCAAGTACAGCCTTATATAGACATTTTATTTAGTGTGTAACGCCTTAATCGCTCCAATTAAGATTTTCTCTGCCAAACGAACTATATCATATGAGAACTGAGGATTTTGGGTTGAAAATATCTAAACCGGACAACGGGACAATGTTCAAGTAGAAACTGGCACTCGAACGAAGAGCTAGATAATCTGGTCTCTATTATTGTGGATTCTCCTCAAATTCCTCAATCTTTTGATCAGGTCCCTTGAAGAACTTTCTTGAAGAACGATAAACCACTAAAATTACCAGAGCAGAGGCTATGCCAATCAGTATGCCAATTATTATGTAGAATATCAGTTTTCCATAAGATACTACTGGGCTTATCAGAATCTCAGAGGTTGCTTCCAAGACCCATCTAGACCAGCCAACAAGAACGATTAGCACGGCATTACGTAACAGTTTGATATTTTGTTCAAAATAGAAGTGTATTGATCTTCCCAGCAGTATTACACAGATACCAAGCACTATGAGGTCTATGGAACCTCGTATAAAATAACCTGTAATCTGGGGAAAATTACTGATCCATCCTGCAGGAGTCTGTGGTACAGGGATATCTGTGACTCCTAAATAAGCTCCGACAACTATACATAGAGTCCCAACCACTACCGAAAAGTTGGATATTTGAACAGGAAGTGGAGGAGGAGAGTAATGCCTCAACCATTGATAGTAATTCTTGATCAGCTTATCGATACCGAAACCCCTGGCGAGTAGAAGCACACCAAGGACGATTATGAAGGCTATTCCAAATTGATCAAGTAGCCTAAATATTGAGAAGACTCCTAAGATTAAGAGAAGTAGACCTGGTACGCCGAGTGCGATGCGTGAGTATCGAGGGTCTTCGGTAAGTATTTTTAGATATCTGGTGAATAATGCGGCTGTTTCTTCGATTCCTTTACTGTGTTTTATGACTATTCTTCTAACTGATGAAACTGGCACTCTTGACTCAATGAGTGGAAGAACTGCTTCGTCTGTATATCCATCAGTGACTAGAAGAACCTCTGTTGCACGGAAAGAACTTAGTAATTCGTTAAGTTCTGCAACTATTTTCCTATCTGCTCCAACTCCTCCAAGTTCAGATCCACAGATAGTGGCAATCTGAAACGTCTCATCAGGGTTGTTTTCTTCCTGAAAGCGATCGAATAGACGGACAGCTTCGAACATGGCATTTGCATCGGGTTCTTCAGGATCTTTCAACGCCAATGCTACAGCTGCGTTTAGGTTTCCTTCTCTCCCTGTTATGGGAGTTTTGATGTTTGCTTTTACGCCTAGATCACAGTCTTTGTCGACGCATAGAATTAGTATGTTTTTTTGTTCGCCCTGTTCTTCTGTGGTCATCTTCTCGTCTATTCTCCAATATAATCTGTGTATTTTCACTTTAATCTTGTGTTGTCTCTCCGTTTTCCGACAATAATTGAAATTCCTCCCAGGTCAGTTTTTCGCCATCATTTAGCTTCTTTTGAGCCTCACTTTGTATCTTCTTCCTTAGCGTTTCCTCTTTTTTTCTCAACTTTTCTACTTCTTCCTTTTGGACTTCATCTCGTAGATGTTTTATTCGCTTATGAATCTCCTCAATCTCTGCATGTATTTGGTTCAGTGTTTGTCTAGTTTCAACATAACTTGCATGAATTTTATCTGCATTGACTTTTAACTCTTCAACTTCACTGATTTTTCCCAGCAACATATTGTGGAATTCTTGGCTTTTTCTCGCAGTTTCCAGAATTTCTTTATGGCATAGTTGGTTGTCTACTCTTTTCTTGTCTACTCCTTTTTGAAGAGTAGCTTTGACCTTCTGTAATTCGTCTAGTTTTTCTAGGGGAAATATCTGATTCTCAAGTTTCCTAACTCTTGTTACGAGTTTTTTTTCTTCATTTAGATCCAGGGAGGTTGTCTGGATCTTCCATTCTATTTCTTCCACTTTTTGTTGTAGGGTTTTAAGTGAAACAGAAGGTTTCTCTTTTTTCAGTTTGGATATTTGAGTGTTTAATTTTTTTAATTCATTGATTTTTTCAATTATCTTCGTGTTTGTGTTCTCTCTTGATGTTTTTAGTTTTTTTACTTTATTGGTTAGGTGATCTCTCTTTGCCTTAAGTTCATGAATCTCCAAGCGTTTATTTTTGACACTTTCATTCAGTTTGTTTCTTCTTCTTGCTAATTCTCTTGATCTGGCACTGATTTCTTCCTTCTCATTCTTTAACTTGGAAAGTTGTTCTTCTAGAGATTCAATTTCTTGGATTTTCTGGTCTAGAGACACCTTGTTCATCTTTTCCTTGTTAATTCATATTGGCGCGCGCTTCTGATTGGTTTTCTTTGTGCCAAGTCAGGGTAGATTAAAGACTTTCTTGGCGTTCTCTGTTGTTTTTTTTGCTATTTGGTCAAAGGAGGTTTTCTTTAATTCAGCAATTTTCTCAGCTATTAAAGGTAGATATGCGGGTTCATTACGTTTTCCTCTCATGGGTTGGGGGGCAAGCCATGGGCTGTCAGTTTCTATTAGAATTTTCTCCATGTCTAACGACTTTGCAATTTCCTGAAGTCGTGTAGAGTTTGGGAAGGTTATGGGGCCTGCAATGGAAAGATACATTCTGTGTTTGATGCATTGTTTGGCCATTTGGCTGTCTCCAGAAAAGCAGTGCATGACGCCTTCTATCTTTCCTCTGAATTTTGAGATCATATCCAGTACATCTGTGTGCGCTTCTCTATCGTGGATGACAACCGGCATTTGACATTCTTCTGCTAGACAGAGCTGGGCTTCAAATGCTTTTTTCTGGTCTTCACGTGAAGATAGATTTCGGTAGTAATCTAATCCGATTTCGCCGATTGCAACAACTTTAGGTTTTTCCGAGAGTTTTCGTAGTTTGTTCAAGGTTTCGCTGTTCAATGTTTTAGCGTTGTGAGGATGGATTCCTACTGTAGCGTAGAGTCCTTTGTGTTTCTTACCTAATTCGATGCCTTTTCTGCTGCCATTAAGGTCAAATCCGATATTAACAATGTTTCTCACGTTGACTTTTTCTGCACGGTCTATAATTTGGTCAAGGTCTTTATGGAAACTGTTCCATTGGAGATGAGCATGGGTGTCAATCAACACATCTAGGACCTACCAATTGTCAGCATTTTTTAGATAGGATGTTTTTCAAGATGATGTTAATGTTATATTATTCTAGGATTATTCTGGCGTCTACAGTTTTTAGTCCATTTTCGTAGACCATTATCGGGTTCAGGTCAAGTTCTTTTATCTCTTGATGATTCATAACAAGCTGTGAGGTCTTCATGAGAACCTTTGCTATGGCATCTATGTCTGCTTTGGGTTGTCCTCTGTACCCTTTAAGCAGGGGATAAGCTTTAATTTCGCTGATCATTTCTTTGGCTTCATCTATGGTTATGGGGGCAATTCTGAAAGTGGTATCCTTGTATACTTCAACGAAGATTCCACCTAATCCAAACATTAGTGTGGGTCCAAACTGGGGGTCCTTTATGGAGCCTACGATGATCTCAGTTGAGCTGGGAGCCATTTCTTGAACAAGAATCCCTTTAATTCTTGATCTTGGTTTTTTCGTTTTGACTGCACTCATTATTTTATTGTAGGCTTTCTCAACGTCATTTTGATTCTCAACATTTATGATGACGCCGCCAACGTCTGATTTGTGAATTATATCAGGTGATACAATTTTGAGTACCACAGGATAACCAATCTTTTCTGCATATTCAATAGCTTTTTTCCTGCTATCTGCTACTTCAAAGGTAGTAACAGGAATTTCATAGAACTTGCAGATCTCCTTTGCCTCTGGCTCAAGCAGAAATTTTCTTCCTTCATTTCTCGCCTTATCGAAGATTTCTGATACAGCTTTCACAATTGTCCCAACTTTATTAGGTTATGAAGCATTTAAAATGAGTGCGGTTTAAAGCTGTTATGTCTTTTAAGACCAGTTGTTAACAATGTATCTCGTTCGCGTGTTAGTAACCGGTGTGTGTTATGGCCAGTGCCAATATTCAAAACTCCATTTATAAACACCATTATTCTGTAGGGTCCATGCATCACAACCTACTGTGCCAGAAATCCACAATTGACTTGTATTGTCTAAATGGTACCAGATCCAAGAACTTCCTTCAGAATATCCTTCTTCTGGATTGTATCCTGTCCATTCAGATTCTCCATTTATGGATGTGAGGAAAATGTGACCGGGTTCCATTAATGGTTGATACTTCACATCAATGGTGGCAATTTTTTCTGTGAGATCAAGCAATGATGAACCAGCGGGAGTGGCTGATTGGTTACGCCATTCTAATGTAGTGTTACCATAATCTATACAGATACTGACTTTTAACATGACGATTTGGCTTATGGTAGTACTGAGTTCTTTTATGGCTAGAAGATCAAAAATTTTGTCCCAATCGTTCAGTAATCCTTCAAAGTCTGTTGTTGTGATGTTGCCTCCTTGCTCGAGCGTATTATATCGTTCTTGGAGTGTGTAGAAGGTTAAATTGAGGGATTCCTGATCCCCTAGGATGTGACTGTAATTACCTTTCAAGTTCTTGATTAAACTGCTAAACTGTGTCATAAGGGATGTTAGATTTGCGTTGGGAAAAGAGAATGAACCATATATTATGGAATAGTCGCTTTGCAGAACATTTCTCTTGTTAATTAATTCATTATATCTTAGGTCAGTCTCGTGTAGAAGCTGATTATTTTCTTCTATCTGCTTCTGATAAGAAGTGTTTTGGAGGTAGAAGAAACCTGCAAGACTAGATATAGAAACGGCCCAGACAAGTGTTGCTAAGGTCACGAATGTTAGTGTTCTCTTTTCAACCAATCATATCATCTCCTGAAAGATGATTCAGTGCCTTGAATGATGGTAATGTTAAGATTCCAAAGACTACTGAGTTGGAGAAGATATGAATGATTGAGAAGAAAACACCATATGCTATTGCAGTCAAAATGGCTAATGTTATGTCTAGCCCAGATAGCGCGAATTGTAAGCCTACTCCCACATTTGTTACTAGGTCATAAACGAGGGCAACTACTGCTCCAATGATGGCTGTTTCAATATATTGTGTTGAACCAATGTGCTTTGGCATCTTCTTTCCGTAGATTCCTCCTATAATCCCTGCTATCGCCATTCCAGTCATTTGAAAGGGCATTACAAATCCTGCAAAACCATATGGTGAGAGAAATCCATTTAAAAACATCACGAAACCTCCGAAAAATGCTCCTGAAAGACTCCCATAAAATACCCCCACAAGAAATGTGAAGAATGATGTGAACTCAGCGTTGGGGGGTCGAGGGGTTAACTGAATTACGAGGCTTAAGGCTGATAAAATGGCAAACAACGCTATTTTTCTCGGGTTTAGCGTGATGTTATTCATGAAGCTGGATGGATTATCCAGCCATATAAATTTTTCGTGCTCACTCAACTTGTCTTATAGCCTAAAAGTCAAGCAATGGCTAAATAAGCGAATACTTTCGCGTCTTTCACTATGTTCTCTATTTTAGCGTATTCATTTGGTTGATGAGCAATTTCATCAATCGTGCTCCAAACCACTGCAGGAATGTTAATTCTTCGAAAGAAAGCAGCGCACGTCCCTCCACCGATTCCTCCAACTTTGGGCTTTACTCCTCTCGTATTCTCTATTGCACCTTTAAGCATTTCAACTATTCTGGAGTTGGCATCAGTTGGTTTTGGTGCTGAACTTTTTCTAAGAACTTCGATCTGGATTTCAGCGTGAGTCTTTATTCGAAAGTCTTTGGAAAATTCTTGAATGTTATGCACTATCTCTTCTAAATCGTATTTTGGCAATATTCTACAGTCAAAGTATACAACATCGTCCCCGGGAATTATGTTTAGGGCATCTATGTTCTTATCCTTCTTAGTGATCTCGAAGGTGCTTTGAGAAGGATTAAAATATTCATCTTTAGCGGAGTATTTTTCATGTAACATTTTGTCCAAGGCTAGGGCATGATTCATCCCCAGTCGGTGGGCGTTTAACCCGTTTTGTGGTCTACTGGCATGGGCCTGTTTCCCTTGTGTACGTACTTTGAACCACAGACCACTTTTTTCAGCTATCTCAATGAAATCTCCTTTCTCATTTCCACTGTCAGGCACAACTATTAAATCCTCTTTGTTGAATAGCCCTAGTTTTATGAGATGTTGTATTCCATGACGGCTTCCTTGTTCCTCATCCGCTACAAATGCTAAGGTCACGTTCCTTTTGGGTTCTTCTTCAAGTCTTTTCAAAGCTTTAACCGCGTATATTGATGCGATCATAGATTGGCCATTGTCCTCGCTTCCTCTTCCATAGACTCGTCCATCTTTTATAACAGGATTAAAGGGTTTAGTGATGGTCCAGAGTGATTCTTCTCCGGGAGGAACTATGTCTAGGTGTGTTACTATCCATAAACGTTCTCTGCTATCTTTTCCTTCATAATGAGCTAAAATGTTTGGTCTTTTTTTGATAGGAACCCTTTCATCCTTTGAATCATAACGCTCTATTCGTTCGAAACCAACAGTCTCTAATATCTGCATTAACTGCTCAGCTTTCTTTGACTCGCCCTCGCCATCATTGTCCGGGGATATTGCTGGGAACCGAATAAGCTTCATTAGAGCTTGTGTCATTTCGTCCTCAAGCTTCTCAATTTCTTCAAAGATTGACTCATGTTGCATAATCATCATTTTCCACAGGAGTTTGAACTCAACTTATTAGGTCTGCCTTTTAGCATTTCTCTTTTAGAAAGAAAAAGTTCACTATTAAGTAGTTATTTCACGCGAATTTTCAGATTGGTTATTGAAGAGCTTTCAATCTTTTAATTATGTTTGGGTGTGTTGAGAAGATTTCAATGATCTTGTCAAAGGTGGTTACTTCACGGGATATGATGTCTTGAACAAGTTTCTGATCTCCTGAAAACATTGCATGCGACATTCCAATAATATCCTCTTCAGCTCGATCTGGATCAGAGATAAATAGTGCTTTCAACGCGTTAAGATTCTTTTTTCCATCCTTTGCTTTTCTAATGTTTCTATTTCCCTTAGCAATTTTAGCCAGTCCTTCAGAGAGTTTTCGAGCGCCATCATCAATTAACGAGACACTGTGTCTATCAGCATAGTACTCGCGAAGTCTGCTCAAATACAGGATGAATATGTTCAGAATCCAACTAAATATCATAAAGGCTACTCCCACCAAAGCAGTTCCACTTCCTTCTTGTCTTTGACGACCATACATAGATGACAACATGAATGAAAAGCCGATGTAGTAGAGGAGTGCTGGAAGGATCGAGACGAACATCATCACCTGTACGTCTCTATGTTTCAAGTGTCCAACTTCATGGCCAATAACTGCCTCAACTTCTTCATTTTCTAACTTGCTGAGTAGACCACTAGTGACAGCAACTCGATTCCCAGATATGGGAGACCCATAGGCAAAGGCGTTTGGAATCGGTATCTGGGCAAGCATAAGTCTTGGTTTACCAATTCCACTTGCTCTACTCATATTTTCCAATGACTCATGAAGTTTTGGGTTTTCATGTTCTGAAAGCTCGCGAACACGATAGAGGGCGTCGATTATAAATGGAGAGATTAACCATTGAAAAATATTGAAGGCAACGACAAGGACACCAAGGGTTACTAGGCTGAAAGAACCTACTAGACTCAGGATTACTGTGAAGAATAATGTTGATAGGGCAATTATCACTGCCAATGTTCCGAACATGGACAGCCTAAGTTTCCAAAGACTCATTTTGTTTATCCTCAATTATTTCTCAAGAAAAAGAGTTTATATTTATTACTCTGTTGGTCTCCGTTTTATTATGTCGAGTTTTAATTGCAGATTTCCCCCTTTTATTCGCGCTTACTCGAAAAAGAAGATTTTGTCGATGGCAAATTCAGAGAAGACTATAGAATGGCAATCTTTCTTTAACAAAGCACTCGGTAAGTAAAACACGTTAAACCTAAATCCACAATTACTAAATGGTATAAATATGCCAATAATTCCAAAATATCAGGAAGCACTGCGAGACAAGCAAATAGATGCTAAGATTAACTGTCCCTTTTGTCAAAAGCTATATAATAAAACTCTCAAAATATGTCCCCATTGCGGTAGAAAAAGATAGGAGCTTGTCCGACACACCTGCAGCTCTACACTAACTACGCTGCGATAGAATACATAATTATTTTTTGTTAAGATATGCTAGACTTGTTTGGTTTTCTATTCCACCCAAATTTTCAGTGTCCAAGTGTAATTCTCTGAACGCATATACGGCTCCAATGTAATACCATACGAAGATTCTAATCCCTGAGCTGGGAGTATTGTTGTTCCATTGAAGTCGTTGGAAAACCAATCTGTTATTTGATCTGTTGATGATACCAAAGTCGAATTCCAATATATCTTAAGAGACACATTATTCTCATTCCTTATGTACATACGTTGAACCAAGTGAGTATATTCGCTGGGCAGCGATAATGGACCAAAATCAATTGTGCTTATTGGTTCCAAGTAAGAAGGATCTCGATAAGCACTTACCTGAATTGGGGTTTCAACGAGTATTTCAATAGAAAAATCCTGTTCTAATCTAAGTCTGGATGCATAAACAAAAATCACTACCGCTAAAACTATGGATATAGCAATTACGGCAACTTTTTCCTTAAGTAACATCTTTCACCCTCATGCATTCTATTCAGATTAATATGCGTGTCGCACTTCTGAACGTAAAAGGTTTCACCCATCGCGCGCGCGATTAAAGGCACGAAACGTTTCTTATGAGAAGGGTTGAAAAATAATGGGATACAAAACAGTAGTTGTCTTGAAGGATGGATCCATTCTAAAGAAAGAATTCGATTTAATAATGAATGCTCTTGATTGGTTAAAAACACAAGTGGAACTTCAACGAATAAGAAATATGGATACGCTCATGATAACAGAAGTGAAATAAACGCTATCACTCAGGATATCTCAGTGTGATTGATCAGTATACCGTTAAAGGTTGCAGAGCACGCCTGAAAAACAGAATTTACATGATAAAACTTCGCTTATTCATCACCCAAAAAATCCACATAATTTTTCTACGTGTATATTCATGAATTTGGTAGTACTAAAACAAAAATTAACGAAATTGGTAATGGAAAATTTAGGTACTAACTGAAGAAAAGTTAAATACGCAGCTTCACGCATGTAAAGTTTCACAAGGTGCATGGTTTTGATAGGTGAAGAACGTTTAGAAGATCAGAAACCGAGGATCGGCGTGTTTGTCTGTCATTGCGGCACCAATATTGCTGGTTCCGTTGACATTCAAAAAGTGGTTGAATCCGCATCAAAACTACCTGGTGTGGTATTTGCTACAGATTACAAGTACGTCTGTTCAGATCCCGGACAAACCCTAATCCGGGATAGTATGAAGGAACATAAACTTAACAGAGTTGTTGTTGCTTCATGTTCTCCAAGGATGCATGAACCAACCTTTAGGAAGACTGTTGAAGCTGAAGGTTTGAATCCTTATCTCCTAGAGATGACGAACATCCGTGAACAGTGTTCTTGGGTCCATATGCATGACCCTGAAAAAGCCACCAAGAAAGCAAAGGCTCTGGTGGCCTCCGCTGTAGCAAAATCTAGACTACTTGAACCCTTGGTCCCCATGAAGTTCACAGTTACGCCAGCTGTTCTGGTTGTAGGCGGTGGAATTGCGGGCATTCAAGCTTCTTTAGATCTTGCAGAAAAGGGATTCAGAGTATACCTTGTCGAGAAAACGTCTTCAATAGGTGGCCACATGGCTCAACTGGACAAGACTTTTCCAACGTTGGATTGCTCTGCGTGCATCCTAACACCTAAGATGGTTGATGTGGTTCAGCACCCAAACATAACCCTATTGACTTACTCCGAAATCAAATCTATCACCGGATTTATTGGTAATTTTAAAGTCAACGTAGTTAGAAAAGCAAGGTACATCAATGAAGCGTTATGTACAGGATGTGGTACTTGCGCTGAAAAATGCCCAGTTAAGGGAGTTCCAAACGAGTTTGATCTTGGACTTGGTGAGAGAAAGGCAGCCTATGTGCCTTTTCCGCAAGCTGTTCCATTAATTTACACGATAGATGAACAAAGTTGTCTACACTTCACTAAAGGAATATGTGGAGTGTGTGCGAAATTCTGTCCTGTTAATGCTGTGGATTTCGACCAGAAGGACCGAGAGATAGAGTTTGAAGTAGGAACAATTATCATAGCAACAGGATTTGACCTTTTTGATTCGAACTTGAAACCTGAATATGGATACAGCAATTATAAAGATGTGATTACCAATCTGGAATTTGAAAGACTTGTAAACGCAGCAGGACCAACTAGTGGAAAACTTCTTCGACCCTCTGATGGGAAAGAGCCAGAGAAAATTGCATTTATTCAATGCATTGGCTCAAGGGATGTTCTAACTAATCCTTGGTGTTCTAGAATCTGCTGTATGGCTTCAATTAAACACGCTCATCAAATCAAGGAGAAGAAACCAAATGCTCAAGTCTCCATATTTTACATTGACCTAAGAGCCTTTGGAAAGGGATATGAAGAGTTCTTTTGGAGAACCCAAGAAGAAGGAGTGAACTTCATAAGGGGAAAAGTTGCTGAGATCTTTCAGAAAACCGAAAGCGACAAGTTGACTGTTATTTTCGAAGACACTCTAATGAGTCAAGTTAAGGAGATGGAATTTGACATGGTGGTTCTGGCAGCTGGGCTTGTTCAAAGAGGAGAAGCAGAACATATTCAGAAAATACTAAAGTTGTCATTTAGCCCAGACAAGTTCTTCCTTGAAGCACATCCAAAACTAAGACCTGTAGAAACTCACATTGCCGGAGTATACCTTTGTGGTTGTGCTCAAGGACCAAAAGATATACCTGACACTGTTGCTCAAGCAAGCGCTGCAGCCTCTCAAGCATCAATTCCACTGGCGAAGGGAGAGGTCGTTGCAGAACCAACCATCGCCTACGTAGATGAAGATGTATGCTGTGGTTGCAAAGTCTGTGAAAGCGTATGTGCATATGGAGCTATAGAAGTAGAGGAGACAGAGGAAGATGGAAAGTCCAAGGTTAATGAAGCACTGTGTGTGGGTTGTGGATCATGCGCTGCAGCATGCCCAGCCAGAGCAATAACGATGCGTGGATTTACGAGGGAACAGATAATGTCACAACTAGAAGCACTTCTAACACAGGAGGCCTAAATAGTTGGCAACAACTGGTTTCGATCCTCTCATAATAGGCTTCACATGTAACTGGTGCACCTACGCAGGCGCAGATTTGGCAGGAACAAGTAAGATACAATACCCCACCAACATTAGGATCATACGTGTGATGTGTACAAGCAGAATTGAACCTGAGTTCGTACTGGAAGCTTTCAAGAAAGGAGCGGATGGCGTATTAATTGGAGGTTGTCATCTTGGAGATTGTCATTATCAAGAGGGTAACTACAAGACGGAAGCGAGGATTAAACTCTTGAAAAGAATCCTCGAATTCTATGGAATAGAACCTGAGAGGATCAAATTGGAATGGATATCAGCCTCTGAAGGAGAAAAATTCGCGAATACAGTTGAATCATTCGTTAATGAAATACGCAAACTTGGGCCAAATCCTATTCACAAGAATGGTAATGTAGGAGGTGTCAAGGAATGAACGTACAGGAACTCATCAAAACACATAGTTTGCTTGAATGCATCCAATGTGGATTGTGCACTGGTAGTTGCCCAGTTTCACGAAAAGCCAACTTGAACATAAGAAGCTACATGCGAGAGGTAGCTATCTATGGCCAATTGACCATACATCCCCAAGATGAGTTATGGAGTTGCACAACCTGCGCAACCTGTGGCATCAGATGTCCAAAGGAGATTAACCCGTATGAGTTTCTAATTGATGTTCGCAGTATGGCTGTCGAAGGAGGCACTGTTTCACCAACAATTCGAGATGCTTTAGAAAGCACCTTTAAAAATGGCAATCCTTGGGCAAGAATAAGAGGAAAAAGGTCCGAATGGGCACAGGATCTAGGAATTAAACACATCTCTCAAGGCGCTGAGATTCTTTATTTTGTTGGTTGTACACCAGCTTATGATCCTCGGGTTCAAGAAGTTGCCAAGAGCCTTGTGAAATGCCTTGGAAAAAGCAGCATGAACATTGGCACCTTAGGTGACGAGGAAAACTGCTGCGGAGGCGAGATCTATGGAATGGGAGAAAAGGGATTGTTTGAATTTCTGGTTGAGGAGAACATGAAGTTATTCGAAAAGTATAACGTAAATCAAATTGTCACCAGCTGCCCCCACTCCTACCACACTTTCAAGAATAGGTACAACCAGAACAGTATTGAAGTCTTACATCACACACAATTATTTGCAGATCTAATGGAGAAGGAAAAACTTTCACCCTCAACTGAAGTCAACAAGAAAGTAATTTACCATGATCCTTGTTATCTGGGTAAACAAAACGGTGTTTATGAAGAGCCTAGAAAAATCATTGAGAGCCTGCCGGGTATTGAACTGTTAGAGTTTGATCGTGCGAAAGAGAGAAGCCTTTGTTGCGAAGGAGCAGGAGGAAGGATGTGGATAGACATTACTGGTCCACGTCTCGCAGAAGACCGAATTAAAGACGCTGTTGCCTATGGGGCGGAAATTTTAGCAGTAGCTTGTCCATTCTGTCTTTTAACCTTTGAAGATGCTGTGAAAACTACGGGACACGAAGGGAAAATAGAAGTGATGGATATAGCGGAATTGCTTTCACTAGCATTATGATGTTTAAGGTGATAAAAATGGAGAAATTTAAGTTTGGCTTTTACTGGGCTGCCAGTTGTGGTGGCTGTGAAATCGCTGTCTTGGATATAAACGAGAAGATCTTAGACGTGGTTCAAAATGCGGACATTGTTTTTTGGCCCGTAGCAATAGATGTGAAATACAAGGACGTGGAAGCCATGCCTGGCAAATACATCGATGTCTGTTTTTTCAATGGGGCTATTCGGACCGAGGAACAAGAACACATGGCAAAACTGTTGAGGAAAAAGTCGAAGTTCATGGTGGCCTTTGGATCTTGTGCCTGCGATGGATGTGTCGTGGGTCTTGGAAACTTGTGGGATAAAGAAACGATATTTGAACGAGCCTACTCAGAAACGCCCTCAACCAAAAACCCAGACAAAACAACCCCCCAAACCTCAACCACCATCAAAGAAGGAAAACTCACACTCCCAGAATTCTACGACACAGTAAAAACCCTAGGCCAAACCGTAGACGTAGACTACTACCTCTCAGGATGTCCTCCACCAGTACCGGTCATAATCCAGGCTGTCGAGGCGATATTCACAAACAAGCTACCTCCCAAGGGTGCTGAATTACTGCCTAAAGGCTCTATATGCGAGGAATGCCCAAGAGAAAAGAAAGAGAAGAAGATTTCTCAAATAAAGAGGATCTATGAGATCGATGATGACTATAAATCATGTTTCTTGGAGCAAGGCGTCATATGCATGGGTCCCGCGACAAGAGCTGGCTGCGGAGCGCAATGTCCGAACGTAAACATGCCTTGCACTGGATGTGATGGTCCGAGCCCAAATGTTACGGATCATGGTGCAGCCATAACGAGTGCCTTAGCATCTGTGGTCTCTGAGCCTGATGTTCTCGATGGAATTGTGGACCCGATGGGTACTTTCTATAAGTATAGTCTTGCTCATTCGATTCTCAGGAGGAAGGTGATGAAGAAATGAAGGAGATAGTTATCGACCCGATCACAAGGCTTGAAGGCCATGGCAAAATCACCATATTCCTAAACGACGAAGGAAACGTGGAGAACGCCTACTTCCAAGTGCCGGAGTTGAGAGGGTTCGAAAAGTTCTGCGAAGGAAGAAGGGCTGAAGACCTACCCATAATCACCACAAGAATCTGCGGCGTCTGCCCAGTAGCCCACCACATGGCAGGAGCAAAAGCCTGCGACGCAGCCTTCAACGTAGAACCCCCAGAAACCGCTAAAAAACTCAGAGAACTCGAATACAACGCCTACTTCATCTACGACCACATACTACACTTCTACTTCCTAGGAGGCCCCGACTTCGTAGTCGGCCCCGACGCCCCCCCAGCCAAAAGAAACATACTCGGAGTCATAGAAAAAGCCGGCCTCGAAATCGCCAAAGAAGTCATCAAACACAGAGCCTACGGACAAAAAATAACAGGCATACTAGGAGGCAGACCCACCCACCCAGTCAGCGCCCTCCCAGGAGGCATGAGCAAAGCCCTAACAGAAGAAGACAGAACAGAAATAGAAAAGATGACCAGAAGCTGCGTAGAATTCGCCAAATTCAGCCTCAAACTCTTCAACGACATAGTCCTCAAAAACGAAGACTACGTGAACCTGATTGTCAGTCAACCGTACAACTTAACAACCCATTACATGGGAACCGTGGACAAAAACAACCACGTCAACTTTTACGACGGAGACATACGCGTAGTCGACCCAAAAGGAGCCGAATACACCAAATTCCGACCATCCGAATACCTAGACATAATAGAAGAACACGTAGAACCCTGGACCTACGTAAAACTACCCTACCTCAAAAAATATGGATGGAAAGGCCTCATAGACGGAGCCGACAGCAGCCTATATAGGGTCGGTCCCTTAGGTAGACTAAACGCTGCTGACGGTATGGCAACCCCCCTCGCCCAAGCAGAGTACGAACGTATGTACAAAACCCTTGGAGGAAAGCCGGTGCACGCAACTTTAGCCTTTCATTGGGCTAGGTTGATAGAGCTCATGTACGCGACGGAACGAGCGTTAGAACTCGTAACAGACCCCGAAATAACGGGGAAAGACGTGAGAAACAAACCCGGAAAACCCGGCGAAGGAGTGGGCATAGTAGAAGCAGCAAGAGGAACCCTCATCCACCACTACACCCTAGACGAAAACGCCCTAGCCAAAAAAGTAAACCTCATAGTAGCAACAACCCACAACGCCCCCAGCATCTGCATGTCCATCAAAAACGCAGCCAAAGGCCTCATACACAACAACAACGTAAACCAAGGACTACTAAACAAAATAGAAATGGCCTTCAGAGCCTACGACCCATGCTTCGCATGCGCAACCCACACAGCAACAGGCCAAATGCCCCTACAAATCGAAATACGCAACCACAAAAAACAACTAATAAAGAAG
>JASFPN010000019.1:0-26078 GCA_050115965.1 Candidatus Bathyarchaeota archaeon
AATCAGAATCAGCAATTGAACTAACGGATCTTCTAGCATAACGTTCAAACTTTCATACGTGCACTAGATATACTTTGTGTGGCACATGCATAGTCAACCTGTTGCCTATTACTCTTCAGAAAAAGGTAGCAACACAAGCTTTCTTCAGAAAAGTCTCGGTACTCGAGTTGGGAGCGCTAGGACTTGAACCAGCGACCAGTGGAGATATCACCGAGTTTTCCCGCACACCCCCCCTTTTTTCATGAATGTTTTTATCTTGATTAGATGAATCAGTGTCAAAGTACAAATGTAAAGGGATGATATTTTTGGAGAAGGCAATAAAAGAGGAATTGTTTGCTAAACGAAAGCAATTAAAAAGCCTAAATCTTACGCTACCGCCGAAAATATTAGGAGATTACTATGAAGGCCTACTGCGGAAATTTATCCAAAAGAAGATTCATGAGGATTTCAAAGCCAAAGCAGGAGTCATTTATGATAACCAAAGGCAGTGTAGCAGAGAGTGCGATATAATTATCTACAGAAAAGGAGAAGTCCCATTATTCGATGATGAGAATTTTGTAATCATAGATAAAAAGCATGTACAATTTGTTTTAGAGGTAAAGAATACACTAGATTCTAACAAGTTGTCACAAGCAATTAATACTCTTAAAGAAGTGAAAAAACTCGATAACCATATAATGTGTTGGATCATTGGTTTTGAAACCAAAATGCTCATTAAAACACTATACCAAAAAGCATTAGATAGCAAGTCTGTTCAATTTTTACATGCATTCCACTCTGATATGCCTACAGAATGCAAACAACTAATTGATAATCAGATGAAGTTCTTCATGCAAACAATACACAACTGTGGACGCTTCAATCGGTACAGTTGGACAAATGATTTTGTGATCTATTGGGATGAGGGACGCAGATTAGCCTTAACTGAAGAAAAGGAAAAAAATGAAAGCATTTTAAGACTTGTTCAGGACGAAGATTTTTGGAGGAAATGGGAAAATGGGGAGATTGGGGAGACCATGTTCGAGAGACCAAGGAATTGATAATGCTACCATACAATGAGTACAGAGTAACGCGCGCGCTACAGTTCATTTCTAGACTTATTTGTCTCATTCTTTCGACCGTGCGCCTATGAGAAAACATTTATTTGTAGAACCGCCTTTACGTTCAGTGGTATATCAAGAGCATCAAGAATCCGACTAATAGTTTGGTCTTCGGGAGATATCTCCATCTTAGGTTATTCTGACCGGACCATACTACTGGTGTTCGAATAATACTATCTTTCACTAGCGTTTTCAGTGTCGCACGTGCGGGTCCTATTCCTTTATATGGGCGACTATTGGCTTGCATTAGGATTTCTGTAGCATGTGTGCAATCTTTGAACCTAGTTGGTTGTATTGGTGAGCTGCAAACGGTTTTGTGGGAAAGAGTGACGGGATTGGGTATGATGCGTTTCCTTTCTTTAGTTCTTTGTCTAGGTCGAAAACTACTGTTTCTTCGAAGTTGTGAAAGAAATATAGGTAGAGTTGTTTTTGTTTCAAATTGCAAATGTTCGAGTAGAGAGTTGGAGAACAGATATCAAAGTGGGTGGCGGAAAGAACTGAGCGAATTACGTCAACGGTTGCGGATTCAGCATTCTTTAGAATTTGATCAGCAATCTGGTATCTTTGACAGGGGTATTCTTCAGAGTTTTTATAGTCTGATTGGATGAAGTTAGTTGAGATCTGATAGTCACCTTCCTTGTAGATGAAATGTTGTGCCCCTTGCCCCCATTCAACGATGACTGAGTTGCCTTTTGCATCCGCTATAGGCACCTTTAGTATGTTTAAATCAGGGACATTATGATGCTGGAAGAATTCTACAACCTCTTGCACGGTTGCGAAATTTGCTAGGATTTTTCCTACAAGGTCTCCATTGAAAGTGGGTTTACCTGAGTCTCTCTGCCATCCTGTGGGATTGACAGCGTTCATGTCCATGAACAATCCATGTTCATTCATTCCGCCTTGAAAACTGTTAGGTAAAGATGGAGAGTCAAACCCAACATAGACTCGACCGTAACCCTCTTTCGATGCTGGGACAAACCAGATCTTGGTTCTAGGTTCAGTATAGTCTTCGTTATTCCCAGCCAATACAACGCTATTCTTAAACATAGTGACTATTGTGCACATCGCTGATCTCTTCTTTCAACATCAAGTTGGATCCTTGTTATAAAAATACGTTGAAACCACGTAGAAATGTATGAGCGAAGAATACTATTGAATCGATCCAAGAAAAAATGGGAATTGTTGGGTGATATCTCCTAATAGTGGAGGGTTCAAATCCCACCCCCCGCACCATACTTTTCCTTTGGATATGTAAATAAAATCAAATAATGGTCGCGCAGACTAATTGGGCAACGACATGTTTTCTATGAACGTTGACAATGACTAAAAAGACTTATGCTGCTTGAAAACATTGAGTTTTCGTTATGGAATATAAGAGACTGGGATCAACCGGTGTTAAAATTTCTCGATTCGTACTAGGAACTATGCAATTTGGTTGGAGAATAAATGAAAAAGAATCTTTTCAAATAATGGACAGAGCGGTTGAACTAGGAATTAACTGTCTAGACACTGCTGACATATACTCATACTGGGCTAGGAACGGTTATCCAGGGAAAACTGAAGAAATTATTGGTCGCTGGCTTAAGGACCAGGGGATTCGAGACGATTTAGTTATTGCCACAAAAGTGCGAGGAGCAATGAGTGATGATGTAAATGATCGAGGCCTAAGTAGACGACACATTCATCAAGCGATTTACGGAAGTCTTAAGCGACTTCAAACCAGCTGGATTGATCTCTATCAGATCCACAGTTTTGACACAGAATCTTCGATTAATGAAACATTACAAACCCTTAACATGTATGTGAACAAAGGAATAGTAAATTACGTTGGTGCATCCAACATTCATCCTTGGATGCTTGTTGAATCATTTTGGATTAGCGATAAATATGGTTACGTTCGTTTTGAAACACTTCAACTAGTTTACAACTTAGCAAGAAGATTACTTATCGAAAACCAGTTTGAAAATATTATAGGAAAATATGATCTTGGACTCATCTCATACAGCCCCTTAGGAGCCGGATTCTTAACTGGAAAATACTCAAAGAAAAAACCCTTACCTGACACACCACGAAGCGAAGGTGTAAAGAAGAGGTATTTTACCAAAAAGAGACTGAAGCTCTTGGATACATTAAGCGGAATTGCAAAGGACAAGAATGCAACAATGACACAAATATCATTGGCTTGGCTCCTCACCAGAGACATAATAACAGCTCCAATTATAGCAGCAAATACAGTTCAGCAACTTGAAGAAAATGTTGGTGCCCTCGAAACTAAGCTAAGTCAAGATGAAATCAAACGCCTTAATGACATATCTGATTGGACACCAGAATACGAAGCGATAAGATAGCGAACGTGCCATCCCGGTTCATTAAAGGCCACTTTTCTTTACCTATGATTATAAACAAGTGGTGAAGACCCATAATTAATAGGGCGCAAGTTGTGGTGGATTATCAGCCACAATAGTACGATTCTTCCCAATTTCCTCCGGTTTCTCTCCAAATTCCCTCTTCTGTCCGTTACTTGTGTACGCTGGTGCAGCATGGGGTACAAGCATATTTAGTATAAATAGATATCTGTTGAGGAAATTTTGGCATAATCGTTAGCAGTTTTGTAATTTTGGGAAATCAACAGGAATTTTCGAGCACGAATTAGGTTCTACGTTTATTAGTTTTATATTTCGTCATGGGATGGTAACGGACAGACTTATTAACAAACATTTTAAAACCGTTGCTGGTGCTTGATTGCTTAAAGAACTGTTAATCAAATTAATTACAACTTTTTTTAGTTTTCTTGGATATGAGGCTAGAAGGAAAGGTCTTGTGCTGGGTCAGTAGTTGTGGTGAGAGGTTCAAGAATGGTAGAAAATCTAATTGGGATGACAGAGATCACTAATAGGGATCTTGATAATTTTCTTAATGACCATAGCGAAATTAAAGTTGGGAAGGTCAGGGTTCCTATAGGAAAATCGAAGAGAATCCGAGAGATGCAACCCAGGGAGTTTACATTGGAAAGAACCAATGTGTGGTCTTTTCCAAACCGAGGTAAATGGGCAACTCATATGAGTAATTTTCGAGGAAATTGGCCTCCTCAAATCGCAAGAAACATCATTCTCAGATACTCAAAACCGTGTGAACACGTGTTAGATCAGATGTGCGGTTCAGGCACCACACTAATTGAGTGTAAACTTCTAAGAAGAAATGGGATTGGAGTAGATATCAATTCTGACCATGTTATGTTGACTCGCGATAGACTCAACTTTACTTATGTTGACGCTAACAAAAATTTCCCTCGGGCTTCAATCAGAACGTATGTTGGTGATGCTAGAAACTTGAATCTGATAGAGGATGAGGGTGTGGACCTTATTGCCACACACCCCCCTTATGCTAGCGTAATTTCTTACTCAACTAGAAAAAACCGAGTTCATGGAGATCTTTCTTTTGCAAAAAGTATTGAAGGATACATGGAAGGCATGAAAAAAATTGCAGAGGAAAGCTTTAGAGTTTTAAAACCTGGAAGATTCTGCTGCATATTAGTAGGTGATACACGAAAACATAGACACCATGTTCCAATTGCCTTCGGAGTAATGCAAGTTTTCCTTGATGTAGGCTTTATTCTTCGAGAAGACATCATGAAATATCAATGGAAAACAACAACTACCCGAGAAAAATGGGATGGGCTATCTAAGATAGCTGAAGAATGCTGGATCAATATAGAAAGAAAAGAAAAGAAAAGAAGATACACAGATTTTCTATTACTCACACATGAACATCTTTTTGTGTTCAGAAAGCCTGAGAAAGAAGAAGATCTATCAAAGCTTAAGACTAGTATGAAGTGGGACGCTCAATAACCTAGAATTTTTTCATTCTTGCCATTGACTAAGAATTGGAGTTGAGCTACATTCGCTATTTTAGAATGATTCTGCTAGTTTCGTTTTCACTTCTTTAATTTTCTTTCCTAATTTTTCAACTTTGTCTTCATTTCCTAACGCCTTGTGACAGTCTCTCTCATATTCTAATGCGCTGACTCCAAATCTTTCAAAACCTTTATCAAATGAGAGATCGGCAGACTTTTGAAAACGTTCCAAGGCTTTTTCGTATTCCTTCATCATAAAGGCAGACTCACCAGCTTTATAAAGCATGGTTGAAGCATCGAAGAAGTTGTTTGATTTCTTGTAGAGCTCAGAAGCGCGTAGAAAATTTTCAGCTGCTTCTTCATACTTTCCCAGCTCGTAGAGGGTATATCCATCTTTATGAATCTTAACAGGATCTTCCCTAACCTTCTCTTCACTCATAATCGTCAACTCTAAACTTCTCGTTAATGAATTACAAACATACATTTAGATATTCCCTTATTATTAATCAACAAAATTATGGAATGTGTCCGCAAAATCATAATGCTGATATGATTCTAGCTAGGATGCAGGTTAACGAGTAATGTAATATCGTTTATCTCTTGTCTTTTTTATTATGTCGAGGGCTGCCCCAGCAAAATAAGGTAGCCACAAACGCTCCTGCATATCTAAACCAATTTCATCTTCTAGTACCGCTTTATCTATTGAGGTACCTCCTGCCTTCTGAATCTTCTGAATAATGTTATACCGCATTTTAAATTGAATACCAGATATATCCAAATCAAAAACCTCCTATCTCATCCATTAATTTATGTGCACGAGATCTGCTAGTAAAATCTGAAATCGTTTTACTTTATCTTGATTCCTATTTTTTTCCGCTTTTTTTATGACACTTTGTACCCAAGCTTTTAATTGAGAATAATTATCGGCTTCGGGTAAGATTCTTGTCTCAGCTTCTTTAACGTGTGATTTCGATGACTGGGATATTTGCTCTTTTGTAAGTTTCATATTTTCACCTCTCTTTTTATAGAATTTCCACCAAAAACTACAAAACGCTGTAAACGTCTTTGTGAGTTTCATCTATGCGAATTCTATCTATAATACAATAGACTTGGTCACATATTAAGATATTTGAACAAATTGATATGTATTAATGTAAAAATTTGCTCAGTAACATTATAATTGATATGAAACTGTAAGTTTGTGTAACCAACATTATCCATTTTGGATTATTTGAGGATAACCTTGTGATTTCTTGTGCGATGGATTTCCCATTAGTTGAATTCTCGTATTCATTTGATAATCTATAAAGTTTCATGAATTTCTGAAGAACCACTAAATCTGTCACAGCGATTGCAACTACAAGCAGACTTAATAACGGATATAGTCCATGAATGAATTTTATGTAGAATGCTGTGCCAATGAATGTGCCTCCAAGGCTTAGAAGCAAGATACTAAGGAGTGAAGCCTTGCCCAATCCTAAATGCACAGTCATTGTCTCGATGTTCATCTCTCTGTCTCCAAAATAATCTCTTATCTCTGTTGGAATGATAACTCCATAAATGGTCAAGGCTAGACCAGTGAGTGCAACCGGAAAAATTGGATCAAGTTCAGATGTAAAAGTAAAATATGCGAAAAGCACTGGGAAAACACCGAGTACAAGAATAAGTGTCACTGGAGCTAACCAAGATCTAGCCTTTATTCGAAGCGGTGGTGCAGAATAGAGATAACCAAGCGATATTCCAACTATCCACATGGGTAGCAATATGGGTCTTGCATTGGCTAACATGAAAATTGTGACCAAGACCAAAGTGGCTACTAACTCACCAATTAATAGGTGTTTTAGGCGATTATGCCCAAAATCATCATACGCCTGGACCAGCTCCTTCTTCCTATGGTCTTTTGAATCCAGTTCATAATCTGAGATTGTGTTTGCTTGAGCACCAATGGCTGAACTGAGATTTATTATGGTAAATGATAACGCCATCAGTACGACCATCGAGGTTAGGTTTAAAGATGGATTAGCGCCCCATGCAAGTCCCATGATGAGAGAGCCTAAATTAGGTAAAAGAAACTCAGCTCGGGAGATGATTGCTAGCTGCTTAATAATTTTTGACATTAGTGAACAGACACAAAAAATATGGTCCCATCTTTAACTATTCTGGTCTAATGAGTAAATTTTGTGATGGTGATGGGATTTTTTGTGTAGGCTTTACGAGGCAATGTTTTAATAGTTGTATATAGTACTATACGATATCGAACAATATGTAAGGTCAGATGGTTAAAATGAACGAAACCCAAGCGAAAAAACTAAGCCTTAAATTGATGGAGACATCAAAAGCCGCTTATCTTACAACTATTGACCCAAATGGTTTTCCACACACACGCGCAATGACAAATCTGAGAAATAAGAAGCAGAACCCTCATTTAACCTCCTTATTCCTTGATCATCAGAAAGATTACCTCATCATCTTTTCAACGAACACATCATCAACAAAAGTCAAACATATCAAAGAAAACTCCAAAGTCTCAGCATACTACAGTAATCCTGAGAAATGGCAAGGCATAATGTTCGGAGGAAACATCAAGATTATACCAGATGTTAAGTTGAAACAAGCCATCTGGGAGGACGGAATGGAAAAATATTACCCTAGTGGCTACAATGATCCTGATCACACAATCCTCCAACTACTCCCAAAAATAGCCAAAGGATGGGATGGTCAAAACTTCACAACATTCACGTTCAGAATCAGCTGATTACCATGACACATCAAAGAGAAGGCGGATTCCTAATTTCAAAGATTCACTACATTGGACAAAGGATTTTTAATCAACTACTCAGACGCGACCAACTAGATGTAAACACAGGCCAAGGACGGATCCTTTATGTCCTCTGGCACAAAGATGAAATACCGATTAATGAATTGGCAAAACGAACAGCCCTAAAAACATCAACCTTAACAACGATGCTAGATCGATTAGAGGCCAGAGGCCACCTAAAACGAGTTTCCAGCAGAGAAGACCGCAGAGTAACACTAATCAAGTTAACAGAAAAAAACAAAGCACTGCATGAAGAATATCGGAGAATTTCACTAGAGATGATAGAATTATTCTACAAGGATTTCTCTACTAAGGAAATCACTACTTTTGAATCTTTTCTGACCCGCATTCTAAAGAACCTTACCAATCATACATGCAGTGATTAGATGTGAACCTAAAGAAGAAATCAAACACAAAGAACCTGAGACTACTTTTAATGGGAAGTAGCGCATTCAAAGATAGAGAACTACCCGATGAGATAAAGATGCGTATAGATGACGCAATGGCAAAGAAGATGACCATAATCGTTGGAGAGGCTCTAGGTGCAAACAGACTTTATCAGGATTACTTGAAAAGTAAAGGTTACAGAAACGTCATAGTTGGACACGCTATCAGATTTAGATACAATGCTGGAAACTGGACTGATATTCAGTACGGAAAAGATCTAAAGGAAAGAGAAAGGAAAATGATTGAAGACTGTGATTCCGCCATAGTAATCTGGATGAATAACAGTGGCGTTATAGCAAACAATCTCGAAATACTCAAGAGATTGAAAAAACCCACTTTCATATACGAATATTCAAGCGACACTGAACAAACCAGGGCCGGTGAACTCGACCCCAAACGCATCTATAATCCATATCACTACATGAAAACACGATACAGAACACAAAATCACAAACAGCGTTGAATGAAGTATACACGTACATACAGTTCGTTCTGCTAAGGCGAGAATGCTTTTAGCATTCCCTTCACTTTTTCAGCGACCTCCTTGAGATCTTCAACAGTCGGTCTTCCTCGAATATCACCCAACCGCCCACTGATTGATCGATCATGTTCATTAGTTTTGTATTCTCCTATCACATACCATTCTCCTACTATATTGAAACCTAAATGATCATATAACTGCCCCATGAATTTAACCGCTGGAATTGCTTCATTAACACCTGTATGAACACCTCCATAGGTACAATAAACCACAACATTTGCTGACGTTCTTCTAGGAGAGGCTGATTTAATCTCTCCTTTTTCAACGTATTTCCGTAGAAGTTTTCTATGCAGCTCGATCATAGACTTTCCGGGAAGCTGTCCATACACTCCAGATCCAACAAACACAAAATCAAACTTGAGCACGTCTATGTCCATATCGTCACTGGTCACTTTTACCGTTTCGATGTCATGGCCCAATGTTCTAACTGTTTCGTGTATCTTTTTAGCTACTTTCTCCGTGTTACCTGTCGAGGAAAAATAGAGATTTAGCACTTTCATGGCTTAAGATCCACACAAATAATTTACCTGTAAAGAACCATGCATCAACCTAATAATTAATTCTCCTACACTATAATTTCAACTTATTTGACTCTCGCAAATCAAGAAAAGTGTTATCGAGAAGTAATCCAAGTATGTACCATCCTAGTAATTTCCGTATCTTCACGGAGATCTTGAATTTTCAGTTCCTTTATTTTGTTTCGATTATTCTCTGTTTAGAATTCCGGTAAGGCATCCGATTCCGCCTGCTGCTTTGTGAATTTCATTCATCTCAACAGTAATACATTGAATACCCAGATCGGTATAGAAGGATTGGGTTACGGGATTATCAGCAGGCATCAAAATCCTATTCGGTTCTAATGTCACGAAATTTAGAGCTAATCCATAAATGGCTTCATTTTCACTTGGGATGAAGGAAACAGTGAAACCATGATTTCCTAAGACCTTAATGATTGTTTCAGGTGTTCTTTTGCGCCAACAGATAGCATGGTCTCGGTCAACAAAACGTAAAACACCCATTAAGTGCATAGCATTCTGAGGAAGATTGGCTTCAATGACTTCTATATCCATTTCCTGTAGTAGACTTGCGATTTGAGCTACAGCATCACTATTTGTGCGGAGCCCTTTTCCAACGATCACTAGGTTTGGATTAATCCAAGCAGCATCAGCACCTTCGAAAACCCCTTTTCCCCTTATGCTACGTAGTATTGGTACTCCTAATTCAAGTAGTCTTTTTCCAACAAAACGCTCCTCACCAGCTCTTATAGTGGAGGCTGGTCGGGCTAAAATTGCTCCTTCAGGAGTCATGAACAGAAGATCAGCAACAAACATTAGGTTTGGGGGAGGAACACTACCGGGCCTGACATAGAAAACTTTCACTCCAATATCTTGATAAGCCTTAACTAGGCTCTGATGCTGCGCTCTAGCTATGGTGGCATCGGGAACATCAAGCATCAGAATTTTATCAGCATCATCAATAGATTCGATCTCAGATCCAGGTTGATGCATGAGAACGGCCCTTAGAGAAGTCCATTCTCTATTAACACCACACTCACCCCAAATCTTACCGATCTCATCCTGTAGCGTTTCCACACGAGGAGACCATTTCGCTCCTCCATGAGCTGCATCTTCAGGAATCTCTCGTAAATCCATCACACGCATACCTTGAATATTTCTTTAAGTAGCTAAGGTATTAGTCTATCCAGCATATTGAACTTTCACTTGCGTAAACCCAATTTCAATATTTACAATGATAGATTACTAAACACGAGCGCCCACTAAACAAGAGTTTCAAAAATACACACTTAATGCTATGAAAACATGTACCTTAAGACTCACAACTTCTAACATGATGACAAAGGTATAGAAAACACATGTTCCGGTTTTTATGGCTGGCTAATTCTATAAAAGACATGGGATTGCTGTTGTAAAACTCATTATTCGTCATCTTCCCAGTCATCATCTTCCCAGTCATCATCTTCCCAGTCATCGTCTTCCTCTTCTTCCTCCTCGAACACGTATTTTCACCTCCTTTTAATTCCCAAAACTGGCAACAGCATCTTACTTGGTTATAAGCTTTTTTAAAAACCAGTAAATATCTCGTCTGAATTTTCCATGCTGGAGCCAGTCATAGTTGTTTTTCAGATAATGTCTCTTCTCTAAAGGCTGTTTCCTAAATACAACAACAGTGGCAATGTTAGCAGACTTAATGTTGTGACTTCGGTTACGATTTTTGCCATGAGCTTTTTATCTAATCTGAAATGATCAGCCAGAATGATGTTGTTGACAGCTGGAGGCATGCCGGAATGTATCAAGATAACGAAGCTCCAGGTGCCTATCAATCCTAGATACTTCATCAGACCAAAAAGAATCAAAGGTACTATAAACAACCTGACACCCGCTACAGCCAATGTTGATCTTGAGAACCAGCTTTCCCCTCGTAAGTCAATGTTTAATCCTACAAATAGAAGAGCAACATATGTTGTAAACTGCCCGAGGTAAGAGATAGGTAGAATAATTTGTTCAGGAAATGTTATCCCAGAACTTAGGAAAACAAACCCCAAAATGCTAGCAAGGAACGGTGGAAATAATAGAATGCCTTTCGAGAATGTCACAATATTACTTTTACCACTACTTGAATAATAAGAGTATAAAGGGTAAATGTAAAACGCGTTCACAACATTAGCTACTAAGAGGTAAATTGTTGAGTAGATCAACCCTTCTCCGCCAAACAACGCGTAGATTATTGGGAATGGTAAATAGAATCCATTTGGATTAATACTGGATAGAATAAATGGACGTGCATCAATTATTCGGTCATTCAAGAACTTGAAAAGGATAAATGCCGCAATAGAGGAAAAAAAGAATATTGAAAACGATAGCACCAAGATTCTGAGATCGGAAAAAACCTCACTAAATCTCGCAATTGAAGCAAAGATTACAACTGGCACACCAAAATACACCAGAAAGACAGAAATGGAGTTCATCAAGAATTCTACACGTTTAGTCAACCTTCGCAGTACTACACCAACGAAAATTAAGGCATAAATGATGCTTAATCGCAATAAAAGGTCATTTATCATTGCATCATCTTGAATGAGTTAAATCCGAAAGGATTAAGCCTTTTCGCTCTTAGTATGCAATTACCAGAGTGGGACACTGAAGTAGTGTTTGATATAAAGTTAAAGGCTGCAGAATTTGTAACATAAAATTTTTGAGAATTTGGCAAATACATACACGCCAGACAAACTTAAATTTAACATGACCTTCATGAAAAATAAGAAAATCGATGAATAATTGGAATTTTGTGCTAATAACGACAGCAGCTATAGTGTGGGGAATATCAATCTTCTTAATGATGAACGGACAGATTTTTGGAGATGGAACAGTAGTTGTTGCAGTCGCTCTATTACTGTTGGGACTAGGTCTATGGAAAACTTGGATTACAAATAGAATGAAGAAGGCTAAAAATAAATTGTAAACCTTCGCATGCAAGGTGGCGTGAGCGCCACGAAGACAGATAACAACGCACGTTTTGGAGAAAACGAATTTTCTGAATTATAAATGAATGTTTTTGATTGGAAGGTTTATATATCGCGTTTGATATCACATATGATATCGCTGGTGATACGATGTTTGATCACAACCATCACACTCCACACACAGTAAAACGCTGGTTAAGGCACACAGCAAGTGTACCCAAGGGATTCCTACGATACCATGTACTCAGACTATTGAGAGAAGGGCCTCTGTCAGGATCAGAGATTATGGAAATAATTGAAAAAGGTACAGATGGACAATGGAAACCAAGTCCAGGGTCAGTATATCCGCTACTTGCATGGCTACAGGAGGGCAAGTACACCAAGGAAATACCAACCGAAGAAAGTGGAATGAAACGTTACAGACTCACTGAAAAAGGTAAATCCTTCCTTAAGGAACAAAACACATTAAGAGAAAATCTGCAGAAAAAACTGGAATTTTTTGCCCCCCCTATCTTCAGTTCATTCCTACTAGGCACTCATCCTGAAAGTTTTAAGATCATAAGAGAAGCAGAAAAACGCTTCATCAAAGCCCTCTTCAATCTTAGAAGAGCTTTGGAGATCAACCTTTCCCGGGAAATAGCAGAAGAGATCAGAGATTTTCTAAACAATAGCACCGATATGATTGAAGAGTTATGTACAAAAATTAAAGGAAGATCAAGCTAATGGAAACATCTGTTATCGAGACTTTGGATTTACAGAAGATCTACATGCTTGGATCAGTTCCTGTGAAAGCCCTTAGAGGAGTAAATCTAAAAGTTGAAAAGGGCGATTTCCTGGCTGTCCTAGGCCCATCTGGAAGTGGCAAATCTACATTACTTAACCTAATAGGTGCATTAGATAAACCAACAAAAGGGAAAGTGTTCATAGATAGTGTTGACATTTCAACTTTGAACGATAACGCGTTAGCGGATTTGAGACGTAAAATAGGTTTTGTTTTTCAATTTTTCAACCTTATTCCTCGACTGAATGCACGGAAAAACGTTGAACTCACGATGACTATAGCGGGCTTGGAAAAAGCAGATAGGCAAAGGAAAGCGTGTCAGCTTCTTGAAACAGTGGGATTGAAAGATAGGATTGATCACAAGCCAGCTGAACTAAGTGGTGGAGAACGTCAACGAGTGGCTATAGCTAGAGCCTTGGCAAATGATCCAAATTTCCTTCTGATGGATGAACCTACGGGAAACATAGACTCAAAAACAGCAGACGAAATCATTGGCCTTGTTAAGAGCTTAAACAAAGACCAAGGTGTCACGATAATCGTTGTCACCCACGACTCACGCGTTGCATCACAAACAAATAGATCAGTGAAAATGCATGATGGCGTAATCGTCCAGGAAACTGTGAATTGAGATGAAGATAAGAGACGTTTTCTCATACGCCTTTGGAGCGATAAGACTCAGAAAACTTCGAGCTGGTCTAACCACGTTAGGAATAGTCATTGGCATCGCAGCCATTGTCGCCCTTCTTTCGATCAGCCAAGGGCTTCAAGACACAATAACCATTCAACTCCAAACAGGGTTTGCAACAGACACCCTGATCGTTGCTCCAGGAGGAGGCTTCGGAACAAGCATGGGAGGATCGATGGGAGTAATTGACTCAGGCTTTAGTTTGCTAGTAAATGACACTCAGATTATAGATAAAATAGAACATGTTAGCCTTTCAACAGCAATCATCCAAAAGGCATGCTTTATCAAGTCCAACAAAACCAGTTTTATACACAACGTCGTGGGCGTGGATTTTGAAAAGTATACAAACATCTATAGCACAACATTTAAACCCGCAATGGGAACACTTCCTCAAATCCCAACCAATGAAACAGTTGTTATTGGAACTCGCGTCAGCAACCCTTGGAATAATGAAACAACTACATTCAATGTAGGTGACCCAGTTAAGATAATATGGACCAATGCAACTGCTCGTCCACCAAAAAACGAGACCTACACAGGCTATGTAGTCGCAATACTTGAAGAGATCGGAGGACTAGGTTACACAGGTCCTTCGGACTTCAATGTCTACATTCCAATTTCGCAGGCTCAGTCATTCTTTGGAACTGATGAATGTGACAATATAATTGTAAAATTGGACAGTAGCGAGGAAACAATCATTGAGAATGCATCTGAAGCTATAGAAGCAGCGTTTAGTGAGCAGGTTTCTGCAATTTCCTCAACCGCCGTGTTGCAGGTTGTTTCAAACATCTTTTCAACCATAGAGCTATTTCTAGCTGGAATTGCAGCAATCTCACTTGTAGTTGCTGGAATAGGCATAATGAATATTATGATTGTATCTCTAATGGAGCGTACAAGAGAGATCGGTATCCTGAAAGCAGTAGGAATGAAAAGTAGAACAGTGCTTCTCACATTTTTAAGTGAAGCTGTGATAATCGGCTTGATGGGTGCAGTAATTGGTGCAGGGTCTGGCTGGGTTCTCGCCCAAATTGTTGCTAGAGTTTTTAGTGGAGGAGCGGGCTTTGGTGCGGGTGTACAACCAGGAAGTCAGAGTACTGCTGCTGGAGGTGGAATGGCGATAACGCCTGTTTTAACCCCCATCGTGTTCTTCGGAGCTCTGGTTTTTGGTTTGGTTGTCAGTATGGTGTTTGCCCTGTATCCAGCTTGGCGTGCTTCCAGACTTAAACCGGTAGATGCGTTGAGGTATGAGTAACGGCAGGGAGTCTACATGATTAAACGTAACATAATCAAGGTTGAAGCCTTGACAAAAGTCTTCAATGTATTGATGATAGCCTTTGGCACATACTTCTTTTCCCGCTCTGAAGTTTAGATGGAGGGCCAAAACTAATATCTTGCATATGATATCAACCGTGATACCGCATATACAATGGAGACACCATAAGATGGATGGAAAACCACCATTAGTAAAATGTAAGCACTGCGGCTTAACTATTTCAAAAAAGAAAAGAAAAGAACATCTGAGGATAGCCCATCAAATATCAGTTGGCTTCAAGGGCTGGATAAGAAAACATTTTTCCAAACGAGAAAGAACCCATGGTTGGAGAAAACCACCCATAATAACCCTCGAATAGAAAAAGCATGCTAATGCGTGGATAATCATGGAATCTCTCTCTCTCTCGCGCGCGCTCATGTTCAAATATCCAGTCAACTAAGGCTAATCATGGGCAATCTGTACTTTTTTTGTCTTGACTTTTACTGCATATATGATTGTGCCCATCAAGCTAACTACAGAGGCAACTTGAAACGTGTTAATATAGGCATCTGCTATGGTTGATCCTGTGCTGATAAGATAATCAGCTATCGGTCCTCCTAAGACAGTACCTGCCAATCCAAAAGACATGTAAGTAATTGCGTTGTATTGTCCAAACAATCTTCCCCTTCGATCAGCTGGAATCAGGTCAGCTGCCACTAAGTATCCAACAACAGTCATCAAGGCTCTCGCAATTCCATTCAAACTGTTGAAGATCATCATCTGTATCGCATTTTGTGCCAGTATATAGAAAAGTGGAGTAACAACCATCAAAATAAAGCCTAAACCCAAAGCCTTTTTCCTACCGATCCTATCCGCAAGAAGACCAGCCAAAAGACTCGTAATTATTATTGCGATTGAAGATGAATTACGGATCATAGCAATCTCAAAGGAAGAAGCGTTAATTGGCGAATCAAGACTGATGTAATATATGAAGATCTGTAGGATCGAGAAGGCCCCAAACCCTACAATGAATAGTGATGTGAGAAACCAAGAAAAGACATTTGTCCCCTGCTGACCAGAATCCTGCGCACTTTCCGTAGTTTCATTAGTCTGCATGTCCGTTTTAATCTTTTCAGAACTCCGAGCACTAAACCAGATTAAAGCAGCACTAACTAGCATAATTGTCGAGGCAAAATAGAAGAGTAAACCACTTGTGAATCCTCCAGCTATACTGCCCCAATTGTAAAATACAGCCGAAACAGAGGTCCCAACTATTCGCCCGACACCACCAACACTAGAAACTATGCTCATTAACCCTCCCCTTTCCTTGGGTGTTGTAAGATCAGAGATAAGCGCACTCCATCCTAGATTACTCATAGACCAGAAAAACTCGAGAATTGCAAGTCCTCCAATTATAATATACGCGGCAGTGATGGGACTATTCAGCTCTAGCATATATGCATGAATAAAATAAACTGTGACATACCCGAATGCTGCCACCGTTTCTCCAATAACTACCAAACTTGCCCGCCATTGATATTTGTCCGATATCTTACCCCACACGAACGTTTGTGAAACGCTATTGGCTATCATTGTGAGACTTGCTAACAACGTAGTTTCCGTTACAGAAAGCCCAAGTATTTCTCTCAGGTAAAGTGATAAAAAAGTGTAGAATAAGCCTCTTCGAACCATAGCCATGAATTGAAAACTTGAAAGACCAACTACTGTTTTCTTATCCAAGATGACCAAAAGGAAAACAAGGCTTTCTTTATTCAGCTTTTTGGTAGCTATGATAAATAATTGGCTTAAATTGCCTTGTTCAGTAGAGGTGGGGACTAGGTTCCATTTACCAATTTACGTTTAGATCTTAATAATGTAGTTTTGTTGTCATTTCAAGTGTTCTGCCAAAATGGAACTAATCTGACGACTGGATTTGTCGTTTTGTATGTATGGAAAAATTCTCCATCTTCACCGAATGCCTCTCCATGATCTGATGTTATGACTATTTTCGCCTTATCAAACTCATCGACAATTTCTTCTACGGATTCTAGCACCCATTCCAAGTTGTCCTTATGAAAATATTTGAGTTCTTCAATGGTATATTCTCTCCAATAGATTTCATTTAGGTCTTCAAGAAAATCTAGTCGTAGCGTTTTTTTAATGTTCCAGTAAATCGATCTAAATCTGGAAAGGTTTATTTCGAATAGGGAAATCAGCCTTCTTATCAGCCTTTCAAGCAAGATTCCTAATTTTGCATCTTTCTTTGCACACTTTAGATCAGAATACTTGGATGGACATGGTGCTTTTCTATAGGGAAAATGAGGTTGTATAAAGTGAATTATTGTCTTTCTATCGGGGAATTCCTTTACTGCTTGAACTGCAATCTCAGCGACCTTGTTGGGTATCGATGTCCCTATTTCCCAGTTCCATCCCTTTAACCATGCATCATAAACTTTGTAGAATTGTTCTTTTGCATCAAAATCTCCCCATGGAACGCCTCTTCCATTTATTCCCGGATGTGCACTTACGTATAACATGTCTTTTGTTCTATTCCCATTAAAAACAGAGTGTAGCCATTCAAATGTATCTGAAGCGCCAATTCTCTGCTCCAACTTTCCGCGGGGAAGGTACTTTTTATAGACTTCTCGGAAAACATCGTACCTACAAGCATCTAGAATTATTGCGATATCCCACTGTTCTTCCATTAAGCTGAGACACACTCAAAGTCACCCTTTGTCTTGTCATTATGTAATTGTTAACAAAAATCTTTCCCTGTTTAAAACTAAGGTTGTGTTTACGAAATCCAATATAGACGTGTTATTTTGTGATTTTAAGGTTAAGGAGACAGGATTGGGTGTGTCCCTTCACTTTCACTTTTCGGAAAACCTTTGTAATGATGCCTTTTTCATCGATTATAAACGTCGTTCGTTCGGTACCCATAAAGGTTCTGCCGTACATGCTCTTCTTCTTCCAAACACCATAAAGATCTAAGACTTTTCCATCTGGATCACTGAGTAATGTGAAAGGTAGTTTATGTTTCTGCTTGAACCTCTTGTGTGAATTAATGGTATCCTTACTTACTCCGATAATGATGGCGTCTTCCTTCCTAAATTCTTCGATTGTGTCTTTGAACTGAATTGCTTCATTTGTACATCCTGGGGTTCCATCCTTTGGATAGAAGTACAAGACAATCTTTTTCCCTTGGTAGTCGCTGAGGGAGACATCTCGTCTATCGTCAGCTTTCAAGGTGAAGTTAGGAGCTGTTTCCCCTTCATCAACCATTAAATTCACCTACTCTAGTTAATATGAGGCATAATTTATTATGAATATCTCTATCCAATCGATGAAATGTTGGCTTCTTCTTATGCTACATTGGTATTGGTAAATCTTTCAAAATTTTCATAAAAACTATTAAAAGGATTAGTAATGAAGTGTTCTAATCTATAGATCTAAAGTGAATAATCATGGAAATAACGACTCTTGTCGAGAAAGTGGCTCAAAGACTTCTAAAACTTGCAGTGATTTATCTACCCCAGGATGTTAAGATGGGGTTACAAGAAGCCTATAGATCAGAAACTAGCGAAGCAGGTAAAACGCAACTTAAAGCGATTCTAGATAATGTTGAACTCGCTGAAAAGAGTAATGCTCCGCTATGTCAAGATACAGGGACGATAATCTTCTATGTGAAAGCTGGCGCTCAAGCCAAAGGTCTGGATAGGATCAGGGAAACGTTAACAATCGCAACACGAAAGGCTACACTGGAGGTTCCTCTTCGTCCAAATGCTGTCAATCCCTTTACTCAAAAGAACAGCGGAGACAACACAGGTAGATTCATTCCATACATAAACTGGGAGGTAGTGCCAGGAGACTCTATAGAGTTAACAGTATTGCCTAAAGGGGGAGGATCAGAGAACGTCTGCACACTGGGTATGCTCGTGCCTGGAGAAGGAGTAACTGGGTTGAAGAGGTTTGTTGCTGACTCTGTAATCAGATCTGGATCTAAACCTTGCCCACCAAACATTCTTGGAATTGGGCTTGGAGGCGGAGCAGACATTGCAATGAAACTTGCCAAGTCAGCCTTGATAAGACCAATCGATCAACCTAACCCTGATCCCGAACTCTCCAAACTGGAAAAGGAGATTTTTGAGGCTGTCAACATGACTGGAATTGGGCCTATGGGCCTTGGAGGTAAAACCACAGTGTTAGGGGTGAATATTGAATATGCTTATAGACATCCAGCATCATACCCTGCAGCGGTTGCTTTCCAATGCTGGGCTGCTCGAAGAGCCACAGCACGTATACAAGCTGATGGAAAGGTTCAGTACTTAACACATAAAGTGGATTAAGGTGATGATATGACAATTTACCGATTTAAAACACCAATATCTGAAGAGCAGATCCGAAAATTAGAAGCGAATGACGTACTTTACATCACAGGAACAATCGTAACAGCGCGAGATCAAGCTCACAGAAGAGCACTGGACCATTTTGAACAAGAGCAACCCCTTCCGATAAACTTGGAAGGATTAGCGGTTTTCCATTGTGGTCCAATAGTGCGCAAAGAAAATGGTGCTTGGACTATTGTTGCAGCAGGCCCAACAACCAGCACACGCATGGAAAAATTTGAAGCTGACCTCATTAAAGACTTCAAAGTCCGAGTCATAATTGGAAAAGGTGGTATGGGCGACAAAACTACTGAAGCAATGAAGAAATACGGGGCAGTTTACGGTGCTTTCACCGGTGGAGCTGCGATTCTTGCTGCAAAAGCCATAAAAAGCGTGAAAGATGTGCATTGGTATGATTTGGGAATGCCTGAAGCAATGTGGGTATTAGAAGTAGATAATTTTGGGCCACTAGCAATAGCAATAGACTCTCACGGAGAAAACTTGTTTAAAGATGTAAGAACGAGTGTTGAGGAAAACAAACAGAAGATCTACCAAAAACTTGGCGTATAATAGACCACCATACACTCTCTCCTCAACTATCCACCTAGCAGATAATGGGGTCCTAAGAAATAACGAGTCTACTCCTAGTTTTCTTTCAATCACAACCTCAAGATTTATACATGCAATAAAATAAAATCTCAACTTCAATGGAGATGTTATCTTAATGACCGCAGATGATAAAAAGCCATCAGTGGAAGAACTTTTAGCAAAAGCTAAAAAACCCGCAAAGTTAGCCCCATTATTACACAAATTTTATGAAGGAAAACTTCAGGTCATGCCAAAGTGTGCTGTTACAAGTCCTAAGGACTTTGCGATCTGGTACACTCCAGGAGTTGCAGCTGCCTGCAGAGAGATTCATGCTGATGTGGAAAAATCCTTTGAATTGACGAATCGCTGGAATTATGTGGCTGTGGTTACTGACGGTACTCGTGTCTTAGGTTTAGGGGACATTGGTCCAGAAGCAGCCATGCCAGTTATGGAAGGGAAAGCATTATTATTCAAATACTTGGGCGGAGTAGATGCCTTCCCTATATGTCTAAAAACAAAGGATCCAGAAGAAATTATTCATGCATGTGAACTTCTTGAACCAACCTTTGGAGGAATAAACCTTGAAGATATATCAAAACCAAAATGCTTTCAAGTCCTCGAAAAAACAAGAGAGCGCCTGCAAATTCCAGTCTGGCACGATGACCAACAAGGAACTGCCACGGTTATACTAGCGGGTCTTATTAATGCTTTCAAACTTGCTGGTAAGAACCCCAGAGATAGCCTGATAACTCTGGTAGGTGCAGGATCAGCCAACGTTCGAACAGCATATGTTCTGGAAAGATGGGGAGTAAGGCCTGGTAACATGATACTGGTTGATTCAAAAGGCATAATCAACTCAAACCGAGGGGATATTCGCAAAGAAGTTAATCCTTGGAAGTATGATCTAGCCCAACGAACAAATTCTGAAGATAGAACTGGCTCCATGACTGAAGCTTTCAAGGATGTAGATGCTGTTGTTGCAGCATCAAAACCTGGACCAGGTACAATTAAGAAGGAATCTGTGGCGGAGATGGCTGACAAATCAATAGTATTTGCCTGCGCAAATCCCGTTCCAGAGATATGGCCGTGGGAAGCAGAGGAGGCAGGAGCATACATCATGGCGACCGGAAGAAGTGACTTCCCAAACCAAGTTAATAACAGTCTTGGATTTCCAGCTATATTCAGAGGAGTATTAGATGTCAAAGCCAAAACAGTAACCGACGACATGTGTATAGCAGCAGCAAAGGAATTAGCAAACTACGCTGAAGAACGAGGGATGCACGAGAAAGATATTCTTCCAAGAATGGAGGAATGGAAAGTTTATCCACGAGAAGCAGTAGCATGTGCACTAAAATCCATAGATGAAGGTGTAGCTAGAATCAAACCAAGCAAGCAGGAACTATATGATAGAGCTGAAGCGATAATTATGAACGCCATTGATTCCCTTAAACAATTGATGAAGGAAGGGTTAGTGAAGAAAGCACCGCCAGAGGAAGAACTATTTAGAAAGTAATTATTCAAACAACGAATTAGTAAGTCATCAACTGTGTGCTATACAGGCTCTGTACATACTCGCTAAAATCTATAGTTATCGCGCGCGCGAACCCATTCCTGTCAGGCATCATATAGTCTGAAACTATGACATCATACGTCTGCTTCTTCATCTTCTTTTCAGCTTCTTCGACAGAAATTGCAGAGTCCACTTGAAAGTGGCCTTTCATCTCTAGACATTGCCTTGCAACTTTCAAAACAATCGGTTCATCATCAATATGTAATATCTTTGCCTGGATTTTCTCATTAAGGGCTTCATAAAATTCTGTGGCACACTCTACTTCGGATTTAGTCAAACAATGAGTCTCCTTGGTTACTCACGCATGTACCTAAGCGCAGATTGATTTAATGATGGACTCATAAAGGGCTTATGAACTTCGAATAAATTCCACGAATAAATACTATTCATTAAATTGATACTTGATAAAGCACTTATCATGCAGTGTTCATGAATGTTTTTAAACAATTATCAATCAATGATTCCATATGAGAAAAGCTGAAGTTTTAAAGCCTGAAGAAGATGCGTATGGACAGGAGATATGGGCCTGCTATCAAGGTAGACCAGTTATTGAGATTGTCGAGAGAGACGATGGATACATTGATGCTTCCAAGTTTGGCCCTCAAATGTATTTTTCGGAATTTAATGATTGGCCACCTATTGAAAGGAAAGCGATTAATCATGTTAAAGGAAGAGTGCTAGATATAGGATGCGGAGCGGGTAGGCACTCTCTATACCTGCAGGCAAAAGGATTCGACACCATTGGAATCGACAATTCTCCTCTAGCCATAAAAGTCTGCAAATCAAGAGGTTTGAGGAAAGCCAAAGAAATGTCAATTAACGACTTGGATTTTCCTCCAAACCACTTTGACACCATTATCATGATGGGAAACAACTTTGGATTACTCGCCAATTGCAAGAAAGCAAAAAAACTGTTAGAGACCTTTTTTAAAATTACATCTAATAATGCCCTGATCATAGCTAATACTCGCGATCCATACAATACAGAAAACCCGGATCACCTCAAATACCACAAAGTTAACAAGAAAAAAGGAAGAATGGGTGGCCAAGTAAGAATCAGAATCCGTTTTGCAAAGTTTGTAGGCAGATGGTTCGATTACTTAATGGTGTCAAAGAAAGAGATGGAACAGATCCTTGATGGAACAGGTTGGCAAATAAAAGAATTCTTAGATTCTGATGACACCTCAAATCAAAACTTTGGCTATATGGCAATCATTCAAAAGAGTTTCAAATGAAGAAGGATCACTACTATCAAACCCATTCTGACTATTACGATTCTACTTTTGCTCAACAATCTTCATGTATGCAAATACTGCGACTACAGCAAATATTGCTGAGAACACTAGTAAGTTTCTAATCATCATCATAGTGAAAGGTGGATTCTGTAACAGAAATGATCTGATCAGATCCGCCCCACTACTTAGGGGATTAAGCTCCGCGAATGTCACTATGGCTTGAGGCAGCACACCATCCTCACCGAGAGTTTGTATTAGGGCTAACGGATAAAATATGCTACTGCAGAAAAAGAGAATATAGTATACAAGCCCTCTTGCTGTAACGAATTTCTCGAAACTCGTTGTTGAAACAGCAGTAGCTATACTTAGCCCTGATATTCCCGTAGCCAGCAGAAACAGAGCACCCAAAATGACTAGAAACTGCGTAAAAGTAGGAAGCCCAACAACAATAAACGTGGTCAATAGAAGTGGTGACATGTACATCATTCCTCTCAGTCCACCAGCTAGAAGTCTTCCAAGCGCAAGTTCAAACCTCGTGATAGGTAGACTAAGCATGTAATGATGAATTTGGCGACGAACTTCCCCGTTAACTTCCCGTCCTATCATGAATGCTGATGCAAATAAACCTAGTACTGTGACTCCAGGGGCGAAAAAGCTGAAGTAACTTGTGATCATTTGTGAGATTTCAGGACTAACCATGTGATTGTATACTACCGCCATTATCAGCAGATCTGCAAGGTTCATGCTTATCAAACCAGCTAGCCACCACTTGTAGCGTACGAAGTTTCTGAAGTCATATTCAATTATGTGAATAACCGCTTTCACTTATTGCCAGCCCCCTCCTTCCAACCTTCTCTCATATATAGTGACCCCGATTAGGGTGAAAGTGAAGAAGAATATTGTTAATCCAAGTACCGCAGCAAAAGGCATAGGGCCAACAGTCAAATATCTTTCAATTCCTGTTCCCCAACGAAATATGTCGGAAGCAAATGTCACTGGATTAAATTTAGACATTGTTGCATATACGTTACTTGCTTGTTGAACAAAGATCAACGGATACATTGCTGTGCTCAAACGAACAATTAATGCATTCACTACACCCATAAGAATGTCGAAACGGTCTCCAGACTTCAACAACACTGCAATTGTGATACTCATACCTGAAACTCCAAAGGCGAAAAGAAAAAGACCCAGGAAAGCAATTAAGAGATTGATAGGGTTTGCCAGTCCAATTATGTAAAGAGTTATGGCCATAATCGGGCCTATAAAAATGAAGCTTCTTAATCCTCCACCGATAGATCTTCCTACAACAAGCTGTCTTCTAGAAACAGGAAGGCTGAGTAGATATTCGAAGACACCGTGTTCAGCTTCCTCAAAGATGTCATACCCAATGAACACTGCTGTGGAGTACAGCATCATCACTACGACGCCTGCTATGTAATACTCGAAATAAATGTCTGAAAGCGTAGGTACAACCATTCTGGAGGCAATCAATCCAAAGAAAGCGACTTGAGCTGTGAACCATATGGTTCGCATAATTATTAGGACCTTAAATTGTAGAAATGTCCGCAGATCTCTTTCAATGACGAAGAAAAGCTTATTCATCTTCATCACCTTTGCGACCTTTCATCTCGGCTTCTTCAATAGTTAATCCTGTATAATGTACAAAAACATCGTCAAGTGATGGTTCGCTCATTCGTATTGACTGTATTGACACATCATTCTTCAGAAGATACCCTATGATCTGAGGTACAAACTCTTCTACCTTGTTCAAATAAATCTTGATTTCATTAGGCTTCAAGACAGCTAGGTCTGATACTTCTTCAAAGTTGGTTATTTCTTTCAACATTTGTTGATCTGCTTCTTTTTCAAACTGAATGTCAACAATGTCTCCGCCTGGTATGTTGTCCTTTAGAATCTTGGGCACGTCACAGACAAGCATCTTTCCATTGTGCATGATGGAAATACGATCAGAAAGTCTGTCTGCCTCATTCAGTTCATTGGTTGCTAGTATTATGGTGGAGCCTTCGTCTCGAAGTGCACGAATCATGTTCCAAATCCTATGTTTACCCACAACATCTATCTGAGCGGTTGGCTCATCAATGAAAGCGATTCTTGGTCTTTGAATCAAGATCTTAGCGATTTCAACACGCTTCTTCATTCCACCAGATAGACCATGAACCTTCTTTCCTCTGTGTTCCCACATGTTCAAGTCTTTTAGTACTTGCTCGACTCTCTTCTTTCTTTCTCGTGTCGAAAGGCCACAAACTTTTGCATGCCAGTTTAAAACGTCCCACGGGGTACTGACCCAGAGAAGCTTTGGCTCTTGGAAACAGATACCGATTAAATTTCTCACTTTATTCGGGTCTTTTCTTATGTTGTATCCGCCAACGAGTGCAGTTCCATATGTTGGTTTGATTACGGTTGAAAGCATTAACACGGTAGTAGTCTTTCCAGCCCCGTTAGGACCTAACAATCCGAAAATTTCGCCTTCATTGATATTTAGGTTAAGATGATCTACCGCTACCAAATCCTTGAATTTTTTTGTCAAATCAGCTGTGGAAATGATGGACACTAACGCGACTTCTCCATTATCCTAAAGAGCAAACATAATGAATGATGACACTAGATAAGCCTATCGCGAAATGAGTTCAAAGAAAAATTCTAAATTTGTAACTCCATCATTTGAACGAACATTGAAATCGATAATTATGGTTTTTACCAAAGCTTCCATTCATATTCTTGAGCTATGCTGAATAGAATCTCCAATGACAGTAGGAATCCGTTTATTCCGTTCGTCATGATTACAGCTCCCTGTCCTGCTTCGGCACATCCTATCATATGGCAAGTTGCTCCAGGCATGTTGACACCAGGATGAGCAAAAAAAGTCTCCTGCTCCTTTTCAATAAGGAAGATTCCCAATCCTTGCCCGGTGAACCCCATAAATTCTGTTGGATTCAAGCTGGCTTCGGAAGTAAGCATTTTCTTTATCATATGGGTAGATAGGACTCTCTCAGTTCTTACATTATAAGCATTCATTAATTCCAAGACATACTTGCCTAGATCCATTGGGGTTGTTAAGAGTCCTCCATGTGCAAAAGCTACAGGGTGTAAGCCTGACTCTTTTGATTGCCCTTTCTCGTCGTGGGGAACTGTCATTTTTCCTTTCCTTTCTTCTGTTGGATACCTGATGATGCTTTGGTCCATCTCTAAAGGTTTAAACAACGTTTCTTTCATTAGGTCAGGAAAGGATCTACCAGTTACGTCTTCTAGCAGCTTTTGAATAACTACGTATCCAAAATTTGAGTATTCATGCTTCTCTCCAGGAATACTAAGGACTTT
>JASFPN010000020.1:0-24470 GCA_050115965.1 Candidatus Bathyarchaeota archaeon
ACCATCCACATTTAGCTCCAAGGTTGATTTACATATGACTTCCAAAAGTTTCTTGGGAAGAACAACCCCTTTTAGGAATTTTCTTGCTTCAACTATTTTGTTTTTCAAATTTTGCTGGTCATGTTTGTAATTTGAGTGAAACTTTTCTGGGTCTGCTTCAAACTCTATGTTTCTGTTTACTACTTCCATTCTCTCTTCTACAGAGGCTATTTTATTGACTGTGACTGATAGTGGAAACCTGTCAAGTAGCTGCGGTCTTAGCTCCCCTTCTTCTGGGTTCATGGTGCCAATAAAAATGAATCGGGAAGGATGACCAACTGATATGCCTTCTCTTTCTACTATATTCCACCCTGTGGCTGCAGCGTCCAATAGATCATCTGCAATATGGTCAGGTAACAGATTGACCTCATCTACATAAAGGATGTTTTGATTGGCTTCCGCAAGTATCCCAGGTTCCAAAGCTTCTATTCCTTGTTTTATAGCCTTCTCAACATCCAAACTTCCAATGACTCTATCCTCTGTTGCTCCAAGGGGCAAATCAACAACCTTCATGTCTCTATCTTCCACTGGAGATTTCTCTGTTTTAACATGTTTTTCACGACATTTGGAACACATGTTTGATGGATCATCAGGGCTGCAATTAAAGGGGCAATCCTTGAGAACTTTGATCTTTGGAAGAATATCCGCTAAGGCTCGAACAACTGTGCTTTTTCCAGAACCCTTTGCCCCTCTTATTAGCAGGCCACCAATCTTTGGATTTATGGCATTGATCAATATGGCTAGTTTCAACTTGTCAAGATCGACAATTGCTGAGAATGGAAGAACAAATCTTTCTTTATGCATTAGTCGTCCTACAGCAATATTAGAACTGAATTAGGTGTATTAGCTTTTAGCTATTTTTAGTAACTAACGTATGCTATATAGGTGAGTTCACGAGATGAATCTAGACTTATCTCGCGCGCGCTGAATCTTTCTCCAACCAGAGAGTTGCGAATGCTAAACGACCATTCTGGTCAAGGACTCGATATGCCTCTTGAAAAGCGTTTTCACATTCTGATATGTTGTCGAATCCGAAGAAGGACGTAATGCATGGAACCTCTTCTGAATTGAAAGCAAGATTTTTTCCATCCATCACACAAAGCGAAACATTACTGTATATCTTCTGTTCCACAAGTTTGAGCTTGGCTCCTCTAAGAGGTTTCTCATCAACATCTGTTCCAATTATAGTTGCATCCTTTTGCAGGTTACTTGATAATTCTAAAAGCAGTCTACCCATTCCAGAAGCAATGTCTAAAATAAGTTTTTCACTTATGACTTTTTCAGTTAACTCTTTGAGAAGCAGTCTATCTGCTTCTTTCTGTTCTTCAGAAAGGTGAGACAGGTAAGCTTGTCTTACTTCCTCGTACTTTTGAAGATCCGGGAATTCCACATTCCAACTGAATTCATCTATACTTGTTTCTGGATTCTTGATTATCGGTATCTCGTCCTTCACTTGGTACAGATGTCCTTTTGAACACTTTAAAAAACCTTTAACCATACGACCATCAGACATTGTTCCCTTAGATTTTAGAGGTTCGCGACAGACGGGGCATGATAACTTCCTTAGTATCTTCAGATTCATGCTTTGTGAAATTGTTGTAACTTCCAAAATATGTACTTATTGTCTGTCTTTTCTAAGGCCTAATGCTTATCAACATCATGGTTTAATAGAAACTTTTGTGGTCTAACATTGAATTTTGGGAAATTAGAAAATTTTATTTTTGAAAAGATGTCTGACACACATTTGCCGGGTTTAAGCGTAGCTGCCATCATGGATGGCAATGTAGTTTATAGTAGAGGTTTTGGATTTCGAAATCTTCAGTATGGTCTTGGAGCTACTCGTAACACTCTCTATGGAATAGGATCTGTAACTAAATCATTTACAGCATTGGCTATCATGCAACTTGTAGAAAAGGGGAAATTGGGTTTAGATGATCCTATTAGCAAGCATCTTTCAATAGATCTTAAGGCTAGGGAAAAACCTGTTCAAATACGACATTTACTCAGCCATACTTCCGGCATTCCAGCGTTGGCATATGCAGAAGCTCTCATTAGATATGTAACAAAAGCTGACGATAAATGGATACCAGTATCTGGTCACGATGATGTACTCACATTTATGAATAACGCAGAGCAGTGGGCGTTGGCAAGACCTGGAGAAAGATGGTTCTATTTGAACGAGGGATACCTACTACTTGGATACATTATCGAGAAAGTCTTTAAATTAAGTTATCGAGAATACATCATAAAGAAGATTCTTGAACCCTTACAAATGAAAAGCAGCTACTTCAAAAAAGAAGAGGTGGAAAAAAACCCGGAAGTAGCAACACCATATGTCATAACCAGAGATGGAGATTGCCTTGAATCGAGGTACACATATGGTCCATTATCTTCAGATGGGGGACTAATCAGTAATGTTTCAGATCTGACAAATTATCTACGAATGTACATAGAACGCGGAGCAGTAAAAGATACAGCTTTGGTTTCTAGAGAAAGTATGGAAGCGATGGAAAAACCCAGAATTGATTTACCATTACAAGTATTCCCAGGAGAAGCTTATGGCTTCGGACTTCACATAATTCCTGATTTCTTTGGAAACAAGCTCATTGGACATGGTGGATCAGTGCTCGTATCTACAGCTTACATAGGATACTTACTCAAGAAAAGGATCGGCATAGCTCTTCTAGCAAACGGTAGTGGATATCCAATGTCTCAGTTAGGTCTTTACGGATTAGCCTTAATGTGTGGAGAAGAACCTGAAGAACTTCCATTTGTAAAGATTGAACGGACATTTGAAAGATTGGAAGGAAAATATGAGACTTATAAAGGAACCATGAAAGCGCAAGTAGTTAGTAACGCAGGTATACTAAACCTTGAAATAAAGGACAAATACATGGACTTGATAATACCGTTAATACCAGAAAACCTGGAAAACGATGTAAAACATTTTTACACGGTTCAGAGTGGAGTAAAACTTCCTGTAGAGTTCATGGTTTCAGGAGACAATGTAGATCTAATCTATGAACGTTACAGACTGAGAAAAGTTGGAACACCTACCTAGCAGCATGGCCTACATGGAAATTCCATAGTCTATTATTACTCTCTCAATTTTCTTCTTCTCAACAAAATATCCTAAAGTAATGCTTAATATTCCCGGAGAAAAACCTATTGGAAAAATAATTAGCACATCAAGAATATTATTCAAAGGAAAGGGAAAATATATTCCTGTAAGTCTTGCGATTTCAGAACCTACCCTTATTCCCAAGTATAGTGAAAGAGCAGTTGAATACAGCATTATAGCAATAATTGTGGGTCGAACAATTGTTTCCCTTATAAATACAAGGCCATTCCTAACACTTCTGCCACTCTTGTACAACCATCTAATAAATACCCCATGACTCTGAATTTTTTTCAAATATTCTTCTTCAGTTTTTTTCTTCTCAAAATAATCATTCACTAGAAAATTCAATGCTTCTTCTCGGCGTTCCTCAATAATTTCAGGTTCATAATTCTTTCTTAGCACCCTACTATTACCCATCACGTTGCCAGATGATCTCCCAATCAATTTACCAAGCGATTTTCTTATCTCATCTGACATAACAAAAAAAACTAGCCCCAGCATTGTAAGTAGATAAGAAAAGAAGAAGGCCAGATCAAATACCGTATGTATATTCATGGATAATGAGAAAGAAATCCAGCCTTTTAAGGCTGTCGCGTTGGGTTGCAATCTACCATCATATTAACACATTTTTTGAATGGCATTCTAAACACTTTCAGATCATTTAATCCGAGAGCAACAAGTCCGCGTTTTAAGAAAAAACTACTATCAGAAAAAAGGGAACATGGGTAGGGTGTTACATACCCATCACTTAAATCGTTAAATTAACCTTGTGTAGTGAGAATTCAGATGGAGAAAAGAGAGCCAAATTAGGATTGCTAAGAAGCGCACGCACTACGCGCGTTATATCAAGCACTTTGTTTCTGTCTTATTCTATGTTTATTAACTCGCCTTTTGGTTTCTTTTCTTTCTTTTTTGGAAGGGTAACATCCAATACGCCATTTTTATAACAAGATTGTGCCTTTTTTGGGTCGGTCTCAACTGGTAGATTAACTTCTTTGAAATACTTTCTCTGAGGAGTATCAACAGAAATGGTTAGTTTTTTCTCTGTTCCATGGAGTTTAATGTCTTTTTTCTCGACTCCTGGTAATTCTACTATTACTTTTACTTCTCCATCAGTCGTCATTACATCTGCTAAAGGTTCTCTTTTCTCTTGAATATTGATGCGTGGTCTTCCCATTTGAGTTCCTGTTTTTACGTTCCCAAATTCTCTTACGTTAGGCTTTCCATCTGGTCCTACTGTTACGCTGTAGCCATATACAAATGGTCCCCAGCTTTTTACTTTGGTGCCATCAGGTAATGTTCTTTCACGTACTAGGTCTTTTGGAACTTTTGTTGAGAACTGCTTGAATTCCTTTTCCATCATCTCTTCCATCTCCCTTAGCATCTCATCCATATCACCGAAGAGGCTTCCTCTAAACATGGGCATTTTTCTTTTTCTGAACCATCTTGACCACCAATCTTCTTCTGACAATTCCTATTCACCTCCCTACACGTTTTTTAATCTTGTACACTTATTACCGGAAAGTAATTACTAATGCGTAATATATAAATGTTACTTTAAGGTAATAATGTTAAAACCATGTTAAAAACCACAATTATCCCCCTCTTCATTACGTAGTCTTTTTAAAGAGTTAACATGTATGCGATTCAGAGCTGAATGGAAATGAATAGGGAAGAAATGGCATGGGATCTTTCCCAATTAGTTGAGAAGACTGATACCGAATCGATACAGGAAAGATTGGAATTCATGGTTACTGAAGCTGAAAACATTCGGGACACATACCGAAATAAGATAAACAAGTTAAATTCCCCAAAATTACTAGATTTTCTACAGAGAAAAGATGCATTCATTCTAAAGTTTGAGGGCGTTAACTTATTTTGCCGACTAATGTACTCAGCAGATTCAACTGATAAAGTAGCAAAGCAACTGAACGACACAGTTCGTAGAGCATTTATGAAAGCTAATCAAGCTATGGCCTTTATTGACATTGAATTGGGAAAACTGCTTGCTGAAAAACCAGCATTAGTTGATGACCCAGTGCTTGCTGAATATAAACACTACTTAGAGAGAATACTTCGAAGAGTGCCCCACATGCTCACAGAGACAGAGGAGCGTCTAATCATAATGAAAGATAAAAACGGAATAAATGCCTGGTCAATGCTTCAAAATGATTGGCTTTCAACACGCACGTTCAAGATTACGGTTAAAGGGGAAGCGTTGGTCCTTCCCTATGGTAAGATTATAGGTTTCTACCAAAGTCAGGATCGAAATATCAGAAAACAAGCAAATCAAATAGTCTACGAAGGATTAGGAAAGGATGAGATTGTCTGGGCAAGCGCCATCCGAGCCGTATGTGAAGATCACCTTGAAATGTGTAAACTAAGACGATACCCTGATCCAATGACCCAAAGCCTAATTGATAATGATATTGACAAGAAGTCAATAAACAGCCTCATGAAAACAATTGGAAATAATGTTATCCTATATAGAAGATACCTCAAGCTAAAAGCTAAATTGATGAACCTAGAAAAACTGGCGAATTATGATTTGATGGCTCCTCTTCCAAAGGGCTTAGAGGCTGAGTATACTTGGAAAGAGGCTCAAGAAAAAATTACGGAGGCTTACGTGAAATTTGACAATGAGATAGGAGAATGGGTCAGCGATATGTTTGATAAAGATCACATAGATGGCGAAGTGCGTAAAGGGAAAGAATCAGGAGCATTCTGTGCTTCGTGGTTATCTGGAAAAAGTGCATATATTCTACAAAGCTTCAATCAGAAAATGGGTGATGTATACACTTTGGCACATGAATTGGGTCATGCCATTCATGCATACATAGGCTCACGAACACAGAAGCCAAGTAACCTCGAAATTGGTAGTTGTATGGCTGAAATTGGGAGCATCTTTGGGGAATTGCTTCTTACTGAACAACTCGTCAATAGAGCGAAAACCAGAGAGGAGAAACAAACAATTCTTGCACATGTACTGGATGAGTTTGGCATGGCAGCTTTTCAAGTTTCAGCAAGAGTGTTCTTTGAAAAAAGCATGTATGAAAAAATTAAACAGAAATCCTTCCTAGATGGAGAAGCTATTTCCAAACTATGGGTGTCAGCTAGAGACGAAATATATGGTGACTCAGCTGACTGGTTGGATTCGATGAAGTGGGAGTGGACAATGAAACCCCATTATTACATACCAAACTACCGTTTCTACAACTATCCATACGTATTTGCTCAACTTTTTGTATTTGCCTTATACAGAATTTATAAGGAGAGTGGACACAGTTTTATTCCGAAATTCAAGGGCCTACTAGCAGCAGGATCCAGTAAACCACCTCGTGAATTAGCAGCTGAACTGGGGTTCGACATCACTGATGAAGCATTCTGGGAGAAAGGAATGAAGCAGGCTGAAGAATTTATTGATACACTTGAGAAGACCTTATAATTCAGCGGTTACTCGGACGTGCACTAGGTGAAAATCCAGTTGATAGTTATTTCTCTACTCAGCTGTTTACGTGAAAGTGTTTAAAACTTATCTTCCAGATCCTCGAATATTATCGAGACATATTTGCAGTCACTGAATTTGAAGAATGTTGGGTGGTTAGGGTGAAGGTAACTCTCGTTAACCCAAGTCCAAATATTGGTCTTGATGAACGAGAAAGCAGGAAAGCTGTAGCTTCATTTCCTCCCCTAGGTATCTTGTACTTGGTTTCTGCCCTAAAAGAAAAGGGTTTTGAAGTCTCTGTTTTGGATCAACCTGCAAAAGGTTTTACCATTGAAGAAACGGTCAACTGGATTTGTAAAGAAGATCCGGATATGCTGGGTTTCTCAACATTTGCAACTTCTGGTCGTACAGCTGCATTAATCAGTAGAGAAATTAAAAAAAGGAACCCAAACATCGTTGTGGTTTTTGGCAATCATTATGCAACTTTTAATGCTGAAAGAGTCCTGACCAAGTACCCTTCTGTTGACGTAATAGTACGAGGTGAAGGAGAGCTTATCATAATTGATTTGGTCAATTACATCACAGGGAAAGGAAACCTGAAAGAAATCGATGGAATAAGCTTCAGAAATAAAAATAAAATAGTTTCAACCCCGGATAGACCACTAATTAAAGATTTAGATTCAATACCCTTCCCAGATCGTTCCTCGGTTGATAAGAACTATCACTGTATAATGGCTGGGGCAAACGTAGCACCAAAGAAATTTACAAGCATACTTTCTTCCCGTGGATGCCTCTATAGATGCCGATTTTGCAGCTGCAGCCAGTTTGCTAGAGGCAGATGGAGACCAAGATCCATACAGAACACAATTGACGAACTAAACCTAATTGCTAGTGAAGGATACGAACAGTTCATCTTCATTGATGACAGCTTCACGCTAAATCAGAAAAGAGTTATTAAACTTTGCAGGAAAATGAGAAAAGAAAAACTGGACATGGAATGGGTGTGTGAAGGAAGAGTAGACAACTGCTCCATTGAAATGTTGTATGAGCTTAGAAAAGCAGGTTGCAAGGTACTATATTTTGGAATTGAAAGCGCCAACCAAAGAGTTCTTGACTATTTAAATAAACAAACGACACCCGTACAATCTAGAAGGGCTGTAAAAAAAGCAAGAAAAGCTGGAATTGACATTTTAGTAGGATCTTTTGTGATGGGTGCTCCAGACGAGAAAAGAAAGGAAATTCATAACACGATCAAGTTTGCATCTCAGATCCCTATAGATATTCCACAATTCAATATTTTGGGAGTTTATCCTGGAACTGATCTCTGGGATGAAATGTGGAAAAAAGGGTATTTAAAAGGAGAAGATTATTGGGAAACAGGTATCGCAATTTCCCAATTCTATCCTGGGACAGTGCCATTTCACGAAATTAGGCAAATGATCCACGACGCATTTTACAAGTTCATTCGTAGACCAAGCTTCATATTTAAGCAAATGGCTAGAACTCTTAAAAGTCCTTATCGTATGGAAATTGCAATAAACAACGTGAGTCGAATAGACGATATTCGCACAAATCTAAGCAGTGTAGCCTAATTTGCGCCGACGACTCTGAAAAATCTATCAGTCACATTATAAAAAATCGCGTGTGTTAAAATCTTGTGCGCGTGCGTTCATAATTCCATAATCATTTCATATTGTTCGATAAATTTTTCGAAGCCAGCATTTTTAAAAAACGATGTCGTTTCTTTTGATGAACTATCAACGTTCAAGGCAACCATCTTACGCGCGCGCTACAGAAAGTTCTTCCCAAGATAACCACAATGGGGGAACTCCCCTTTCTCTTTTGTCTACTCCTACTCTCGATTATCCTTCATCTAGGAATCCGTTTGGTGATCAACTACTCCTCCACGCTGAGCTCTTGCTAAGAGTATGTCGACACTAGTTTGTCTTTCTTCTAAATAGTCTCACCATAATATAAAGTAAAATCGCACCAATGAAGGCTAGATATCTTATTGTGTAGTGTATAGGGGCACCTAATAAATTAAAAAATACAATGAAGATGATTCCAGCCAGTAGGATAAATAAGAAGAACTCTAACTTTGGTGACACTCTCAATCCTCATCGCGCACTTATAGCTACGTCTGTCATACATAGCTTTGCCTTTTATTTGAGTGTATTGTTTCCTACAGCGCACGCGAGCTCATTCGCAAACTAAGATTTCTGAGAATGGTGTTTGAATAGTAAACTATTCCGAAACAGGAATATTCTTAAGTTATATCAATCTATAAGTGAGTTCTATAGATATAGTCTATAGTTAAGTTCCAGTTTGTAATTGAGGGGATGATCGTGCAATGGGTCATCAAAAATCAGAAATGAAATCGGTTGCTTATTTCAAAAGTCTTCTGGAAAAGTATGGATACTCTGCTGAAGCCATAAACGCGATTATGAAATGGTATGAATAGCGCACGTAGCTGCATGACCTGTGATAGTCGGAACTAAATCATTTTCAGGTAGAAATTATTAGTTTAGATTGAGGGTAGCTACTGCGGTTTTGTCTTCTAAGTACTCAAAAGTGAATCCTAACTTTTTCAAAAGGTCGATAGCACTTATATTTTCTTGCAGTATTATACTGAATATCTGTTTAAGGTTCATGTTCTGACAGATTCTGATTATGAGCTCAACTAGTTTTCTTCCTAAGCCAAGCCTTTGCCATGGGGTAGCGACCACGAACGTTATTTCACCAGATTGGTTGTCATATGACTTGATCAATCTGACTACCCCCGCTATTTTTCTTTGTTCGTTTTCACTTAATTCTGCCACTATTGCCAGTTCTCTGTCATAATCTATGTTGCAGTATTGAGCTCTGGTCTCAGGTGGCATTTCCTGAATCTTTTGGACAAACCTATAGAGCTTTTGGTTCTTGAAACTATTAATCATCTCCATCCACATAGGCTCATCTTCAGGTTTTATTGGTCTTAGTAGCACTCTTTGACCATTGTGGAGTTTGTAAAAATCTTCGTACCTTGTTGGATAAGGGCTCACTACTAGATGTTGATAAGGTCTTGTCTTCTCAGAAATATCAGCTTTATCTATAATTATGCGTGCATCAAGAGCAAATGCTTCTTTTTCGTCAATGAATAGAGGGTTAATGTCAACCTCCTTGATCTGTGGAAAATCAACCAGCATCTGAGAAAATTTTACTAGTGTCTCTTCGAGAAGCTCGATATTTGCTGCTGGAAGATTTCTGTATCCCTTTAAAAGGCTAAGAACCTTTGTTTCTTCCATTATTCTCTTAGCTAAGGTTTTGTTAAGTGGTGGAAGACCAATTGATATGTCCTTGAAAAGTTCAACTAGAATTCCTCCCATGCCAAACATTATCACTGGTCCAAATAGAGGGTCCCTCTTCGCTCCAATGATAATTTCATACCCATCTTTCTTGATCATGGGTTGAACTGTAACACCTAGGATGCTAGCGGTTGGATCATAATTTTTTGCTCCAATCATTATTTGATTGAAAGCATTTTGAAGCTCAGATTCATTATTGATGTTTAGTTTTACGCCCCCCGCATTTGTTTTGTGAGTGATCTGTGGTGACAGAATCTTCAACGCTACAGGGTAGCCAATTTTAGATGCTATTTCGGAAGTATCCTCAATGGTTCGGGCGACGAGAGTCTGTATAGTAGGAATTCCACAGTATTCAAGAATGATTTTTGCTTCTTCCTCAGTTAACAATTCTCGGTTCTCAGAGGTAATTTCCTTTATTAGAGTAAATAGCGGGTATTTTGGAGAAGCACTACCTGCAGGTAATTCCTCTGGGGTTTCGTAGAGTAGCTCAAGGTTACGTTTGTATTGATACATATACATGTACGCTTTTACTGCTTGCTCAGGAGTTGTGAATGTTGGAACCTTGTTTTCAGTTAGAATCTGGGTTACTTCTGCTTCTTTTTCTCTTGTACGGGCGGATCCACTAAATGAGGTCAGGATCGTTTTTCCTTTGTCCCGTGCAAGCTTACTAATCTCAACAACGGTCTGTGCTACCTCCATGGGATCTCCAACTGCAATGTTTATTATAAGCAGCCCATCGATGTTCTCGTCTTTCAAGCACGCATTTATTACTGAATTATATCTGTCAGCTCTTGCATCTCCTAAGATATCGATTGGATTTCCTCTACTCCAATAATGCGGTAGAACTTCGTCAAGAGCTTTCAATGTTTCTTTTCCTAGTTTGGCAATTTTTCCTTTTCTGGCTATCAACGCGTCTGTTGCCATTACCCCAAGCCCTCCTGCATTTGTGATTATTGCCAAGTTTGGGCCCTTAGGTAGCGGTTGCATACTCAGAACTTCAGCTGAACTGAATAAATCTGCTACTTCATCTACGCGAACTATTCCAGCTCTCTTAAATGCTGCATCATAGACCAAATCTTCGCCTGTTAAGGATCCTGTATGTGAAGACACTGCTTTCGCGCTTTCACTAAATTTTCCTGCCTTAACAACTATTATTGGCTTGGTTTTTGCAAAATGCCTAGCAGCACTCATAAATTTTTTCACTTCCGTCATTCCCTCGATGTACAGTAAGATGCTTTTTGTTGAAGGATCAGTACCAAAATAGTCTATAAGATCTCCAAAATCAACATCGATCATTGAACCTATCGATACAAAAATACTGAAGCCTATGTTTTTTTGTATAGCCCAATCAAGAATAGCTCCACCTACAGCTCCGCTTTGTGAAACGAAAGCAATTTCCCCGGATTGAGGCATTATGGTTGTAAAGGTGGCATTTAAGTTGATAGTCGGTCGAATTATGCCTAAACAATTGGGACCTATTATACACATGTTATAGGTTTTTTTTATTTCAAGAATTTTTTTCTCTAGATCCTTCCCTTCAGCCCCAATTTCTTTAAAGCCTGCAGAAATGATCACGACTCCTTTGATTCCAAATTCGCCACATTGTTCAAGTATGGCCGGAACAGTCCTGGCTGGAGTAGCAATTATTGCAAGATCAATCTGCTTGGGAAGCTGTTCTAGACTACTATAGGCCTTAAGACCTAAAATCTCAGTCTTGCGAATATTGACTGGGTAAATATTTCCCTCATAACCTCTCTCGGTTAAATTTTTCAGTAGAGTATATCCAACTGAACCTACTCTATCACTAGCTCCGATGAGGACTATGTTTGTTGGATTAAAAATTATATCGAGACCTGAACGATTTCGCTGCAAAATAATATACACCTTGACGAAGACTTGAATTAGGGCCTAAAATTAAAGCCTTGCGTTTCTATGCTTCAACTTAAATCATGCTGTTCAAACATCTATTATTTGGAAAAAAAACTCTCGATAAGACTTCGCTCCAATAGTATTGTAAAAAACTTCGATTAAAGTGATTGTATTAGTCTTATTAAATTGTATTTCTCACATTCTATCATTATGATATTAATACATTTATGTATATAGAATGTACTTCGACACTAATACGAATAGTCACGTGCTGTTACTGAGCCCATAAATACTTAATAAATTACGTTTTTTTGTGTTTCACAGAAGATTTCAAAGCCTGATTTTTTCTTGGTTGTTTCAGACTAACATTATTTTCTCAAATTATTGTCATGAAATTAAAATATTCTTTCCTATCTGATGACGCTGCTTGCTTAATTTATAAGCTTCGTAATACTTCGATGAGTAATGAAGCAACAATTTGAGTATGTTCTTAATCAGCATCAAGCAAGCGCTGGGATAAAGACATATTGACAAATAGCACGAGTGCGAGGGCCGAAGCCGGGATTTGAACCCGGGCGCCGGGCTCCACAGGCCCGTAGGCTACCAAGCTACCTCACCTCGGCCACTTTTTTGGCTTAGATTATTCTTCGTAATTTTGATTTTTTACGTTTTCGGAAGAAAATTAATTCTTCTCTCATGCGTGTATATTCGAAGCAAAGCTGGCCTTTTTATTTTATTCTATTTATAATGCCTTGGTTCTATAGAAGATAAGCTTATTGCGAAGTTGGACTTTATGCACGCGATACGTTGGAGCCAATTGAGGAAAATTCGTTTATAGTGAAGTTCCTTGAGAATACTTGGAATCTTCTATCAGCAAATTACTTTTTCTGCCTTCTTCCATGAGTGGGGATGTGTAAGCTGTTTGACCACCCTTATAAGTGTGGGTTGAAAACTGACGAGATCTGTCAAGGTTACTATTCCCACAAGCTTTTCGTCCTCAACTATAGGAATTTTCTTGATCTTCTTATCAAACATAAGCTCGATAACTTCCTGAATATCTAAATCTGGTTTTCCGACAACTAGAGGTTTTGACATTATCTCTTCGACTCTTATCTTCTTTGGATTCCTGGATTCAGCAAGCATCCTTCTCAATAAATCCCTTTCAGTTATTATCCCAATAGGATTTTCATTCTCCATTATTACTAAACATCCTATTCCATGTTTATTCATGATTTCAACAGCATCCATTACCCAAGCATTCTTCTCCAAAGTTATTACGTTACTTACCATTATGTTTTGGACTTCAAGAGACACGAGAAACACCAAGACAGCAACTGAGTGTCTTTCATTAATATGAGTTAATACATACAGAAAAATACACACAATGAAACTAGAATACGCACGCTTAACTGAGGAAATTGACTTATGCATGCTTGAACTTTAAAAAAATCAGTCATACCATAAATGCTTGGAAGTTTTTAATACAAATACCTAGCCCAAGTGGAATAAAAGATCGAAGGTATTCTGGATTTCCCGTAGAGTTATCATTAAAACTCGTGTCTTTTCTCTCTGATTGTGTTTTGTGAGTGCACACACTTCGTTTGGTGCTTTAGTGATATTAGGTTAGAGTCAATCAGAACTGGGTAGTTTAGTTTTCATGGACTCAACTACTATGGATTGTGGTATGTTCAGTGCACCTGAAAGCCCAGGATATTTCTGTAGCATTTCTTGGGTCGGTCTTGGCTCTTTAAATCTTATTACAGCTAACCTACTTTTATAGAGTGCATCAAAATATTCTGTTAGTGTTCTGTGAAAAGAAGTTGTTTTAAATGGTTTTACAAGTCTTTCCATCTTCCATTCGATCGTATACTGAATTTTTTCAAAATATCTTTCAATAGCTCTGATCTTATCATTTTCTAGCTTATGTAAATGTATCATCTCGGTGCAGGGATGTGGTATTGAGAATACAAAGCGACCACTGGTTTTAAGAACTCTTGCTATCTCGGATATTGTCTTTTCGAAATCTCGGATGTCTTGTAGAGCCATGAAGCAGGTTACTAGGTCAAATTGATTTGTGGAAAATTCGTGAAGATCTGCAGCATTCATTAATTTGTAACAAATACCCAGAGTTTTTCTTTCTTCTTCCTGTATTGCGGATTCTAACATTTTCTCTGAAAAATCTATTCCAGTTACCTTTGCTTTTTTTCTAGCAAGTATTCTTGTGTTGAATCCTTCTCCGCAAGCTAGATCGAGTATAGTTAAACCCGTTACATTTCCTATTAGCTGAAAGGCAACAAGGTTGTTAAGACCTTCCCTGTAGTAATCTTTACCTTTTCTAACAAAGTCCGTCCAAGACTCGATAGCGTCATTCCATTCCTTTCTTATACAATCTTCATCTCTCGAAGTTCTACCCTCACTTTTTTCATATCTTTCCCAGTTCAATCTCTTACTCATCCTTCGCTTTTACTACCATAGCGCACGCGAAAGAATTCACCGCGTATCCACCTTATTCTGTGATTAGGAAGAAAACATATAAAACTTGTATTAGATACTCGAGTAAGCATCTGACTGAATTTTGGTGATGCTTCTGTATACAGACATGCTTTGTATACTTAATTTGTGGTTGTGCGCGCGCTAATCAACCAAGTGTTAGTGAAGGATTTTCGAGAAACAAAAGGACAGTTTTCCTGACTTATTTTCCATGAGTACTGTAACATCACATCATTTACGTAGGGCAAACTAACGATATTTGCCTATTTCTTTCATCATATTAATCCTTTGTGGTTGTTAAAGTGATTATGGTAATACTATGCAAAACATCATATCACCAACATTTTACTAAAACAGAACCGGTATACAAATGCATCAACAGAATTCTAAACCTCAGGAAAGAAACGCTGATATTGTGCGTAACCTGAGATCTATCTCAGTAGGAACACGTTCGAGTTCGCGCTAAATTTGATGGTTTTAACTAAACCTTAATTTTTTCGACTAATCTTGTTAATCAATTAATAAGAAAGTACATGTGTGAAACGAGCTTGCCAACTGTCAGCATGCTAACTCCATGGATTTTCGTTTTCTTTTAAAAAAACCAATCATTGTTTCGTACATAGTCTCTTGGATTGTCGACAGTATTTTTAAGAGGCCCCAACTTGGCATGTTTTCAACCTTTTTCAGCTTTAGTCGAAAGATTTAGATGAAAATCTGAGAACTGAAGCAGGTTTGCTGTGTGTTTTTCATTTCTATATATTCCAAGTCTGAAATAACCCCTATTATAATCGCAAGGTATGTTTTCTTGAAAAGGAAGGCGCTCCCAGTTTGTGAGGTGTATAGGTTTGTCAATAGATTATTTTGGAGACGAAGTCGAGATACTGGAACGAAAGGTTAATGGACGATCTGTGAAGGTAAAGTGGAACTGGGGGCAGTTCAAAGACACCAGAGATTTTCCAGTAGATGAAAACCTCATGAACTGGGTGATAGGGCAAGAACAAGCACTGAATGAATGTTTTCTTTGCCTTGATGAGTGGGTACACAAATTAAAGCATCTTGAAAAAGTTAAATGGTATCAGCGCTGGAGTAAAGCTGAAGATTCAAAACCTGCAACAAGGACAATGGTAAGTCCGGGTCCATATCTCCTTCTTCTAGGTGATCCTGGTACAGGGAAATCTTTGATTGGAAGAGCTTTAGCTGAGAAACTCACCCAGATTTATAATGATAAAAAGATAAAGCTTCTTGATGTGTTATGTTGGCAAAACCAAACTCTACAGAGTCAGCCACACATCACAATTCATGAAACTGGTGAAGGCAAAAAAACATTAAAAAGAGAACAGCTTAAAGAACTGAAGAGAAAATTTCTCACAAAGGTTGGTTTGAAAGCAATACAGGTTTTTCTAGCAGCGACCGGCCTACTTCTCATCTCGCTTGGTCTTTACTTCCTATATCAGGCTTGGGGAACATGGATTGCAAATCCGGTGTTCCTAGGAGAGACACTCCAAGAATATTACAACAATAACTTCTTGAATTACTTAATGGAAAGATTCGTTGGCTTAGTACCAATAACCTTCATTCCAGGTGGTAGCCTATTATTCTTCAGTTTCTTCATGTGGATGTTTTCAAGGTTAGGTGGCTTATCAAAACTTGGAGGAATAGGAGGAGCCAAGCAAACAGATGTTCCAAAACTAATCGTAGATAATAGTTCAGGACACACGCCTTTCGTTGACGCAACGGGCCATAGAAGCGCTCAACTTTTCGGCTCAATAGCGTGGGATCCTTATCAAACTGGAGGATTAGGAACACCAGAACATCAACGAGTTTCCGCCGGCGACGTCCATAGATCATCACTAGGCATATTATATATCGATGAAATCAAGAACCTAAACCCAGATGAAGCCGTAACTCTTTTAACGGTTCTTGAAGATGGACAGCTGCCAATAACGGTGAGAGATCGATGGCATGGCGGAGGTACAGCAGCCATGTCTGTATCCACTGAACCTGTACCCGCAATAACGTTTCTAGTAGGGGCTGGAAACTTTGACAGCATAGGCAAGATTCATCCTGCTTTGATGGATCGAATATACGGGTATGGTAAAGTCGTTAGAATGAATAATGACATGCCAAATACCATCAAGAATAGAAGAAATTATGTACAATATATTGCACAAGAAATAAAGCGTTTTAATCTTCCTCCCTTCAGTCGCAAGGCATGCGAGGAAATCGTAAACGAAGGTAGACGAAGAAGTAATAAAAATGACGCATTAACGACAAGATTTAGACCACTGATCTCAATTATAAAAACGGCTGCCACACTTGCACAGAACCAAGGTTGCGTAATTGTAGATAAAAAATACGTTCGTGAAGCTATAGAAAAACATTGTAAAACAATTCAAAGACAGATACTTGAACACGAGATCAACGAAAGAGGTAAAATTCTGGAAATAAAACCAGATGGAGCAAAACTTGGTCAAATACATGGCCTAGCTATCGTAAAGGATCCACACAGCGGAGAAAAAACTGGAAGCGTTTTATGTGTCAAAGCACAAATGACCAAGATAAGTGAATTGCCAAGAGACTATTCAGTTCATGGATACTATAAGGTCACAGGAGTTGCAAAAGGTCAAAACTTCATTTCTGATAGCATTGAGAAAGTTAGAAGCGTAATCCTTCACAAATATGGTGTTGACATTGCGCAAGACTACCTGACACACATAGATTTCGCCCAATCATATGGCGTAGATGGTCCATCCGCAGGCGTCACCATGGCAGTATTACTATGCTCACTCATCGAAGGTAAACTGATAAATCAAGATGTAGCGGTCACAGGAGAGATAAATCTAAATGTGGGAAATTCAACCAAGATCACTGCTGTTGGCGGTGTCTACGAAAAAATAAAAGCAGCAGAAGCTTGGGGATTCAAAAAGGTCGTTATTCCAAAGAAAAATTTTGAGCACTCTATCGATGTCAAGGACTATAAAATAAAAATCGTTCCGGCAGCAACACTGGATGATTATCTAAAGGAATGTTTAGTCCACAAACGAATGCTAAAGGTGCCAGTACATACTTATAGAAAAAAATCTTAGCCTAATAATTTAAATTATAAAACGTTCAGTTTCTTTTTAGTTTCATTTGTAACAGAGCGGATCATTAATGGTTAGCAGAGCTGACAGAGATAAACTTCGCAGATGGCGTAGGAGAGGTTTTTACAGCGAAGAGGTTCTTGTAAAACTCCTAAAGAAAAACGGTTATAACGCTGTTAGAGTCCCAATCAGTAATCCTAGCCGAAGTCCATTGCCCGATGTAATCGCGAGAAAAGAACTTCACGTCTACGCATTTGAGGTTAAGAACGCAAAATATTACGCCTACTACCCCAAGAAACAACTTGATAAGCTTTTCAGATTTCTTGATGAACTTGTACCCATTCCCAACCAATTTAAGCATGCGGTACTTGCTGCGCATCTTGGAAAAAAATGGATTTTTAAGCAAATAGATTGGAAGACATGGGAGCAAGACAAAATTCGAGAGAAGGAAAGGATCATCAAGCGGGACAGAGGCAACTTTGATGTAAAGAAAGGAAACTAAACAATGTTCTTAATAAGAAAGTTTTTCTGTGAAAATCTATATGAAGAATAATAAATTTGATGTTAGTGAGGATTATATTTGAAGACTGACGAAATTACAGTCTCTATATCCTCTTTACAGAAGACATATTATATCAACGATTGTGAGATTAATGCTTTAACCGATGTTACTCTTGAAGTTCGGAAAGGCGAATTTGTGACTATTGAAGGACTTTCAGGCGCTGGAAAAACAAGTTTACTCAACCTCATAAGTGGCATTGACAAGCCAACAAAGGGTAAGATCATTGCATTTGGAAAGAACATTGGAGCGGAGAGTGAGGATTCTCTAGCTGATTTCAGATGCAATATTGTGGGATTCATCTTTCAATCATACAATCTTTTCCCTACCTTAACTGTTGCTGAGAACATCATATTTCCAATGGAATGGAGTGAAAAATCAGAGGACCAAATTAGGACAAGAGTTGAAGAATTACTGAAAATTGTTGGACTAAAACATAGAACCAACCATTTTCCATTCCAACTAAGCGGAGGTGAAAAACAAAGGGTAGCATTTGCACGAGCACTAGCAAATGACCCTCCACTGATTTTAGCGGATGAGCCTACAGGAAATCTTGATATCAGAACAGGTCAAAAAATTATCCAGATACTTGAAAAGTTAAAGATTGAAGGAAAAACAATCATAGCTGTCACCCACGATAAACGGATAATCCAGCTTGCAGATCAAAGATTACACCTAGAAAACGGCAAGTTGGTCATGCATCATGAGTGAAACACTCTTTCCAGTAACTGACCTAATAAGAAGAAAATATCAAACAATCTTAACCATCAGTAGTTTAGCATTGTGTGTTGGCCTTACGATTTATGTACTTCTGCTAAGTGAAGACTTGGGGATCAGAATTACGAAGATCATGGTAGAAGGAAGACTTACATCAGGATTCTCAATAGTCTTCTCTAACTTCTTAGTATTCATAGGTATACTTTTGATAATAACGACGATAGTCGTTTTTTCTTTCATGATTTTCGTAGCAATCTCGAGAAGAAAAAACGACATTGGATTAATGAAGGCAGCTGGTTGTCCTAATAACATGATATTTGGGTTTTTCATGACTGAACTAATTATCATTTCATTATGTGGCTGTACCTTGGGAGTGATACTTGGGATACTAGCAAAGCAACTCTCTTTTTTCATAACAGCCTTTTTTGGAAACCAGATCCTAAAGGGACAGATAAACTACTGGCTTCCATTCCTAACCTTTATTTTCTTCTTTACGCTTGCCCTAATTCTTGGCGCTAAACCAATTCTAGATGTAACAAAAATAAAACCTTCCACGACAATTTCTAACTATCATAAATTTGGATGGACCAATAATCCTGCTTCGAATATAGTCCAGGGATCAAGGTTTTCCATAAGAATCGCATTAAGAAGTCTATTCCGCAGAAAATCAGCAACCATAAGGATCATAATTTGCCTGACTACTGTATTCACTTTAGTCACAATATCAGTTGCAGGAGGGATAATTGCAGATCAAACTACAAAGAGCTGGGTCTCAGCAGCCATAGGTGAAGACATTATATTACTGGGTAACACTGAAACAATCAAACAATATGAAACCTTGTTATCAAGCTTTTACAAAGGGACAGAACAATCAGATTATGATTATCTCGATGATGAAAACTTCCTAAATGAGAAACTTCTGAACGATCTAGCTGAGGTTCCCGGAGTTATAACCTTGGAAAAAAGGCTTATTTTAAATGCGCGAGTGACAGAGGTTCCAGGAGAAATCTTCGATTTAGAGACTGCAACCATAATTTCTGTGGGGGATAGTCGAAAAGCTGATTCTCTAGTTGTAGGCGTGGAACCGAACAAAGTCTTAAACAAATGGTTTATTGAAGGTAGATTCATAAAAGAAAACAAGTCAGAGGCTGTAATTGGAGATTCTCTAGCTAACACAATATTCAGCTTTCCCCTAAATCAAAGTATTATGATCTCTGGAAACGTTTTCAGCGTGACAGGCATATGTATTGATCCGATTAACAATGGAAACGTAACCTTCATTCCGTTAAAATATTTACAGGACGCTGTTGGTAAAAAAGAATCTAATGTTGTTCTTCTAAGGATTAATCCAGCTAGTCATGCAGAAACGCTAAGTCAAGTAGAGAGGTTGTTAGTAAATGAAAACTCGCGGTTTGCAATCCTTGATTTAGGGGAAGTCCTCAGGAGAAACCTTCTTTTCCTGGATCAGATTTGGTCCACTATTAGGTTTTTACCACTGTTGATTATTGTAGCAGCATGTTTTTGCCTAATAGGTTATTTTGTACTCAGCATAGAGGAACAAGGTAAGGAATTCGGGATAATGAGAGCAATTGGCATGAGAAATAACAAGATTATCATTATAATCCTTGAACAAAGTCTCATAATCTTATTGTCCAGTTTTGTTTTAGGAGTTTCTGTTGGAATCCTTGTTACAGTAATGATACTTGTTCCGCAACCAGTAATAACAGGTTACACAATTCTTGAGATATCTGGTTGGCTTCTAGCTTCTTCATTTATACTTCTCATTTCGAGTTTGTATCCTGCTTTAAGATTTACTAGGAAGCCTATTTTCGTAACAATAGGTGAAACGTGAGGTAGCAGGGTAAGATTAATTTAGGAACTTGATTAAACCCTTCATAATTAGATATGGTGAGCTCTGATGGCAGAGTCAATTACGGGAACTATAGTTAATTATCGAGTTGGACCCAAGAGTCAGAATTCTAAGGAATGCATTATTAAGTTTAACCACGTTTCTTCCACCTCCAATGCAGGTAGACTTATTGGACGAAAAGTCAGCTTAAAACATGGAAAAAATCAGATCGTTGGAAAAATCTTAGCTGCACATGGCAAAAAAGGATTGTTAAGAGTACGGTTTCGAAAAGGCGTGCCCGGACAGGCCTTTGGAAAATCTGTGGAATTGATCGGTTAAATCTACCCCTTTAGATGCATCAACTGGTCTATATATGCGGGTAGCTGGCTTAGGAAATCCTGTAGTTTAAGCACTGGAATGATAGGCACGCGGCTGATAAATTTTTTTCTTGCTGTCCCGAGAGAGATGATTGCAGGAAAAATTATTGGTTGCCCCTGTTTATTCCATCGTGGCCTTTCATTTAAGCAGGAGAAATACCCTACTAAAGCTTCAGATCGCTTAATCTGATCATCAACGATTTTTTTCATTGCAGATCGATGCATCCCATGTTTCCAGTGTTTACAATCTGCACAAACAAGTATTAGTTCTTTACTAGCAAGGATATCTATCTCCCATCGTTTTCCAAGATGTTTAAATCTGAAATTCTGTCTTACCTCGTATCCGTTATGTTTAAAACCCAAAGAGACAAATGTTTCGAATTCTTTCCAATCAAGATGGCTGCTTACCTCTTCAAGATCAGCCCCCAATTGTAGAGCTCGAATAGCTAGTTTGATACGTTTAGGTGTATTAAGATGAATTACATTATTCCGCAAATAAAGAAGACCATTATCTTGTAGCCTTATAATTATAGATTGCGCAACAGAAGAAGGTATTCTTGCTACTTTTTTGACTAAATCGAACGAAATTGGCCCTGTTTTAGTCGTTTTCAGTAACGAAATAATCATATCTCTTTCAATTTTCACAAATACACCTCATTCTTTTTAATAAAAATAATAGATTTTTTTGTTTCAATTCTGGTGTTTAAAATACTTTCACCGAAAATAAAATAATAAATCAATAAAAGAATAATTATCAACTCTACAAGTAAAAAAACAACTAACCCTCCTCCATAGCCTATGCGCAAACCTATCATAGCACTAAATAATGTCATACTCTTGCACTCTAATTCAGGTCGAACACAGTATTTTAAAGGTTAGACATGATTGTGAATATAATCTAAATGGAAGACAATGAGAATGCTTAGAGAATTTAAATCAAAAACACACGAATCAGAAATACTATACAAAAGGGCGATGAAGGTTCTACCAGCTGGAGTTTCCTATTCAATTCGATACTATAACCCCTATCCATTCTATACCTCTAAAGCCATCGGTAGTAAATTATTTGACGTTGATGGAAACGAGTACATCGATTTTTGGCTGGGACATACAGCTTTGATACTGGGACATAGCTCTCAAAGAGTAATGAAACCTGTTCAGGAACAACTTAAGTTAGGAACCCATTTTGGGACTTCGCACAAATTGGAAGTTATGTTAGCTGAGAAAGTTGTTGAACTTGTGCCATGTGGAGAAATGGTAAGATTCACGAATTCAGGAACCGAAGCGAATATGTACGCTATTCGGTTAGCTAGAACATATACTGGAAGAAGCACAATAGCCAAATTCGAAGGCGGGTGGCATGGTGGTTATGATGCGCTCCATACAGGTGTTAAATTTCCTTATGATATTCCAGAATCTGCTGGGTTGACCTCAGGAGCCCTTAAAGATACAATTCTTTTACCATTTAATGATCTGGAAGGTGTCAACCAGAGATTGCGAGATAAGAAAGTAGCTGCAATTGTCATCGAACCTGTTCTTGGAGCAGGTGGAAGTATCCCAGTAGATAAACAATTCCTTAAAGGTTTGAAGGAGTTTTGCAATAAGAGGGACATTCTTTTAATTTTTGATGAAGTAATCACCGGATTTAGGCTGGCTCCTGGAGGTGGTCAACAATATTTTGGGGTCACACCGGATATCACTGTCCTTGGAAAGGTCTTGGGAGGTGGTTTTCCGATTGGCGCATTTTGCGGACACAAAGAAATTATGGAAAGGATAAATATTCTTGAGTATGAACGTCCACACTACTCATTCCATGGGGGAACATTCTCAGCAAACCCTATCTCGATGATAGCTGGATTAGAAACATTAAAGCTTTTGGAAGATGGACAGTTGATAAAAGGGTTGAATCAAGCAGGAGAAAAGATTAGAACAAGATTAAAGGAAATCTTTGAGAGTAACAATATTTCAGCACAAATTACAGGGATTGGTTCCTTATTCAATGTTCATTTTTCACAACAGAAAATCAAGGATGCACGAGGGGTGTCTAAGGCTGATAGAAAAAAACAGATTGAATATCATACTAGCTTAATCACCGATGGAGTGTTCTTTCTACCATCACATACGGGGGCCCTTAGTCAAGCTCATGACCAGGCTGACTTCGAAAACTTGTATTCAGCAACAATAAACTTTGTACATAAAAGAAAATAAAGCAAAGATAACATTATCCGCTCTAGAAACAGGGCGTATAGTCCCTCCACATCTGCACTCAATGCTTTTTCAACAAGAAAAAATGAACACTATGGTATAGATCCAAAATATTGAATTTCAATAAGTAGTCGTAAATCGTAAAAAAAATAATCTAAGAAATAAATTGTTCGTCCATGCAGCCAGGGATTGATGAATTATCGGGAGCATTGAGTGAATTCATTCTTCAGAATGGTTCCTTACGAGTATTTGATTTGTATGAGGAGTTCAGTAAAAATAGCATTGAGAAGTCTATAAAAGAATGCTCAATGGAATACAGATTTGATAATCAGAAGGGTGACGAACTGCTAAAGGATAGAATTCATGATTTTTATAAATGGCTTAAAGAAATCAAAGGGTTCCCGAAGGAAATTGCACATTATTATTCAGTAAGTGTAAAAGGTGTACTTGCAGGTATTCCATCATGCCTCGAAATGGCTCTACTTTTCAATATAATCATAGAAAAATTAGTAGAGAATCAAGAACAACCATCCTAAGTTTATTTATTATCGATTTTAATCAGGATAAGGATTGTTGGTATAAACAAGATTGCTGATAATTGGAAAATGGCCTGAATTAGCATAGTCTGTGCCAAATAACCTGCAAGAAGTGATCCGATCATGGAACCTAAAGGAAACATAGTCTGTAGAAGGGCTATTCCTACACTAATATCTTGACTATCCACAAGATCACTTAATAACGCTGTTTCTGGAGCAACTCGTAACCCCAAGCGCATCCATAGATCATCATGATTAGTGCTAGACCAATGAAATCAGAGATCTCTGATATCAGGAAGAAAACAGTTACAACTAAAATGTATGATAAAAAAATTGGTGTACGACGTCCAACAATATCTGAAATTTTACCGGAAGGCAAACGTAGAAGAGCATTAGCACCTCCTCTAATAAGAAACAGGACACTGACAGCTGATTCTGTAAATAACAATAAATCTCTTGCATAAACTGAAAAGACTGTGGCAAAGATCGAGGATGTTATTGAAAATAATACTCGACAAACACATAAACCTAACACACGATTATGTCTTAAGACTCGCCAAAGCGAGTTACTTTTATCGATACCGGCATATTTCTCAATTTGAGAATCCTTTTCTCTTGCTCCAACTAAATATATAATGAAGCTAGCAGCTGGAAACAAAGATAAAAAAATAAAAAAACTGTTGAGAACCAAAAAACCTAGAAATAAACTAGTGATTAATGGACCTGAAACCATGGCTAATCCAATGGATGTAAAAAAATACTCCAAATGTCTTTCCCTTATTTGCAGGGATTGCCAAATCATAAATAGCCACTGTAACAATTGGAGGAACAAAAGA